>JBAPRX010000651.1:0-2324 GCA_049281335.1 Promineifilaceae bacterium (SeqCode)
CCCCGGAAGAGGCTTTGAACACTTTCGCCGCCTCTGATATTGACCAGCTTGTGATGGGGCAGTTTTTGGTTAAGAAGCCCGAAGGGTATGTTGCAACCGGCTCCCACCTCACCGAGGAACAGATTGATTAGGTTATTCGTTGATTTTGACCTAACTACATTGTTAACAAAATAACTTAAAACCTCCCGGAAGTTTCTTCCACTAAATCATTGCTCATAAACAACTTCCGGGAGGTTGGGATTACTTATAAACCAATTGTGATTTCTGTATCCTGCAACCTCTGCGGCCGAGATGATTGGGAGCTTCGGTTTCCCGCGACGATTCCTGCCGGAAAAAATCTTAATGTGGAGGCTTTTCGCTGTACCAACCCTGGTTATGGCAGCCATCCTCAGATCGTCCAGTGCCGTCACTGTGATTTTGTTTATGCCAATCCTCGTTGGGAACCGGCCGAACTCGTGGGAGCCTATGCTGCCGTCGAGGACAAAACCTACCTTGAAGAGCGAGTTGGACGTGAACTGACTTTCCGTAAACATTTACAGGCTTTTGAAAAAAGGACCGGGCCGGCAAACGGCCGTTACCTGCTTGATGTCGGCGCTTATATCGGGGTCTTTGTGGAGGCGGCGCGGGCTTCGGGTTGGGAGGCTGTTGGGGTAGAACCTTCCCGTTGGGCGGCTGGAGTCGCCCAGGAACATGGCCTGCCCGTGATTGAAGGGACACAAGACGCGCCTGAATTGCAGGGGCGTCAGTTTGATGCCATTACGATGTGGGATGTGATTGAGCATTTGGATGACCCGGCGGGAGAGCTGGCAAAATCATATGCTTTGCTTAAGCCTGGCGGCTTTATGGCTGTCCATACGATGGATATTGATAGTCTTGCTGCCAGAGTCATGGGGCGGCGCTGGCCCTGGTTGATGGATATGCACATCCATTACTTTAGCAATCGTACGCTGGCGCAGATGCTGGAACAGGTTGGCTTTGAAGTCCTTTGGGTTGGACCACAGAGCCGCTTTTTAAGTTTGGGCTATCTGGCGACGCGGGTTGGGGGATTGAGTCGGCCGTTCGGCCGTTTTTTGGGCGCGATGTTCCGAACGCTGCGGGTGGATTCGGCAGCAGTCCCTGTTAATTTTGGGGATTTGATTACGGCTTACGCAAGACGGCCGAGTGAATGATTCAATAGTTGATCAACTTGTTCAACTCGATCAAGTTTATGATAGTAGGTTGACGTTACTGAAACGTTGGGGTCGAGCCTGACCAGCTTTAAGTGACAAATTATTAGCCGCTTTCCTTGCATATGTTAGCCACTATCCAAGAACTAATCGTTAAACGTCGCCGTCAGTGGACAACACTGGCCGGGTTGGGGTTGGCCCAGGCCATCACCTTTGCCTTTGGCCTTGCCAGCGCCAGCCTCATGGCCCGCTTCCTGCCGGTTGAGGTGTTCGGACAATACCAGGTTATTCTGTCCCTGATGAATGTTGTTGGCACCTTTTGTCTGACCGGCCTCTATCAGAGCATGGCGATTTCGGCCGCTAAACGGTACGACGGCAACCTGTTCCCAATCTTGCGGTTGAAAATGAGCGCCAACATGGTTGGGGGACTGGTTGTGGCCGGTGTGGGCGTTTACTATTATCTCTCCGGGCAAAAGGTTTTGGCGGTTGGCGTCTTCATAGCTGCGTTATTTTTCCCTTTTCGGTTGGAACAAATCTGGAGCAGTTGGCTCAATGCTCGCAATAAACTGTTTCAATCGGCTTATAGTAAAACTGCCATTGTTGGTATTGGGCTGCTGACGACAGTTATTGTTATTCTGCTACGGCCGATAACGCTTAATAAAACAATTTTCTGGTTTTTCAGTTTACCGGCACTTTTTACCGGTGGTCTTCTAATTTATATATTGAAAAACCGCGAGAACGATATTAGGAATGATCGGGCAATTAAGTTTGGTTTACACATGACTGTTGCTGTTTTATTTAGCGCTTTAATTGATACCGATAAATTAATTATTAATGAATACATCTCTGTATCCAGTGTGGCTATTTACTCTATTGCGTTCATTTTCCCGAAACAACTCAACAAAATCTTTGATATTTTCGATCAGTTCATATCATCAAAAATATACAAAGCCCCGGATGTAGTAATTGCCTGGAAATATTTTAAGCCAAAGTTTTTTCTTTTATTAATATTATTTGTTGTAATTGGGCTGGTGGGATTTATTGCTTTGCCAATCTTAGTGCCGTTGGTTTTCTCAGAGCGCTATATAGAAGCTGTGGTATATAGTAAGTGGCTTTGGTTAGCTTACTCATTATCGTTACCGGCGATGTATTTAGGCA
>JBAPRX010000652.1:0-2491 GCA_049281335.1 Promineifilaceae bacterium (SeqCode)
CCTCAATCCTGTTTCTCACAGGAAGAACACAACACGCCCCAAAACCTCTCTGTGTTTCTCTTCCCCTCCGCGTCCCTCCGTGTCCATCTCCCCTAATTCGTGAAATTCGTGAAATTCGTGGCTACTCCTTTTCCCAGACGCTACCAGTCGCCGCCTAGATCACCACATCAATCACCATTTGTGGTGATGACCTCTCACCATGTCAGCCGGTATCCTTTAACCATTGAACAACACGAGGCACCGACACAAAAAACGAGATAAGTGATTGAGACACAACATGAATGCACAACGAAAATCAACTGAAGAAGATGGCGAATCCGAAATGGTTGAAATTCGCCTCAAAGGGCATCTCGACGAAAGCTGGGCCGACTGGTTTGAGGGATTGACCATCACACTGGAAGCGAACGGCGACACCGTTTTGACCGGCCCAATCGTTGACCAGGCTGCCCTACATGGACTGCTTAAAAAAGTGCGTGATTTAGGGGTGCCATTGCTCTCTGTTTATCACGTGGAACCCCATCAGACAGATTAAATGGGTCAATATTGTTTAAAAGGAGTGTGAATGCAACGGAAAAGTAATTGACATTTATACATAAAGCAAATGATATGACTGATAAATTCTAAATATATATGGTGTCGGGTCGTCCCCTGCATCCACCCTAAAGGTAGGTAAAAAATGGACAAGAAAAGTAATATTCTGGAGTTTCGTCAAGCGATTGCATTATCGGGCGGCCTCTTAATTTTGGTGGGAATCATTTTCCTTTTTGGCGAATTGTTCGACATTCACCTGGGAGCGAACTTCTGGCCTTTATTCATCATTGGGCCAGGCGTGGGATTATTTTTGCTTTCCCTGTTTTTAGATGAAGAAATCGGCAAAGCGCTGTCAATTGTTGGCAGCATTACAACGATGGTGGGCTTTATTTTGTTTGTTCATAGTATTATCGGTTATTGGTCAAGTTGGCCCTATTCCTGGACCTTGATTGCGCCAACCTCCATCGGGTTGGGGATGCTGGCCTATGGTCTGGTTAAAAATGAGCAGGAACAGCGCCGCGCTGGTTGGAGCCTGGTCAAAGTTGGGCTGGCTATATTTTTTGTCTCGGCCGTTTTCTTTGAATTCATCCTCGGACTGGGCGGATTTGATTTGAGATTCGGCTGGCCGCTGCTGTTCGTTTCGCTGGGTGTTCTCCTATTCGTGGGCTATACGACCATCCCCCAAATAAGGGAACTAACCAGCAACCAATTAGAAATTGGTAAATAAGAAGAAGATTCAGGTCTACGATTAGTTATTACGAAATCAGTGATCGTCACTATTCGGGTTTTTGACCTGGATAGTGACGAGTTATTAAGAAAAGGAGAAACTCAAATGAAAACCAGAATGACTGAAACATCCCCATTCGTTTATGCCAGAATCGCAGGCGTTTTGTACCTGATCATCACCATCGCGGCCGTTTTCGCCCATATGTATATGCCCGATCAATTGATTGTGGCCGGAGACGCCGCCAAGACGGCCGAAAACATCCTCGCTTCTGAGTCCCTGTTTAAGTTTGGCGGGATTGGGGCCGAACTGGTCATCTTGTTGAGCGAAGTGATGTTGTCCATCCTGCTGTACTACTTGCTGAAGCCGGTTAACCAAACTTTGTCCTTAATAGCGGCCGTTTCTCGACTGGCTATGACTACCATTCACGGTCTGAATTTATTGAACTACTTCTTCGTCTTGCAGCTTTTGAAGGGTGGCGACTTCCTCTCTACCTTTGAACCGAACCAGATACATGCCTTGATGAACCTCTTCCTCGATGCTCACAGCTACGGCTTCACGATTGGCATCGCCTTCCTGGTTCCCCATGTCTTAATTCTGGGCTACCTGATTTTCAAATCCGGTTATTTCCCCAAACTGCTGGGAGTGCTGTTCCTCCTGGCCGGGATTGGCTATCTGGTTGATACAACGGGCCTGTTATTCTTGCCCAGTTATCAGACAACGCCGGGAATCATCGCAATGGTGATTGCAATTGCCGAAATCGCATTCCCCATCTGGCTTCTGGTCAAAGGCGTCAACTTTGACCGCTGGCAAAGCCGCACCCTGGCCCTGGAAACGGCCTAAACAACGATAAATAAATATCCCATCACCCCCTCCTAAACCCCGGCTGCTTCTAAAGTGGCCGGTTTTTTTTTATCCTAAATCGGTAGGGGTGGGACGGCGCGGAGGGGTGTTGGTATTTATCTGAAACCTAACTTCCGCGCCGTCTCACCCTTTTTGGGGCAATCTGGGGTGAGACAGGCGGGAAGAAGCCATTTGGGGATGGCGGAGGCTTTAGCCCGCCTGTCCCACCCCTACCGGATTTCACCGTTCATGATTCGAAATTCGTTATTCATTATTCATACAAACTTTTCCCTTCCAACTCCTTCTCCCGCCTTGACACAAACTCCGCCAACGCCTCCTCAATTGCCACGTCCAATGTCGGCCGTTCGTATTGTTCCAGCATCTCTTTCCAGA
>JBAPRX010000653.1:0-6484 GCA_049281335.1 Promineifilaceae bacterium (SeqCode)
GGCTGAAGCTGCTGCTGAGACGCCAACATCGTAAGTTGCCTTCCAGCCAACAACGGCCGTTGAAAACAACGCCACCGAAGCCTCACAGGCGACAGAAGCAGTTATAGAGCCGACGGCAACGACAGCAGCGCCAACGAACACGCCTCCCCCAACTCCGACCAGCGCACCAACGGACACGCCTGAACCAACTCCGACTGCCACTGCAACCCAACCAACCGGGCCGTTTGTTCAGATTGACGGTATTGCTCTGGAAAACGGCCAATATGTCGTCAGCTTTGAGACGATTAATTACACACCGGTCAATCCCGGTATGCACGTTCACTTTTTCTTTAACACGGTTCCGCCGGAACAGGCCGGGGTCGGCCCCAACCAGGGAACGTGGTTTGTTTATTATGATGGCAGCCCCTTCACCGGCTATGGTGTCAATGATAAACCTGCCGGAGCAACCCAGATGTGTGCGCTGGTTGCCAACGCAAACCACACTATCAATGTTGGAACCGGTAACTGTGTGAATTTGCCGACCGGCTAATAACGATCATTAACAACAGGCAGGTTCAATCTGGGAGATTGAACCTGCCTTATAAAAACTGTCTGAAGTTTACTTGCTGCTACGGCAAACCGGGTATCGTCGGAATTGGGATTGTTGGGAAACCTTCAATCGTAGGAAATGCTATCGTAGGAATTGTCGGGATGAGGGTTGTTAATTCCTGAGGCAGCGTTGGCGTTGGCGGCGGCACGTTCGGCGGGAGCGGCGTGCTGGTTGCCGTTGGCGTGGCCGTGCTGGTAGCGGTTGGCGTGGGTTCAGGCGTATCTGTGACTGCGGACGTGACGGTAAAGACAGGAGCGGGTTCGACCGTTCCGGCCGTCGTCGCAGTTGCCTGCTCTTCTTCTTGCTGCGGCTCTGAAGTTGGGGCCGGCGTTGTTGGCTCCGGAGTAGGATCATCACCTGTTCCACACGCCAATGCAGCCATTAACAAAACAACTAACAGAAATAAGAGATATTTCACAATTGTATCCTCCTTAAGTTGACCGCTTGTCTATAAATTCAACAACAGTAATTATCGTTATCACAAATTATACTAATCTATAAAAAGTTAACAGTGAATCATTTGACAATGAATTTGTAACTATACATCTCTTAGAGGTGCAATGCACTACCCAATAACTATCGGTTGGAGTAAGGTTTAGTGGGCAGTGCAGCGCACCTGTATGGTTACACGAATTTTACTATTTTGCCCATTATTTTCTTGGAAGTAAAATCAATCCTATGTTACCAGAAAAAATTGGTCGTTATGAGATAGAGAAAGAACTTGGTCGGGGCGGTATGGCGGTTGTTTACCTGGCGATGGACCCCTTCATGAGCCGGGAAGTGGCCATCAAGGTATTGCCACGCCAATTTACATTTGACCCTCAGTTTCGGGCGCGTTTCCAGCGGGAAGCCCAGGTCATTGCCAAATTAGACCACCCGGCAATTGTGCCGGTCTATGACTTTGGGGAACACGAGGAACAGCCCTTCATTGTGATGCGCTACATGAAAGGCGGTTCTCTGGCCGACCGTCTCAAGGAGAATGGGCCAATTCCCGTTCCACAAGCGGCCGAAATCCTCAAACGAATCGGGTCTGCCCTGGACGAAGCTCACCAAAAAGGGATTGTCCACCGCGACCTGAAACCGGGTAACATTCTCTTTGACGACCGAGGGGACGCTTTCGTTGCTGATTTCGGCATCGTCAAGATGTCCGAAGCAACGATCCAATACACCGGTAATGCCATCATCGGCACGCCGGGTTATATGAGTCCCGAACAGGCCAGGGGCGAAGAAGAGGTAGACGGCCGAAGCGACATCTACTCGCTTGGGGCAATTGCCTATGAAATGCTAACCGGCAAACTGCCATACCAGTCCGACACTCCAATGGGGCTGGTGATGAAACACATTTTGGAGCCGGTTCCCAATCTTCTGGTTGACCGTCCTGACCTGCCTTCTAATACTGCCACTGTTATCTCCAAAGCAATGGCAAAAGAGCCAAACCAGCGTTTCCAAAGCTGCGTAGACATTGCCTCGGCCTTATCCGATTCGGCCACTGTGCAGATGCAGGGGGGCGCACAGCAGGCAACGGTGCTGGAATCGCCGGTCATGCCTACTACTGGAATGGCCGGAACGGTGGTGGAAACCCCTTCCTACCATCCCCGGCCCCAGACTGTCCCCCCCACAACGGGCGGGGCGGCAACGGGCTATCCACCAACCGGCCCCGGAAGTGCATCGGATATTGGCATAGGCACTTATACGGCCGAACCTGAGAAAAAGCGGGGCGGCATCCCCAACTGGATTTGGGCCGTTGGCTGTCTTGGCATTGTGTTGTGCATCGGGGGCGCGGTCGCTCTGGGCGGTTTGGGCGTTCTGGGAAATATTCTCAACAAAGCAACCCCGACTTCGGCCGTTGTGGTCAATTCCACCGCCACACCACAGGCAACATTAGAGATTGCAACAGCCACCGCTGCGTTGGTTGATGCTGCCACTGCGACGTCCGCTCCCCTGGAACCCACGAACACACCAAATTTTAACCTTAATCCAACCGATACCCCAGGCGCTTCCAATCCGGGCGGCGGGGCAATTTCCCTCGGCTCCACCTTAAACGGTTCCGTCGGCGATGGGGAAACACAAAATTGGACCTTTAACGCCGCTGCGGGAGACAGGATTGATGTGGTCGTCCAGCCTGATAGTGAGGACTTCGACCTGGTTTTTGACATTTTTAATGAGGAAGGCGATTCAGTTGTCCCCGGCGGGGAAATAGATGAGAGTTTTGGGACGGAAGAAATTCGCAATCTGACCATTCCTGCGCCGGGCGCCTACACGATTGCAGTCACCGGTTTTGCCGGGACAGCCGGTTCCTACACCGTTTCGCTTGATACGGCCGCAGAAGCGCCGCCAGGAAGCACCCTTTATGCTTCGGACACCCTCACATCCGGCGCTGAACACCTATTCCCGTTTGCCAGTTCTTCTGGTGGCGTCACCGTCGTTGCCATTGTCCAGCCAGAAAGTGATTTGGACGTTGTTCTCAGCATTTACAACGATGATACGGATGCCTTGCTGGAAGATGTTGACGATTCGTTTGGAAGGGAAACGCTTTCTTACCAACTGCCTGCGGCCGGGAATTATTACTTCAGCGTGACCGGTTATGATAATTCAACCGGCAATTATGACATCACCCTCTTCGTGCCACCGGAAGCCAGCCTGCTCCTGGCACATCAAGATCATATTGACGCCAGCTTCGGCTCGACAACGCAGTTGGATTACTACTTCCGGGGTGATGCTGGAGAAATCTTTACCGTTTCCGCTTCCCCATTGGACAACATTGATCTTGTCATCGAGATTTTTGCCGATGGTGATTTGTTGACACCGCTGGCAGAGGCTGACGATAACCTTTCTGGCGAGGCTGAAGAATTAACTTTCACCTTACCAGATGACAACCTTTATGTTATTCGAGTGCGAGAGTTCTTTAATGATCTCGGCTCCTTCACGGTTGATATTGATTAATTCAGATGACGCCTGAAACAATCGGCCGTTACCAGGTTACCAGCCTGTTAGGTCGGGGCGGCTTTGCAGTCGTATACCTTGCCAACGATCCGTTCGTTAAACGACAGGTCGCTATCAAGGTGCTGCCAGCCCAATTCACCGATACGGCCGCTATGCGAGCCAGATTCCAGCAGGAAGCTGAAATTATCGCTGCCCTGGAACACCCCGCCATCGTCCCCATTTATGATTATGGCGACCATGCAGGGCAGCCTTTCATCGTCATGCGCTATATGTCCGGCGGTTCACTGGCCGAAAAGATTCAGGGGGGGATGCTGGGGCTGGACAACGCCACCAAAATTATCAGACGTATTGGCTCCGCCCTGGATCGGGCGCATGGCAAAGGCATTATCCACCGCGATCTAAAACCCGGCAATATCCTCTTTGATCAATACGGCGAGGCTTATCTTTCTGACTTTGGGATCGCCCGTCTGACTGAGGCCAGCCTGAAATTGACCGGGGGCGGGGCCATTGGAACCCCGGCCTACATGAGTCCTGAACAGGTGTACGGCGACCGACCGATAGACGGCCGAAGCGACATCTATGCGCTGGGGGTTATTCTCTTTGAGATGCTGACCGGCACGATTCCTTATAATGCCGATACACCGGCCAAGCTGATGATGAAACATATCCTGGAGCCGGTTCCCCGTATTTTGTCGGTTAACCCTGACCTGCCACAGGGATGTGACAGCCTGTTAGAACGGGCGATGGCAAAAGAGCCGGAGAAACGGTTCTCGAAGGCGACTGACTTTGCGACGGCGGTGACGCTGCTGTCCCCGACATTGTCGCCAGAACAGAAAACGGCCGCTGGGCCTGACCTACAGGAGCCAGCGGGTCAATCGCAAGCTGCTCCTTCCTCCCCATCACCGCCACCGAGCAGCAAACATTCTATTGAAACGGTTATCGAGACGCCAACGCCGCAACAGCTTCAACAGGCGGTTGAGCCGACTCGCGCTGCGCCCGAATACGCCTCACCGGAGCAGAAAACGGCCGTTACGACCGCCCCGACGCCACAACCAGAAAAAGCAGCTTCGGACAAAAAGGAACGGCCGATATGGCGGAACCCCATCGTGCTTGCCGGTGGCGGCCTGCTTATTGCTCTTTGTCTCATTGCCGCTGGGGTTCTGGCTATCTCGTTGTTGAACCGGCCAGATACGGCCGAATCACCCAATGAAAACACCCGTGTTGAAACCAGCTCGAACAACACGGATAACAATGACAATACCAGCGCATCCGCCATTAACTCTGCTCCCAGAGCGACAGCGGCCCCGACGGAAAATTTGCCGGAGGCTGAGGGCGTTCTGTCGGCAGGCGAGGTTGGCAGTTTTCAGGAGTTAGCAAGGCTGGGAAGGGGCTTCCTGACCGGTTTGGCGGTCAATCCCGATGGCACGATTCTTGCTGCCGGGAGCGGGATTGGGGTCTGGTTGTATGACATCGCAAATCTGGAACCGATTACGCTGCTGGAAGGGCATATTGCGCCGGTGCGGGCAGTGGCCTGGTCGCCGGACGGCCACTTGCTGGCCTCTGCCAGTGATGACAGCAGCATTAAGATTTGGGACGTTGACAGCAATCAGGAGATTCATATGCTTACAGGCCATCATGGGAGCGTGAAAACGGTGGTCTGGTCGCCGGACGGCCATTATCTGGCTTCTGGCGGAGAGGACAACCTGGTTTATATTTGGGATGTGGAAAGCGAAGAGGCTATTATAGCCCTTGAAGGTCATGGTGGGCCGATTCGGATGGTTTCCTGGCCTCATGGCGACAGCGATAGGATCGCCACAGCCAGCGAAGATGGAACGGCCGTTGTTTGGGACGTTGGAAGCGGCGAACCGGTCCTGTCTTTGCCCCATGAGACCATTGTCGAAGGGGTCCTTTGGAGCGCCGACGATGCCCACCTCTACACCGGAGCCGATGATGGTATGGTTCGTGTTTGGGAATCCTCCACCGGGGACGCTGTGGCCGAATGGATGGCCCACGAATTTGGCCTTATCACAATGGCCCTTTCGCCTGATGGCAGCCGTCTGGTAACAACGGGGAATGATGGCTACCTCCGCCTCTGGGAACCGGAAACAGGTTTCGGACTGGCGGAGTATGGTGGGGAAAACAGCGGCCCTGTTACGCCAGCCTGGATGCCTGATAACGACTCGCTGGCCGTTGGATTTGATGACAATTTGCTTGGCATCTGGCGAGCGGGCAGCCCTCAGGCAACTCGTTCGACCCACGCTCACACGGGGCAGGTTTCCAGCATCGCCTGGAACGCTAACGGACGCGGATTAATATCGGGTCACACCGGTGATGATGTAACCTATTTCTGGAATTTGGAAACGCTGGAAGAGGTTGGCATGCTGCCGGGCTTCACAGGTGATGGAAAGAGCCTCTCTATCTCGGCCGATGGCACACTCCTTGCCAGACCATCGGTTTCTATCCAGGTTTTTGATCTGTCTTCCGGTTTAAGGGATGAGATGACGCCTATCTTTGCGGGCAGTGAGGACTCCTATGTGAATGTCGCCGCCCTTTCTCCTGACGGTGAGCGGGTTGCTGCCATCAACTTTAACAATTTCTTACGTATTTGGAATCTGTCTGACCAACAACTGTTGGTTGAGGTTGAAGGGGCCGGGGCTGATGCAATGGCCTGGTCGCCAGACGGCCGTCTCATTGCCTCGACTGCTACGGATGAACCGGCTGTTGTGATTTGGGACAGCCAGACGGGAGACATCTTGCAGGTTATTCCCATTGAGGATACTGATGCCTCTATTACTGGTTTGGATTGGTCGCCGGACGGCCGTTTCCTGGCCTCTTCTGATACCGGCGGCAGGGTTTATGTCTGGGAGCGTGATAGTTGGGGGCTGGCGCTGACTTTCCAGTCACGGGGTACGTCGCTAAACAGCCTGGATTGGTCGCCAGACGGCCGTTGGC
>JBAPRX010000654.1:0-1550 GCA_049281335.1 Promineifilaceae bacterium (SeqCode)
TGTTCAACAATATGATGTTAGCGAGGCCCAGGCACATCAAGACGTTGAAGATTTTTTAACCAAATTAAATGATCGTGGTCTTATTACCTGGGTCCAGGAGACAAAATGAAAAATCGGAAAGTTTTTGTTCCCTTTATTGGCGCCGTCTTGATGATGGCTTTGTTCTGGACAACACTTCAGGCGGCCCAGCAAAACAGCAGCGCCACAAAGGCGAACCAGCCTGTAAATGATTCAACCCAACAAAACCCAATCACGAACCTGACAACTACCTCTGACAGTGTTTCGTTCCTGTTAAACACCCCCAAACTTAGCGAGAATGCAGCGGCGCAAGTCGAAATTCCGGGTCTCAACAGCCGTACCAGCGAACCGGGATCTCCCGACCTGCCTTTTTATGCCACCTATATCGCCCTGCCGCCCGGAGCCGAGGCTGAAGTAGCAGTGACGTCGAAGGAGTCGGCCGTTTTCCAGAATTGGACTGTTACGGCCGTCCCTGATCCCCAAAGTGCAGCCGATGTACAGGATGGTTCGGCCGATTTTGCCGCGATCAATGAAGATGGCCTTAAAGCTGACCCGAATTCGGCCGTTTTCGAGAAAGATGGGGATTATCCCGCATCGTTATACGAAGTTTCGGAGCCGATGTACGTTCGAGATGTCCGACTGGTATCCTTGAAACTGTACCCATTACAGTACAATCCTGTTTCACACCAACTTACCCAACACCAGCTAGAGGTAACTGTTCAGTTTATTGGTGGGGGAAATGAAGAAGCTCGGCCACTGCCGGGCCAATCTCCTTTGAACAGCACGTTAGAGGGATTGGTTCTGAATGCTGATCAGGCCCAAAACTGGCGTGGTTTGCCTGAGAATATGTCCGGCACGGGAACCTTGCTGCCGGTTGGCTCAGACGCTTACAAGATTGAGGTAAACGAAGATGGCATCTACGAAGTTACCTATGCTGATTTGCAGGCAGCAGGAATGAATGTGAACAGCGTCAATCCTCAAACGTTCCAGATGCTCTACCGGGGGCAGCCCGTTGCTTATGCGTTTGTTGGCGATGGCGACAGCCAGTTTGAATCGGGCGAATTGGTTCGATTCTATGGCTGGGCGTTCAATGGTTCTCGTCTTGAACATCAATTCATTAATAACAATGTCTTCTGGCTCTGGGCGAATGGAACCCCGGATGCTATCGGCTCTGTTGCTTCGCAAAGCGGTACTGTCGCTTCTACCTTCCTTTCTTCAATCACGACTGAACCGGAAACAATCTGGTATCCGACCTGGACCGACCAGTGGGACTCTTTCCCCAACGAGCCGGATGCCTGGTATTGGAAGCGGTTGACAAAAGGCTCTTCTGCTCCGATGACAACGACGGTTACGGTAGACCTTCCTAATCCCGCAGCCAGCGGGCCTGATGCGGCGATCACGGCCGAATTTTCCTCTAAACTCAGTCCCAGCGTCGGGGGGAACCAGGTTAACCATGAAATGGTCGTGCAGATGAACAACGATCCGAATGTTGGTTCTCTAGCCTGGATGGGTAAACAGAATGTCAACATCAA
>JBAPRX010000655.1:0-10621 GCA_049281335.1 Promineifilaceae bacterium (SeqCode)
GCCAAAGCCATTGCCGGGCTGGTTCACGACGATGAACTCCATACCGATTATATTATGCCTCGCGTGCTTGATTACCGGGTAGCTCCGGCAGTAGCCGAAGCGGTTGCCAGAGCCGTTATCGAACGCTCGGATTGCAAACGTTCGGATATTACTCCCGAATCCATCTCCGCCCGTACCCGACGCTTTGTTTACGAAGGCAAGCTGCCGGTTCCACCGAAAAGTAACGGCAAGTTGGATGTATCCCAAGAGTCGCTTGAACTGCATGACCGTTTCCAGGGGCTGTTGGAGATTTACAGCAAAATCCCTGTTCGAGATGAACACATCCTCAAAATGTTCTACCTGAATCCTGGGGCAATGGAGCCAACCCGCCTGATTCACCAGGAGCGCGAACAGGTCTTCGAACTGACGGCGCGAAGCAATCTGGTGGGCGTTGTCAGCGATGGCAGCGCGGTATTGGGTCTGGGTAATATCGGCGGGCGGGCGGCGCTGCCGGTCATGGAGGGAAAAGCGATTCTGTTCCATACCTTTGCCGGGGTGGAAGCCTTCCCGATCTGCCTGAATACACAAGACCCCGACGAAATCATCAAGGTTGTTAAGTGGCTGGAACCCACCTTTGGCGGGATTAATCTGGAAGATATTTCAGCCCCACGCTGTTTCTATATTGAGAAAACGCTGCGGGAACAGACCGACATTCCTATCTTCCATGATGACCAGCATGGAACGGCCGTTGTCGTTTTGGCCGGAATCTTAAATGCCTGCCGCCTGACCGGCAAAGAACCGGGAGAACTGTCCGTTGTGACCAATGGCACAGGCGCTTCTGGCATAGCTGTTACCAAGCTGCTGATGGCGATGGGGGTTAAGGATGTTGTGATGGTGGATACAACCGGCATCATCTACAAGGGGCGCAAAAAGGGAATGAACTGGATCAAAGAGGAAATGGCCGAGATCACCAACCAGGACAAGCTCAAAGGCGATTTGGCAGCGGCCGTTCAAAACCGGGATGTTTTCATTGGCCTCTCTGCGCCAGGCGTTCTGACCCAGAAGATGGTAAAAACGATGGCGAAGGATCCGATCATCTTTGCCCTGGCGAATCCCACACCGGAAATTATGCCCGATGAGGCGCTGGCAGCCGGAGCAGGTATCGTGGCAACGGGGCGCAGCGATCTGCCGAATCAGGTCAACAATTCGTTGGCTTTCCCCGGTATCTTCCGGGGAGCGTTGGATACCCGCGTGCCGAATATCAGCGACGAGATGAAGATCGCAGCAGCCAGAGCCATTGCCGGACTGGTTGATGATCGGTCACTGCGGCCAGATTGGATTATTCCAAAAGGGACGGACTTCACGGTGGCTCCGGCAGTGGCCGAAGCGGTCGCGCGAACGGCCGTTGAGACAGGGCTGGCACGGGTTAAGGTGGACCCCTATCTCGTGGGTGCAAAAGTTCGCCAATTCGTCTACGAAGAGCGAGATTGAAAATGAACACAGAGGCGGATTAATGCGCCTTTATTTGCGGACGGTCACTTAGGTCAGCCCTTGCCTCTCTTCTCCAATGCAACCTTAATATTTTTCCTGCACTAAATCTGTTATAATAATTCTTGTTGTGTCTAACACACCGTTGTTTTATCTAACAATCAAATAACCAGTTTGGGGATGGGAAACAATTATTTTTCCCGGCCTTTGATAGAAGAGAGTTGTTATGGCTTCTAAAATTAAGGTACTCATTGTAGACGATCACCACGAAACACGTGAAAATCTGTATCATATGCTCCAGCTGGCAGGCGATATTGATCCGATTGCCCATGCCAGCACAGGGATGCAAGCATTGGATATGGCCCGTCTATACAGACCAGATGTAATCTTGATGGATGTCAAAATGCCAGGGGTTGATGGTGTCGTTGCCAGTCAGGCGATTCTCCAGTATGTACCCAGCACAAAGATCGTTATGATGTCTGGGCAGCCGGAGATCGACCATCAGTGGGGGGCGATGCTCGTTGGTGCGACCGATTTTCTGACCAAGCCGTTTACAGCGAGAGAATTGGCGGAGAGTGTTCGTCGAGCAGTTGGCATTTAAGAAAGTAATTTATTGCTGGTCATTGGAAAATTTTGCAAGGGACATATGCTGCTGATGCAGGGTATCTAGTCGCCTAGATTGCTTCTGTAACAGCGTGTCTGATACCTGTTCGGTTACTGATTTCGTGGGGAAAGCTAACTTCCATTTGGAACGTATGTCATTTCTTTGATCGCATGAGTGCGGTATAATATTAGTATTGTTTTAAGGAATTGGAGGGATTTTGAGACCGCAATTGCATACAGGCTCGGCCGTTTTTGAGCACCTGGCTTCTGAGTGGAATACATTGGTTGAACAAGGTATTACCAACACCCCTTTCCAACGATTAGAATACCAGAAGAGTTGGTGGCAGCACCTTGGACCTGGTAATCTCTACACGATTTCAGTTCGAGATGATTCTGACGACGGCCGTCTGCTTGGTATTGGCAGCTTTTATCTAATCGAGCAAACGCTCTATTTCAATGGCTGCGTTGAGGAGACAGATTATCTCGACATTATTACTACGTCGGAGCATGCAGAACAGATGTGGGAAATCATCTTAGACTGCTTGGGAAGCGAACGTGTTCCTCAATGGAACTGTATTGATTTGTGTAATATTCCTGCTGCCTCCCCTACCCGTAAAATCCTGCCCCGCCTAGCCGAAAGTCGGGGTTTTTCTTTCTCTACGGAAGTCCATGAAGTTTGTCCGATCATTAACCTAAACGGCACTTTCGACGATTATCTGGCTGGATTGGATAAGAAACAACGTCATGAAGTTCGGCGTAAGATGCGACGGGCGGATGAAGCTGGCCTTAAGATTCGGACGGTTGGCAAGGATGATGATATTAAAACGGCCGTCAATAAATTCCTGGTTCTGCTGGAAAAGAGTCACCCGGATAAGGCTGGTTGGCTCAATGAAGCCCGGACGGCCCACTTTCAGGAGATTGCCGCCGCCGGACAAGCAGATGGAACGCTTCAGCTCATGTTTGCCGAGATGCAAGGACAACAGGCGGCTGCGTTGTTCAATTATGATTATGACGGCCGTATTTGGGTCTATAACTCCGGCTTCGATCCGGATACGTTTAGTCAACTCAGCGCCGGAGTGGTTCTAACGGCTCGTGCAATTGAAGTGGCAATTGAAAACGGCCGAAAAGATTTCGACTTCTTGCGGGGCGATGAAGTTTATAAGTATCGTTTTGGTGCGCAAGATACCACCGTACATAGACTCACGCTGAGGAAGACCGTATAGGATACAAGGAATTAATAATTGATTTTGTAAATGGCGTTTTCAGCGCTTTGAATTGGTGAATTGTTAACGGGGTCTTACCAGAGCAAGAACTAATTAAACATTCAACAAATCGACAATTCAACAATTAACTATTTCTTTTAGGAAAAATAATGACCAAAAGTTTTAATGTCAACTCCTTCCCTCGCCGCGTTGCCATGCTCTCCGTTCACACCTGCCCCCTGGCGATGCTTGGCGGGAAAAAGACTGGGGGGATGAATGTTTATGTCCGAGATTTCAGTCGGGAGCTGGCGCGGCACGGGGTTGAGGTTGATGTCTTCACCCGGTCTGAGGATGACTGCCAACCAACGGTCAAACACGACCTCGGCCCTGGCGCGAGAGTGATCCATATTCCTGCGGGACCAGAACGGCCGATTCCGGTGGCCACGATTGCCAATTATCTGGACGAATTCGTCTCTGGCGTGGTGGCATTTGCTGCTTCCGAGAACCTTCACTACGAACTGATTCACAGCCATTACTGGCTCTCCGGGTTAGTCGCTGGCCGCCTGCGGGATGTTTGGGGGCCAATTCCAATTGTTCAGATGTTCCACACATTAGGACATATGAAGAACCGCATCGCCCAAAGCAGCAGCGAACGTGCTACCCAGGCCCGTATAGACGGTGAATGTCAGGTGATGGAGATTGCCGACCGGATTATTGCCGCAACACCGGCCGAATATGCCCAACTCCACTGGTTGTACGGGGCCGATATGGACAAGGTGGCGATCATTCCGCCGGGGGTTGATCTGGAACGGTTCTCGCCTATTCCGAAAGCGATTGCCAAGGGTACTGTCGGCATTCCGCTCCACCACAAGAACATTCTCTTTGCGGGGCGGGTTGAACCGCTAAAAGGGATAGATACCCTTATGAAGGCAATGGCCTTGATCCAAAAACATTGCCCCGATACGGTTGATAACGTGTGCGTTGCCATTATCGGGGGCGATCCCTGGGCGGAGACACCAGACGCGGAGATGGCCCGGCTCAAAGAAATGCGGGTTGAACTTGGCGTAGAAAATCTGGTCACTTTCCTTGGGGCTAAAGACCAGGGAATTTTGCCGAACTATTATGCAGCGGCCGAAATGGTAATAATGCCCTCTCACTACGAGAGCTTTGGAATGGTAGCCCTCGAAGCAATGGCGATGGGAACACCGGTAATAGCTTCTGAGGTGGGCGGGCTGGCATTTTTGGTACAAGATGGAGAAAATGGCTTTCTGGTTCCCTCGCGTGACCCGGAAGCGCTGGCAGAACGGATTTTTTCTTTGCTCAATGATCGCAACTGTCAGAAGGAACTCGGCCGAAATGCCCTAAAACATGCTCAACAGTATGCCTGGCCCAATATCGTTGAACGGATGCTGCGAGTTTATCAGACAGTCTCAAGCACGAAATCGGCCGAAACCAGTTCTATGCCTGAAATTGAGGCACTCTAAAGTCAAAATTACAGATGAAGCAGCAAACAATACTGACGGCACTCAAGCGACCATTTGCTTACTTCATTACCTACCAAAATCAAGCTGATCAAAAAACGGTGGTGCAGACAGCGATTCTGGTCACTGTCCTTTTTCTAGCTATAGTCTATCTCTCCACCTTTCAGACCCATATTAATGGCAGCCAAAATCCATACGCGACAGATGTGGGTGAAATTCAAAATGCGTTGCCACGTTGGGGGACGATCCATTTACCCGGCTATCCACAATACAGCTTCTTAGGCTCCCTTTTTGTGACTATCTTACGGCCGATTATGGAACCGGCGGTCTCTGCCTCGCTTTATTCGGTGGTATGGGGGTTGGTAGCGGCCGTTTTGCTGCTGCTTGTGCTGGTCGAACTGGACATTTCTCCCTGGATTGCTGCCGGAATTACGGCCTTGTTTGGGCTGTCCCTCTCAATGTGGGTGGATGCTTCCATTGCCGAAGTGCATACCATGACAATGGCGCTGCTGCTGGCCCTTCTGTTGGTCGGTCTGCGCTTTTATAAGGGGGGAGAGACTAAGTATCTCTACTGGCTGGCATTTTTGTGCGGCACAGCCGTCATTCACCAACGGGGGGCTGTTTTTATCACGTTGGCGCTGCTCCCATTGGTATGGCCACACTGGCGTCTTATTTTCGGCCGATTGCACAAAGTTATTCCACTTTTACTGTTGGGGCCGGTGGCATATCTGTATCTATGGCTGGTCGCGCGGCTTGGGGTGACATGGACCTATGGCTCGCCGGGAACATGGGAAGGGATGAAGGCATTGTTCATCAACTCGGCCCATATCGGCGTTTTGGACGTCCCGCACGGCATGAGTGTGTGGTTAGAACGGGCAAAAATCCTCGGCGAACTGCTGCTAAAAGACTGGCCCCTTTACCTGCTTTTGCCCGGTGTGGTTGGGCTGGTCTGGCCGGGAGAAAACCGGCTTATTCGGCTGGGCTTCTTGGGCGGCGTCATCACATTTCTAGCGGCCAGTTTAATGGTGTGGGAGGGGTATGTCTCCGATGCGCTGCTGGCGATTAAGATGCCGGCGGTGGTTTTAACGGCCGTTGGATCGGGCTGGCTGTTGAATCTGCTGGTTCTGAGAGTTACCTCTTTCAAGTTCGTTCTGCTCCCCCTACTCTTGGTGGCCGTTCTGGCGTTGTTCTTTACAAATCGACAGAATGTCCTGGTCATCACCCGCGACACCAGTCGGCTTGAATTTATCGAGACAATCAAGGAGCTTCCTCCAGCAGCGGACGGCCGACCGCAAACGATGACGGTGCTGTGGGGACATGATTATTGGGCGCTGGCGTATGCCCAGGCCTACCAGGGCGCTTTTCCAGATTTGAATCTGATCACCCATGATCGGAATTTTGCGGCCGTTTTGGAACGGGGCGACCATTTGCTAACGCCCAGCAAGACCTTCTTCTACCGCCCGGTTGAGGAATGGGAACGGCTCATTGGACAAGTGCATCTGGCAATGGTAACGCCGGAGATTGTGGAGTTGAAAGCTGTACCTGACATAGAAACGGTAGACACACCTTTCTTTGATTTTGGCAATGGGATTGGTTTGAAGACGGCCGATCTGTCCAACCTTTCGCCAGATGAGCTGCAACTGCATCTTGTCTGGATGGCAGAACAAGATAATCTGTCTGATTACAGCGTGGCCGTTCACCTGGTTACAAAGGAGCCGCCGAGCGGGCCAGATGACATTTTGATCCAGGCTGACCGGAACCACCCAGTTGATGGCTGGTACCCCACCAGCAAATGGCAGCACGGGGAACGGATTGACGATTATTACCGCCTCTCCGCCCCCCTTGAAGATGCCCTGTCTGTTCGTATTTCGCTCTATCAACAGGTAGATGGCGTCTTTGAAAACAGCCCCTGGCTTTCGCTGCCGCTGAAGTAGAATCTTGTTAAAGTTCGGTCGTTGTTACCGAGTTTTGAGTGAATATTCATTAAGGGTGTCAACTACCTGATAACTATTTGTATCTAATTGGGTGTTTTTGCGTGTCCCAACATAATAGTATATTCCGACAGAAATACTCGAGTAAATTGAGTTAGGAATAATTAATCACCAATCACCTCTAAGCCACCCATATACGGCCGTAATACTTCAGGAACAACAATCGAGCCATCTTCCTGCTGGTTATTTTCAATGATGGCGATCATGACGCGGGGTAAGGCCAGACCGCTGCCGTTGAGGGTGTGGACGTATTGAGGCTTGCCGCCCTCTTCGGGGCGGTAGCGGACGTTGGCGCGGCGGGCCTGGAATTCCTCGCAGTTACTACACGAACTGACCTCCAACCACTCCTGACAACCGGCAGCCCAGATTTCCAAATCGTATTTTTTGGCAGCAGCAAAACCCAGATCGCCGGTCACCATCTCAACTTTCCGGTATGGCAGGTTCAACGCATCGCAGACGTCGCTGGCCTGACGAACGAGTTCCCCCAGAGCGGCATAGCTCCTGTCGGGCGTGGTGAATTTGTACATCTCGACCTTGTCGAATTGATGACCGCGCTTGATGCCGCGCACATCCCGGCCTGCGCTCATCTTTTCGCGGCGGAAGCAAGGTGTATAGGCAACATAGTTAATGGGCAGATCGGCTTCATCCAGAATTTCATCGCGGTGGAGGTTGGTCAGGGCAATTTCGGCCGTTCCCAGCCACATGAAATCTTCTTCGGCGTCTCGGTAGATATTGTCCGCAAATTTGGGCAGTTGAGCCGCCCCAACAAACATCTCGCTCCGCACCATGAAAGGTGGGTAGATTTCAGTGTAGCCATGCTCGTTGACATGCAGATTGAGCATGAATTGGATTAACGCTCGCTGCAATCGTGCGCCAACACCTTTGAGGACGTAGAAACGGCTGCCACTGAGTTTCACACCCCGCTCAAAGTCAATGATGCCAAGTTCCGGCCCTAAATCCCAATGAGGTTTGGGGTCAAAGTCAAATTCCGGTATGGGTGCGCCCTGTGGTTCGTAATTGATGTTGAAGCTGTCATCAGGGCCATCGGGGACGCTTTCGTCGGGAATGTTGGGAACCCAGAGCATATTCTCATTGAGGTTAGCCTCGACCCCTCGCAGTTCTTCATCCAGGACAGCAATCCGTTCCCCGATTTCGCGGGTTTCGTCTTTAGCCTGTTCCGCGTTGGCTTCCATCGCCATGACCTGTGTTCGCAGCATATCTGTTGGCTGGCCTACGTCCTGGCCCGCTTCCGCCCGCCGCAGGTCGGCTTCCAGTTTTTTGAGGGTTCCCATCCAACGGCCGATCTGTTTGGACGATTCGTTCCGCTGGCGGCGCAGTTCCTCAACTTCGCCGATTATTTCCCGCCGCCGTTCATCAGCCGCCAATATCTCGTCAATGGGAGCAGTATCATTCAGGCGGGCAATTTGTTCTTTGACCCACTCTGGTTTTTCTCGAATTAAATTAATATCTAGCATTTCTTCCTCGCTTATTTATCACGCTCGTGCAAAATTAAATAAATAACAACAGCAACGGCCGCAATAGACAATAGGCCGCCACAACCCAAAATGACGATGGCTAATAAGCCGGTTGCAGCCATATCAATCTCCTTGAAATCTCACGCAAAGGCGCGAAGGACGCAAAGATGCGGAGATTTGTTTAGCAAGCAGGTGATACCCACTTATACCAAATAAAAAGCCCCCTTCGTTCCAGGACGAAGGGGGCTTCGCGGTGCCACCTGGATTTGCCGGAACTACCAGTGAACGGGAAACAGTTTGCGGTAAACAAATTACAGTAAACAGTTCAAGCCCGTAAATGGCAATATTACCAATTACCCAATTACTGTTCACTGTTAACTGTTCACTCCCAACTGACAGTAACAGCCTCTCAAACGCGATAACGGGCGGACCCGGCGGCCGTTTTTCGGCCGCAACTCAGAAGTGGATTTCCGATTGGCGGGCTGCCGGTTCACAGCGACCACCGGCTCTCTGTTAGTCTACCTAACCGTACTTGTCTTCATCAACGTCGTTTTTATTAGAATGTCCAACGAGTATATACAACCTCAATACGGCCGTCAATAATATAATTGACACTTCGATAGAAGTTCCTTTCTGGGTAGACTGGAAAATATCAGTAAAAAGTTAATAAAGCGGAACGCCTCGCCAATTTGAGGTACAACTTAGCAAAACAAGGTAATAAGCCTAAGGAGAATAATTGAATGAAATACTTCAAACTATTGGTCGTTTCTATCACGGCCGTATTGCTGTTAGCGGCCTGTGGCGAAACGAATAATGAAACACCAACGGCTGTGATGGGACCGACAGTAGTCACGGAAGCAACTGGGGAGCCGGTGGAAGAACCCAGTGAGACAATGGAAGAACCGACAGAAGCGCCAATGGTGGAACCTACCGGGGCAGTAGGGGAATCTATGGAAGAACCAACGGTAGAGCCAACTGCGACGATAGAACCAATGACTGATACATCGAGCGTTGGCCTCGAATTGGTTGCCGAAGGACTTACCTCGCCGGTAGCACTGGTCCCCTCACCGGATGACAGCGGCCGTCTCTTCGTGGCAGACCTTCTTGGTCAAATTAATATTATTACGGCCGATGGACAAATGATGGCCCAGCCATTTTTGGACCTTCGCAGCCGGATGGTTCAATTGGTCCCAAGCTATGATGAAAGAGGACTGTTAGGTATGGCTTTCCACCCGAATTTTGCCGAAAATGGGAAGTTCTACGTTTACTACAGCGCACCACTCCGTTCAGGAGCGCCAACTGGCTGGGACAACACCAGCCATGTTTCAGAGTTCACCGTTTCGGCCGATAATCCAAATGTGGCAGATCCCTACTCGGAACGAATCATTATGGAGATAGATGAGCCTCAGCCTAACCACGATGCAGGCACGATTGCTTTTGGCCCAGATGGTTATCTGTATATTCCACTAGGGGACGGCGGTGCGGCCGATGATAATGCCCTGGGCCATGTTGATGACTGGTACAGTGTCAATGCCGGTGGCAATGGGCAGGATACAAGCGCCAACCTATTGGGAAGCGTCCTGCGGATTGACGTTGACACTCAGGGGTCGGATGGACAGGCTTACGCGATTCCACCGGACAACCCCTTTATTGGCACGAATGTCTTACCTGAAACCTGGGCCTTCGGTTTCCGCAATCCTTACCGCATGTCCTTTGATATGGGCGGCGACCATCAACTATTTGTTGGTGACGCCGGTCAAAATCGTTGGGAAGAGGTCAGCATTGTGGAGGCCGGTGGAAACTATGGCTGGAATGTCAAGGAAGGCACTCACTGCTTCAGTACGGATAATCCCGATGCCGATCTGGGTCAATGTCCTGGCATGGACAACGAAGGTCGGCCGTTAATAGACCCGATTCTTGAATACCAAAACGGCAATGCTGAAGGTGGCATTGGGCTGGTTGTTATTGGTGGCAACGTTTATCGTGGCAGCGCCATGCACGGGTGGGATGGTTTCTACATCTTTGGCGATTGGAGCAGATCGTTTGGGGAACCAGATGGCACGTTGTTCCTTGCCATGCCATCTGGTGACGGCAGTTGGACCATGCACGAGTTGGGTGTTGACGGCCGTGATAACAACCGCCTCAATGAATATCTACTCTCGTTTGGCCAGGACAATAATGGTGAAATTTATATTCTAACCACAGATATGGCCGGGCCGAGTGGTAATACCGGTAAAATCTACAAGATTGTTCCTGCGGGAATGTAGTCACTATCAAGGTTAATTAACCCATAAAAGAACCGGGATCTTGCGATCCCGGTTTTTTATGGGCGGCTTCCTTCCGTTTTTTCCTCTTCGGCCGAAGCCGGGTTGAGTTCCCACCGTTCCCGATCCCGTTTCTCC
>JBAPRX010000656.1:0-5840 GCA_049281335.1 Promineifilaceae bacterium (SeqCode)
GTATAAGGTTGAACAAGAAAGGATGGATGGAAAAGTAATTGAGAAAAATACGCATTTACCAAAAAGAAAACCCAATGCTGCGTGTGACTACTTCAATCTTCTAGCGGAGATCGAACGGTTGCCCGGCGTAACTATCTGCCCCGCCGTCTATGGTCAATATCTGGCCTGTGACCCAGGTCGATTCGTCAGAAATGAGGTAAACGGCCGCATAAGCAATATCTTCCGGCTGGCCCAACCTCTCTAAAGCATGAGCCGGAGGATGAACGTCGCCATCAGAAAGCGGCAGCCGTACAAGGCCAGGCGCAATGCAGTTGACTCGAATGTTATGGGGGTACAACTCCCGCGCCAGATTCTTCGTCAGACCGATAACACCCTCTTTAGCCGTGCCGTAGGCGATATTTCCGTCCCGGCGCGTTTTGTAGGCTGCCGAAATGGTCAAGATGGCACCACCCCCGGCTGCTTTCAGGTATGGAACGGCCGCTCTGGTTCCATAAAAGATGCTCTTCAGATGATTGTGGAGAACCAGGTCAAAGAACTCATCTTCGATTTCAGTCGCATCTTTAAGATGCTTGTAAAATCCCCCTGCAACTGAACAAAAGGCATCCAGACGGCCGAATGCGTGGATAGTCCTTTCAAAAACGTGTGTCACATCGGCCGGTTGGCTCATATCGGCTTCAACAGCCAGCGCCTTTCCCCCTGATTCCTGTATCTTCTGTTCCATTGGCCCGGTGATCGTATTCTGTCGGGCAACCAGAACGACCTTCGCCCCTTCCTGGGCAAATAATAATCCCATCGCCTGACCCATGCCCTGGCCGACACCACCAATTAGGATAACTTTATCTTTCAAACGCATCGTAAGCAATTGTAACACATTTGTTGCACTGTCAATTTTTTCCCGGAAAACGGTTTGATTTTGTATTTGTTGGGGAAACTTGGTTCGTTGGGATAGGTGTTATAATCTCTCTTTACGTTAATTATTTTGGGTCTCTGGGATTTCATGGGGTTATCTACCAAGCAGTTAATTTTTTGCCACGAATGACACGATTTTTCACTAACTTTTTCATAATTTGTGTTAATTCGTGGCAGGTTTTTCACGGACCCCACGAAATCCTAAAGGGCCATTATTTTTGAGGAGGAAATCAAGATGAGTGGTGAAGTTGTCTATACTTCAAATGTTCGTATTGAACGGGTAAAAGGGCCGTTCCGGCGGGCTTTTTTGCCGGTAGAGCCGGAGCCGGTGTTTTTTGGAGTTCATTCAGAGGTTGCCGAGCATTACAAGGTTGACCCGGCCGTTCACGAACCTCACGCCACTACCCTGGATTACGTGGTTGCATCCGCCGCCGGTTGACTGACCGGAACCCTTGGCGGCGCGCTGGAGGCGCGTGGAATCCCGGCCGGAGACGGCTACCTGTATTCGGAAACACGGGGAGAGATTGAGAAGGAAGATAATGTGCTGGTTATCCGGCGCATTCATGTCACCTATCATCTGAAAATGGCCCCGGCAAAGCGAGAAGCGGCCGAACGCGCCCACCGCATTCATCAGGAATACTGCCCGGTGGCCCGGACGATCCGGGGCTGTGTCGATATTTCGACGGAGTTGATTATTGAGGAAATGTAATGCGTAAAACGTACAGGTTGTGGGGAACGGTTGCTTTTTTGAGGAAGAACTAGTAGTTGGGTGTTTAGAAGGGAAAGAGGAAGGGGAGGATGAGGATAGAAAGGGCGAGGGCGATGAGAATAAGAGGAACGCCTACTTTGGCGTAGTCGCCGAAGCTGTAGCTGCCTGCGCCCATGACTAAGGTGTTTGTAGGCGATGCGACGGGGGAGGCGAAGGCCATCGAAGCGGCGATGGCAACGGCCATGAGCATGGCATGGGGCTGGATATGTAGTTCGACTGAGGCAGTATAGGCCAGTGGGGCGACGATGACAGTGGTTGCAGTGTTGGAAAGGAACTGGGTGAAAAAGGAAGTGAATAAAAACAGTCCAGCCAGGACAGCCAGCGGCCCCAGTGCGCCCAGCGAATTGACCAAACCATCGGCGGCTAGGCCGATGACGCCAGTTTTTTCCATCGCGGTACTCAAAGGGATCATTCCGGCGATGAGAAAGAGGCTGCGCCAGTCGATGAAGTCATAGGCTTCGTCCATTGTTAGGCAGCCGGATAACACCATGAGTAAGGCGGCTAATAATGAAGCGGCAGCCAGAGAGGTAATACCGGAGATCATCAAGAGCAGCATACCGACCAAAATGAGCAGGGCGATCCGGGCTTTTTCTTTGGCGGGAGCTTCGATCATTGATTCGGGTTGGCCTATGACAACGAAGTCGCGGCGAGATTCTTTCAAGGCAGCAATGCGTTCCCACGCTCCTTGAACGAGCAAGATGTCGCCAAATCGTAATTTTGTCTGTTGCAAATCTAGCTGCTCGCTGGCATCAGGCCGGTTGATGTTTAAGACAGTCAGCCGGTAGGTTGTGCCAAAGCGCAGTTCTCCCAGGGTTTTACCGATGAGGGTGGAGCGTCGCGGGAGAAGGACTTCGGAAACGCCGACTTCGCGGTTGATGAGGGCTTTTTCATCTTTGGGTTTAGCGGGTTGGACACCTAGGCGCCAGAAAGCAGCGGCGCGGCTTATATCTTCCGGTTCGCCTTTGACGATGAGAACGTCGTCTAGTTGAATGGTAGATGTTTCTGTTGGCTGGATGGGGGCGTCTTTGGCGCGAAGTGGGAGCGATTTTGTTTTGTTTTGCCCAAAGCGGAAAATCGGCCGAAGCTCGTTGGCTCGCATAATCCTTAAGACAGTGACATTAAAATCGTGCCCCAATTGGGAGTCTGAAATGGTCTTGCCGATCAGTTTTGAGCCGCGACGGACGCGCAGGCGCAGAAGCTGATCAGGCAATTTGTACTCTTCTAACAGTTCTTTTGGGGTTTGGACGCGCTGGGCGTCTAGCCGAGGACGGCGGTCGGGAAGAAGATGACGGCCGAAAAAGAGCATGAATAGGACCCCCGCCGCGATGAGGATCAGGCCCATTGGCGAGTAGCTAAAAAAATTGAAGGGTTCCAGGCCATTCGTGACCAGCACATCACTAACGATGATGTTGGGCGGAGTGCCGATAAGAGTGCTGGCGCCACCAAGCAGGGCGCCGAATGAAAGGGGGATGAGGAGTTTGGTGGGACTGATGTCAGCGTTTTTAGCCAGGATGATGATAGCAGGCAGTAGGACGGCGACAGTGCCAGTGTCACTCATGAAGCCTGATAGGAGCGCAACGGCCGTCATTAAGACGACGATCAACCTCCTCTCGTCGCTGCCAGAGATAGCAAGGATGCGGCGTCCAATCGTGCCAGCCAGACCGGTGTTCATGACGCCCCCGCCGACGATGAACAGAGCGCCGATGGTGAGGACGGCCGTGCTGGAGAAACCGGCCAACGCTTCTTCGGTGGTTAAGAGGCCGGTGAGCATGAGCAGGACAACGACGCCCAAGGCGACGACATCTACGCGGACTTTTTCGCTAATAAAGAGGATAACGGCCGTTAACAGGATGCCGACGACAGCCATCATTTCAAACGTCATCTAAGGGCGTCCTATAAACTGAAGTCTGTGGCTTTAATCGCTTCGGTTAGAAGGGCGACGAGTTCGTCTATTTGGGCTTCGTTGATGATGAGAGGGGGACCGGCCATAATAATGTCGCCGTTTCGGCCGTCTGCACAGCCCTGCGAATAGTAAACAATCAATCCCCGCTCAAATGCTTTTTCCCAGATGTCCCAGGCCAGATGGCGGCTGGCAGGGAAAGGGGTCTTGCTATCCTTATCCTGCACAAATTCAATCCCATAGAAAAGCCCCCGGCCCCGAATATCCCCGACGTTAGGATGGTCGGCCAGTGCATTCCGAAGTTTAGCGCCTAACAGCATCCCCATTCTGGCCGAATTCTCGACCAGTTTCTCCTCTTGCATAATGTGCAAAGTTGCCAGTCCGGCGGCCGCCCCGACCGCATGATGGCTGAAGGTACCGCCGTGATTGAAGTCGCCCAAAGCCTGCCGTATCTGTTCAACATCCGTTTCTTTGGCAGCAATAAAGCCGAGTGGGAAATACCCTCCGGCGGCTCCCTTTGATGTGACCAGAATGTCGGGTTTGACATACCAGTGGTCAATGCCCCACCACTTGCCGGTTCGGCCGAAGCCCACCAAAACCTCATCTACAATCAAGAGGATTCCATAATGGTCGCATATCTCCCGAATACGGGGCCAGTAATCATCAGGCGGTAGAACAGCCCCAAGACTGGCGCCACTTATAGGTTCGGCAATAAAGGCGGCAACATCTTCTGGGTTGTAAGTTAAGATTGACTCTTCTAGCCGGTCGGCCAATTCTTTACCAGTAGCCGGGAATCGGTAGGGATAGGGCGGCCGAATATGGGGCATGTCCTGCATCATCGTTTGGTAGGGAGACCGTAGTCCCGGACGGCCGCTGACGCTGAGTGCCCCTAACGTCATGCCATGATAGCTGAGAGAACGGCCGATAATGATATAGCGATTTGTTTCGCCTCGCGCCATTTGTATCTGACGGGCCAGCTTAATTGCTCCTTCCACAACCTCGGACCCGCTGCTGAGAAAGAAGAAGCGCGGGTCAGGTAGCGGAACCAATGGGGCGAGTGCGGCGGCATACTGTTCCAGTGGCTCGCTGGTAAACATGATGGCGTGGACGTAGGCGGCTTTTTCGGCCTGGGAAGCCATCGCCTGCACGACTTCTTGACGGCCGTGTCCGACGTTGACCACAAGCGGGCCGCCAGACCCATCAAGATAGCGTTTGCCGCTTTCATCAAAAAGAAAAATGCCCCGGCCGTGTGATATTTTCGGCCGGGCATGATTCATCTTGCGATAAAAAACATGACCATGTGGGTGAGCGTAAGTGTCCAAGTTTTTCCCTAAAAGTGGAGAGAATATCAATCGGTTTTGGCGGGCCAAATGACAGTGACGGCGGGAGCCATGCTGACCAGGAGCAGCAGCCGGGCCACAATAATGCCGATTTCCGGTTCAAGGCCGGCCAGACTGGTGATGTAATAGCCCAGAAAGGTATCCAGCAAATAGAGGCCGATAGCCAGAAACAGGGCAATAAGTGATCCTTTGCGAACCAACATAGCAAGGCTGAATAACACCATGCCGATTGCGACCGTTGTCCAGCCAAAGCCAAGTGTGGTGAGAGCCGGATTGCCTGATTGGACAGCGATAAGACCAAGAACAACATCAAAGATGGAAATGAAATAGAGGGCGTTTGCCGCCCGGCGAACCTTCACGTCCGGGTCGGCCGGTGTATTTGGAACCGGTTTATCGTTTACAAAGACGTGCAAATCTTTGAGTAGGAGGTTCTTCTTAAGCAGGAGTTTCAGTCGCGCACCGCCGGGCAGCCGAAATTCTCGGCCGTCTGCCAGCTCTCTGGCTCCGTGTTCCATTTTGGCAATCTGTTTGCCGTCCAGCATCACAATGAAGTTTTTCCAGGTGAGGGAGTCCCAGGTCAGATATAAGTCGCGCTTGCCGCTGCTTTCAATGGTGTAATGTCTGGGAGGGATCATAATGGCCGGTAACTGGTAACTGGTTGATTGGTGGTTAGTAATTGATGATTGGTGATTGGGTTGATTATCGGTAAAGACCCTGCGGGTCGAGTTTTTCGCGGATAACGGTCAGTTCGGCCGATGTTGGCGGTGTGATTTCTTTGAGATCGGACGAGACGTTCAAGGGCCAGGCAATGTCAGCCTGAATCGTTTCGGCCGTTTCACCGGGCGCAACCTCTACTAATGTCATTTCTTTGGTGTCAGCATCGAAATTGAACAGGGCGCGGTCGGTGATGACCCGCTCCGGG
>JBAPRX010000657.1:0-10658 GCA_049281335.1 Promineifilaceae bacterium (SeqCode)
TATCCTCATCCATTACCAAAACTTCATCAAAAAAGCGGCCGATTTCCGGCTTCAACTGTCGCATAGAAGCAACCAGCCCATCCACCGTCCCATCCATCGGCAGTTTCCCTAGCGCATCCACAATCGCTTGTTCTTCAGGAAGAGAATAGGCATCGGCCGAAAAAGGATAGGCATCGTGGTCCCGCGTAATGCGAACACAGCGGGCATAGGCATCCAATAACTGCGGCCAATCGTCTTCCTTGATCGCCGCACTCAAGGCTTTGACCGCCACCGAAGCCGCATACGGATCGTGCGCCCGTTCTCCCAAAACCGCCCGAATGACCGAAGTCCGGTAAGCCTCTTCCTGCAAATAATTTTCCAAACGGCCGCTTACAAATCCCATCACCTCGTTCACCGCCTCCGGGCCGCTTTCCACCGGCAGCAGGGTCGCCGCCGCTTCCAACGCCGCCCGCAGGTCAAACGGCTGCTCATTCCCAATCAGATTTTCGATAATCTGGATCGCCGCCCGGCGCAGGGCAAAGGGATCGTTGGAGCCTTTGGGGGCCAACCCGGCAGCAAACAGCCCCATGAGGCTGTCCAGCCGGTCGGCCAAGGCCAGCGCCAGACCGGGCCGGGTATGGCTCACCGCTTCATACTGTTCGCTGATCGCCGCCACAACCTCGGCCGATTCGCCGCTTAATTCGGCATAATGGCCGCCCATCAACCCCTGCAAGGCCGTCATTTCCACCACCAGACTGGTCGCCAGGTCTGCTTTCGACAGGGCAGCGGCGCGTTCGACAGCGGCCGTTTCGGCTGCGTCCAACCCCAACATCCCGGCAATGACCGGCGTCAGCTTCTCCAACCGGTGAACCTTGTCCAGCATCGAGCCAAGCTCTGCCTGGAAGGTGAGGGTGTCCAGCCGGGGCAGGAACTCGGCTAACTGGTGTTTGCTATCCTGCTTATAAAAGAAGTCGGCATCAGAAAAACGGGCGCGTATCACATGCTCGTTCCCATCCCGGACAATATCCACATGGGCATCATCGCCATTACGAACGGTAATAAAATAGGGCAGCAGCCGTTTACCATCCTGGGTGTAAACGGGGAAATAACGCTGGTGCTTTTTCATCACCGCCACCAACGCTTCCGGCGGCAGAGACAGGAACCGCCGTTCAAATTCGCCCCGCAATACCGTCGGCTGTTCTACCAGGTTGGCGACCTCTTTTAACAGGGCCGGATCGCCCCGAATAACGCCGCCAACCTCTTCAGCCTGGTTGCCAGCGGCCGTACTGATAATGTTTTTCCGTTCGCTGGTCTTTAAGACAATGCCATTCTCGGCCATTGCACTGGTATAGCTGCCCGCCCGCTCAACCTCAATGGACGGCGATCCCAACGGCCGTAATCCCCGGCTCGTTCGGCCGCTCCGCACCCCGGCATAACTAAAGGGAACAATCTCGGAGCCATACAACGCCACCAGCCAGCGCAAAGGACGGCTGTAGCTAACATTCGTCTCGTTCCAACGCATACTCTTATCAAAGCGGATTCCAGCCACCAGATCAGGCAGCGCTTCCGCCAGCACATTGATCGTTGGCCGGCCTTCCTCTCGCACCAACGCCGCCGCGTAGCGACGATCTCCTTCGGTGACGATTTTCAAATCGGCCGGATCGATCCCCTTGCTCCGGGCGAATCCCAATGCCGCTTTGGTTGGATTGCCCTGAGCGTCAAAAGCGCGGTCGGCCGGTGGTCCTTTCACTTCCATCTCCAGGTCACTCTGGCGCGGCTCCAGTTTGTGAACGATAACGGCCAGGCGGCGCGGCGTTCCCCGCACCTCAACTCGGTTGTAGATCAGGCGAAATTTCTCCAATAACTGCGGCACGCTGGCTCGAAGCTGTTTAACGGCCGAAGTCAAATCCCCATCCGGCAGCTCTTCGCTCCCAATCTCCAACACAAAGGTCTGGGGAGCCGTGCCTGCGGCTGCGGTAGATGGCTCTGGCCGGTGAAAGCCTGCCCCGGCAGGGGTCTCATTCACCGCCACCTCATCATCCAGGAAGGGGTACTCCAACCGCTGCCGCTGCTCCACATAGGCTTCGGCAATCTGGCGGGCAATCCGCCGCATTCGGCCGAAATAATGCGCCCGTTCCGTCACCCCAATCGCCCCCCTGGTATCCATCACATTAAAGAGGAACGAACATTTCAAATTAAAATCGTGGGCGGGCATGACGAGATTGGCTTCCAGGCAGCGCCGGGCCTCATTTTCATAGGTGTCATAGACCGCTTTCAGGGCGTCTACATCAGCCACATTGAAGTAATATTCGCAGTGTTCGATTTCGGCCGGGAGCAGCAAATCGCCGTAGTTCATCCCCGAACCAAAATCCATTTCCCAAACGCTGTTCGTCCCTTGCAGCGCCAGGACGATACGGTCTAACCCGTAGGTGATTTCAACCGAAACGGGGTCAAGATTCACGCTGCCTGCCTGTTGGAAGTAGGTGAACTGGGTAATCTCCTGCCCATCGAGCCACACTTCCCAGCCCAGCCCCCACGCGCCTAACGCTGGCTGCTCCCAGTTGTCTTCCACAAAACGGACATCATGCTCCCGCATATCAATGCCAATGGATTCCAGGCTCCTCAGGTAAAGTTCCTGGGGATTGCCGGGATCGGGCTTGAGGATGACCTGAAGCTGGAAGTGCATCTGCATCCGGTTGGGGTTCTCCCCAAAACGGCCGTCATCCGGCCGAATACCAGGCTCCAGGTAGACAATATTCCAGGGTTCCGGCCCCAAAACCCGCAGCACCGTCGCCGGGTTCATCGTCCCCGCCCCCACCTGGACATTATGGGGATGCCACACCAGACATCCCTGATCCCGCCAGAAGGCAGTCAATCGATCAACAACTTCTTGAAAACTCAATTTATCAGGCATAAATAACCTTATACCAACCTTTTCATAGTTAATGGCTATTAGTAGAATGAGATTTAGTCACGCAAAGACGCCAAGACGCCAAGTTTTCTCCTTTGTGCCTTTGCGCCTTTGCGTGAGATTCCTTATTTCCGATATGCAGCTTTTCCCATTCAACAGGAATCAACGCTTCACAAGCACAAAACCGAGATTATAACATAAATCGGCCGTTCAAAGGCAGCCCATCCTCTCTAAATGTCATCAAACCGCTGGCGGTGCGCTTCCCATCCACTCGTCACCCGCACCTCCGGCTCGGCCTTATCCAACCGCAGCCCCAAAATCTCGCAGCAGCTTCGCAGCGTCTCCTGGGCCTGGGTGACATCTCGGCCGTTTTCCGCAGCCGCCATAATATCCCCCGCCAATCCACCCAACACCGCCAACGCTCCCGGCGTATCCAGGTCATTATCCATCGCCTCTCTGAAAGCAACTTCGGCCGTAGACGTATCCAGTTTATCTCCACCCCCGCCCGGCATCGTCACCGCCTGCCGCAATCGGGCCGCCTTTTCGGCCGCCTGGTCCAAATCCTCCGGCACATATTCCCAACTGCCCCGGTAATGGTGTCCGGCCATACAGAGCCGAAGCGCATCGGCCGTCCAGCCCGCCTCCAACAATTCCCGCACCCAAACCAGATTGCCCAGCGACTTGCTCATCTTCTCCCCCTCATAGCGCACCATCGCCGTGTGCATCCAGAAGCGGGTGAATGGCTTCACACCCGTAGCGTGTTCCGCCTGGGCAATTTCACATTCATGATGGGGGAAAAGCAGGTCTGCCCCGCCGCCATGAATATCAATCGTCTTCCCCAGGAACTTTGAAGACATCGTTGAGCATTCAATATGCCAACCTGGCCGTCCTTTGCCCCAGGGACTTCCCCAAAACGGTTCTCCCGGCGCCTGGGCCTGCCACAATACAAAATCAAGCGGGTCTTGCTTATTGGGGTCGTCGGGCCGATTGCCCCGTTCATTAGCAACAGCCAACATCTCGTCATACCCATAACGACTCAACTGACCAAAATCCGGGTCTTTGGCAACACTGTAATAAACGCTGCCGTTCGATACATAAGCCACCCCAGCTGCCAGAAGCGCCTGATCGGCCGAGATAATCTCTTCAATCACATCGGTCGCTCGCGGAAAATAATCCGGCGGCCGAATATTGAGCGCCATGTTGTCATCAATAAAGTGAGTCGTCCAGCGGTTTCCCACCGCCAGCCAATCATCTCCCACTTCCCCCGCCTTCCGCAAAATATCATCGTCAATATCGGTCACATTTTGGGTGTAACGAACCGGATAGCCCAACGATTCCAGATATCGAATCAGGACATCAAAAGAAGCATAAGTAAAACAGTGGCCCATATGGGTCGTGTCATAGGGAGTAATCCCACAGACATAAATCGTAACGGCTTCACCAATCGGTTTAAACGGCTCCACTTGTTGGCTGAGTGCATTATAAAGCTGCATTAGTTCTCCATAGAATAGTCTAAAAATTCTTTGCGCCATTGCCCCTTTGCGCCGTTGCGTTAGAAAAAGCTACAACATCTAAAGAACGGCCGAAGGGCAAAGGTCATTCAAAGTACAGTTTGGGCAATCGGGCTTGCGAGCATTGCACACGCGACGGCCGTGAAAAATGAGTAGATGGGAAATATCAATCCACTCCTGACGCGGGACCAGGGCCATTAAATCCTTCTCAATCGCCGTTGGGGTCGTCTCAGTAGTCAGTCCCAACCGCTGCGAAAGCCGCTTCACATGGGTGTCCACCACAACGCCCTCCGCAATCCCAAAGCCAACTCCCAGGACAACATTGGCCGTCTTCCGGGCCACCCCTTGCAAAGAGAGCAGCGACTTCATATCGGCCGGAACCTGACCGCCATATTCCGCCACAATCTTCTGGGCAGATTCTTGAATAAAACGCGCCTTCTGCCGGAAAAAGCCGGTCGAGTGAATCATCTCCTCCAACTCCGCCCGGTCCGCCTCGGCAAACTCCTCGGCCGTCTTATAGCGGGCAAAGAGAGCGGGCGTCACCATATTGACCCGTTCGTCGGTGCATTGGGCCGATAAAATCGTGGCAATTAGGAGTTGTAAAGGGTTTTTATGATTCAGTTCGCAGTGAGCATCAGGATGGGCGGCTTTCAAACGGCCGATGATTTCCAGGGTTCGCGCCTGAAGCGCCTCAACCTGAGAAGTTGATTTAATTTTAGAAGATTGAGTCATAGAAAGTAAATAGTCACGATTTTCATCTTTAGCAAGGTTGCTTTATAATTCACGATCTCTGTATAAAAGGCAAATTTCCTTTTTTGACCTGACATACAGGTAAAGTTTTCATTCTTTTCGGCGAAGCGGAGGCGATTCTTAGGGAAGTAGTGTATGGATGAAGAACCGGATCATGATAGCCTTGCGGCTTGCCTTAAGAAAGGGTTGGAACAAAGCAACATCGAAGACCCACAGCTTTTTCAGAATATTCATACCATCCTCTATCGGAGCCTGGAATACGGCCGCGCCCAAAGAATATTAGGCGACGACCCTGACGAAGATGCTTGCCGCGAGTACGTTGATCAGGTCATCACCAACTACCGGGCCTGTCATTCTCTCGTCGCCCGCCTGGAACGAAGCGACCCAGAGGCATGGAATGAAACAATCAAAAAGATCCACGCCTGGACGAATGGGTATCTGAGGCACCGAAAAATATATGGCCCATTAAAAGAAAAATGTATTGAAGAGTGTGTACCAAACGCCGTTATCGCCTATTTAACCGGCACCTACCATTATGACGTGGAATTTGACGCCTGGTTTTGTGTCCTGGTTCACAATACCTGCCGAAAACACATCAAGGAACAACTGCGTTCCAGCCGCCCCCCCCAGAAAGAAACGATCTCCCTTGACCAACTTGGCTATCTACTGGAGACCCTCGGTGATAAGCGAGAGATGGATGCCCGAAGACAGCGGGAACTCCGTGCTGCTTTATTAACAGCAGTTGAACAATTGTCCTCAGAAGCACGCCGGGAGCTTATTATTCGGCATTATTTCTTGGATCATTCTTTCAAAGAAATTGCCGAAGAGATGGACAAAACCATGAATGCTGTTTACAAACTGCATTTTGATGCTTTGAACGAACTCGAAACTATCGTGGAAGAATTAGGAATATTTTCCTAAACCAACACAAGAAAGAATTCGACAATATTGGGTATATATTTATATGAGCAGAGGAACATTCAAGCCGCAAGATGACTCGTCTTCTGAATGGCAGCTAAACACTTTAAAAGAACTTCGACGCCTGTTACAGGAGACCGAATTCTGGCCGGATTCGGGGGATCAGCTAATTTCGGACCTGTTGCAACCAACAAACCTTAATCAAAAAACCTCTCCCGATGAGGATGATGCGATGCTCTCAATCGTGGTCAGTGACGCCTTGATTGGCGTTGATATAAAAAAGAAGTATCCCGCTTTCTATTCCCGAATGCTGGTTGATGAAGAGCTGCAAAGCGCTTTTCTTGACACGCTGGAATTGTTAGAACAAAGTCGCTCTGGCGAACTTCCAGATTACACCGGGTCGGATACGATCAACCTTGAGTTCTTACAAAAACTGATTTCAAAACCAGCTATCACAAAGTCACTAAAAGATAAGCTGCTGCTTGTTTGGGAAAGAACGGCCGAACAGCTACAAAACATGTTCTACCTGGCCTCTCTCCAACCAGGGGAAGTCACCCGTTCAACCAACTTTCTGCTTGATGAAAGCAACATCAACATCTTGCACAGTCTGGTTGAAGTCGGGGAGCAGGAATTAGACATCCGGTTAGATGGGCTTCAAACCATCACCCAGCCGGACGATCTCGATTTAATACTGGCAATCTCCCCCCCGGAAGATTTAACCTGCCACTTTGAAGTAACATTAGCCTGGGGAGACTATCAGGGATCGGCCGTTGTCAACAAATACGGCCTCGCAAAGCTGCCCCCCATGAAAACAAGCCAGGTATTCGCCCCCTCTGGCGAACTCACACACGGCCTCGAACTCCGCCTGGAGCAAGTAGATTAGCCCTTCAATAATCCGGGAGTTGCTGCGGCCGTAATCTGCAATTCAGGCTGCAAAGCCATCCTCCCTCGCCACAAATCCGCCACAATCTCTCCCTGAAATAAATGTTCGTCTATCAGCCTGGGTACATCCTCCGGCGTCACGTACCCATACCAGTTCCCGCCCGGATAAATCAGCACATTCCCGGCAAAGGCATGGCCGCCGACATGGCTTGTCCGGCGCACTGCCACCTTATTCGTTAATCCTCTTTTGCTCAGTTCCATTTGGAACCTCCGGGCTATTGGCGGGCCACATTGCCCACACCGTTCATCTCGCATCCCGTGAACACAGACAAAGACGTGCTGCCCGGTCAATGGCTGATGTTGGAGCCGGTCGCTGATCTGGTTCCCAACTAAATGATCCTGGACAAGTATCTCCAAATCGGCCGTTCCCAACCCCACATATCGCACCTGATCCGGAAAGACCAGAACATCATAGCCCATTGACAACCCCGGATCGTCGCAGGCATTCATCTTCACCTTGAGCGGCATATCGGCCGCATTTAGCGCAATCATCTCCGCCAACGCCTGCAAAAACCCCCCATCCAACTCAATCCGCCCCGGCCAATCCGTATGACCGGTACAGACAAAAAGATGGCGTTCATAAAATTTCACCGTCCCCGGCAAAGCTGCAACTGGTTCTGTCATTGGTTATCCTAAAAAGTTCGCGTCATGTACATTGTGTGATTGGTGATGGATGATTGGTAATTACTTGAGCGGACAATTACCAATCACCAGTGGTGTCCTTTACCGCCAATTACCTTCTTTTATTGTGCCGTCATTGCACACCGAAAACCCAAATTCGCCCGGCTGACGCTCGGTTCGTAGTTCATCCGGTGGACGACCTGCGCTTCTTCCGAGTCGGAGAGCCAGGAACCGCCTCGAATCACCCTAAATTCGCCATCAAGCGGCCCGATAGGGTTCACCTCGGCCGATTCTTCATAATAACGCGGATCATACCAGTCGTTGACCCATTCCATCACATTCCCGGCCATATCCAGCAGACCAAGCGGCGAACGGCCGTCTGGGAAAGACCCAACCGGCGCTGTATCCCGATGCCCATCATCCACCTCAAAATCCTGGTTCTCCTGAAAACAGTTCGCGTCACAATAGTTAAGCAGGGTGCCATCAAACTCGTCACCCCAGGGATAAGTGTACTTGACCCCTTCAACCGGATCAAAACCGGCCGCTTTCTCCCACTCCGCCTCAGTCGGCAGCCGCATCCCCCGCCAGTTGCAAAAAGTGCGGCTGTCAAACCAGCTAACGGAAATCACCGGGTAATCATCATATTCGGCCGAACCAAAATAAGCCGGATGAAAGGTTGCCCCTGGCCGGTCTGGCGCGTCGCAGACCTCATCTTCCACGCACAGTTCATAAGCCCCGTTGGTCACTTCCGTTTCATCCATATAGAAAGCATCCAGCCGCAAAACATGAGAGGGCGCTTCGTTGCGGTTGCCCTCGTCGTAACCCATGCGGAAAGGGCCGGCCGGAACAAAGAGCATCCTGGCTCCCGTTTTGGTATCAATATATGGTTCCGGCGTCGGAATCGGGGTCGCACTCGGCGCGACGGTGGGCGTCTGGGTGGTCACGGCCGTTATTGCCGCGATAATCTGGGATTGAAAGGTAGCCGTTGCCGCCACCTCATCCGTTTCGGCCGTCTGATTACGATTTCGATCCGCCAATACCAGCCCTAGCGCCACCCCAACCACCAGGAGCACCATCCCGGCCAGTCCTAAAATCGTTCGCTGTTCAATCTGGCGGCGGCGCGGCGGCGGCGGCATTGCCGGTGTTGGAATGGTTGGACGGCCCGTCTCTGTTCGCCGCAACCCCGCCAATTCAACCGCCGGACGGCCGGACGGCCGTTCCAATGCCCTGCCAAAATCGGCCGCAGTTTCAAACCGTACCTCAGGCCGCAAATCCATCGCCCGGCTGGCCGCCACCGAAAGATACGGCTCCACATCCGGGTTCACTTCCCGCGCCGGAATCAACGTTTCAAGCCCGCTTTCCCGGTGCAGGGCATCCGGCGGAACCTTATCCGTCAGCAAGGTATACAGCGTTGCCCCCAACCCATAAATATCACTCAGCGTATCAACGCCCGACTGCATTTGCTGTTCATTGGCCGCAAAGCCGCCTTCCCGTTTGGCAATGCCCAGCCCCGGCAGCCCTGTATCCACCAGGAACACCTCGCCGCTGGGCGTCACCCGGATATTGGCCGGTTTGATATTGAGATGAAGCTGTTTCTTTTCATGCAAATAGCCCAGCGGCACGCAGACCGCCTGGAGCCAACTGGTTAACAAATCAGTCGGCAGCGGGCCATATTGGTCCAACAACTCTTGCAGGCTGACCCCGTCAATATAGTCGCTGACCAGATATTGACCGGTTTTTTCCAGGCAAAAATGGTCCCGAACGGCCGGTAATTGGGGATGCTTCAAGGCACTCAGTCGCCGCGCTTCAGCCCGAAACAACTGTTGAATCTCTGGCGATGGATCCAGATACTCTTTGATAGCGACTTCCTGCTCGTCTTTAACATCCCACCCCCGATAAACGGCCCCGTACTGTCCTTTTCCCAGGAGGCTGACAATTCGGTACCGTTTATTTAGTAACTCACCAGGCAGCAGCGGCATTTAGACAACACTCTCTTCAAACCGCTTCAAGTCCGGTATGCCCAGACCATCCACCGCCATCTCCGCCTCGGAATAAGGCAAAGCGGCCGACTCTGCAAACTGCTCCATCATCCTATAATCGCTGGGAACAATCGCCCCCTTCTGATGCAGCAGCTCAATCTCGGCCGTTGAGAACCAGGCCACTTCCCCTTCTGCCTGCTCCTCGGCCGTTCCCGCCGTTATCAAAAGCTCGCAGACAAAGATAAGAAAATGGGCCGGAGAACCATCCGCATCCCCCAACGTCGCCAGCCGTTCATTGACCAGCCCTTTCAAGGCCACAAAGGCCGTCTCCAGGCCGGTTTCTTCCTCAACCTCTCGAATAATGGCCTGGGCCAACGTCTCCCCAAAGTCCCATTTTCCCCCAACCAAGGCCCACATGCCCTGGTAAGGATTGCTGTTCCGACGAATGAGCAAAAAGTGGGTTTTGCTATTGTCTGACAACGCATCTCGGCGGATAATTGCAGCGACAACGGGCAGCGGATACGGTTGTCCGTGCCAGCGTTCTTCAACCGGAATTTGTGCTAAAGATTGAAACATCATCCTAAAGTGTAACGCCTCTCAAAGAAGGATACCAGCTAAAGAGATTAGAAAATGGACAACGACGCGCAAAGTCGCCTGATTCAAGCGCTTTGGAGAATCTACAATCGGCCCCAACGGCCGATTCCCTGGGTTGACGGCGGCAACCTGCCCTGGGACCAGGAAGCCTTTTCTCAACGGATGCTGCAAGAACATCTCGACGAAACGCACGGGGCCGCCTCCCGCATTTCGGCCGAACGCCAGATGCAGCTAAACTGGCTCCAACAAAAACTGGACATACGGCCCGGCTCGCGGCTGCTGGACATCACCTGCGGCCCCGGCTTCTATGCCGTTGACCTGGCAAAACAGGGCTGTTCCGTTGTCGGGGTTGATTTCAGCCCCGCCTCCATCGCCTACGCCCGCCAACTGGCCGAACGGGAAGGCGTGACGGACCGCTGCACCTTTGTCGAGCAAGACGCGCTCCAGATGGAC
>JBAPRX010000658.1:0-11647 GCA_049281335.1 Promineifilaceae bacterium (SeqCode)
GAGGTATCCATCGGCCGGTCAAAAATCCAGAAGGTAATGCCGAGCGCGAAGAAGTTCTGGCTGCGGTCTTTATCTTTGGTGGATAACCCTTCAACATCCTTCAATGCCTCACGGTTCAGAGAGGTCAACGGGACTTTATGAACCTGATAGCCTTGCAGGGTATCATTGTCCAGGGGGTTTTCTTCGTACCCTGCTTTGCGAAGATTTTGCTGGGTGAAGGCGTCGGTGTTGATGATGATGGTGCCGCCCTCGACAAGTTCTGGAAGGCTCTTTTTCAGAGCGGCCGGATTCATGGCAATGAGAACCTGGGGGGCGTCGCCCGGCGTTAGAATATCTTCACTGGAAAATTTGACCTGAAAACCACTGACGCCCGGCAAGGTTCCGGCTGGGGCGCGAATTTCTGCCGGAAAATCGGGCAGGGTGCTGATGTCATTGCCCAAAACGGCCGAGGTATTTGTAAATTGAGTTCCTGTTAACTGCATCCCATCGCCGGAATCTCCGGCAAAACGGATGACAATCGAATCTAGTTCTTCAATTAGAGCATCACTTTCTTTGACTTCACTTGACATAAATAGTCTCCATTATGGGGTGAGGAAATAAGCCTGGCGTCTGTAGGGGTGCTTGAGCAGATAAAATAACTGATCGCCGGAGGCTCATTTCTCGATCAGCCACCTTCAACTTGCTCCGCAATCTGATGTGGGTTCGGGGGCAAATTTAATATTTCTGTCGGGTAACGAGCGGCCAGGTAATTGATAATGGCCTGATGGGTCATATTGCCGACAACATTTCCCGATCCATCAACGGCCGGTAAATTGCGAATACGCTTTTCATCCATCAACCAGAGCGCGTCGGCCGCCGACGCTGTCGGATCAATGGTGATGGGGTTGGGGGTCATAATGGAACTGACTGGCTCGTCCCAAATTTCCCTTTTTCCGGCAACGCGGCGAAGGACATCCCGATCCGTCAAAATTCCTGTCAGGATGCCGCCATCCATAACCAGGCTAACATTCACATTCTGTTGACGCATCTTTCCAACAACATCTCGAATGGTTGACCTGGCTTCTACCTTACAAAAGCCGGTCAAGTCCAAATGGTTGACCTGCTCGGTCAACAAATCTTCTTTTAGATCCATAACAACTCCATTTCCTTCCATCCCCTTCGATTAAGAGAGCTTCTAAAACAAATTACTAAAGACTTGACTGCGCTTCACGAACGGCCGTTTCCTACCCTCTATTTACAAACGCTTCCGGGTGGGTGACTGTCGGCAATAATTCAAAATGTTTGACCAGCGTCGCACGGCCGTCTTCATACTGTTCATCACAAATGGCATCCACAATCTGTTGGTGAAAATTCCAGACATCCAGCCAGTATTGATAATCGGCAAAACGGGTCAGCTCTGTGGCGTCATAAGCATCCCAATAGGCCTTCAACAACCCCTGGACAAAAGGATTGTCCAGACGGCTGAAGATTTTCAGATGGAGAGCGCGATGTTCGCCGTTGGGAATGTGAACCGGATGGCCCCGGAGTTTGCCCCAGGCTTTAGACATGATTTTTTGCAGTTCTGCCTTGTCTTCGCCGGTCAGTTGACGAACGGCTTCATCCCACATATTGGTTTCGATAGTCTGTCGCAGTTGGCTAAACTGCTCAAAGGACGCTTCCCCGGTTGCCAGGCCAAAGAACAGGCTGGTCGAAACGGCCGGATGAAAATCAAACTTTTCTCGTCGGGTTCCCAAACGCGGCCGAACCGAGACAATGCCCAAATGACGGGCCAACTCCAACTGCTCCCGCAGTTTGCTGACGCTCACATCCAACTCGTCACTTAAATCTGTCAGAGCGGGCAGGCGGTCGCCGGGTGTGATACCCTGGTCAACAAGGTATTGGAGTAAGTCAGAGTTATGGTTATTCAGGCGCATAGCTGATTTTGGACGTTAGTAAAACTTTGAATCATCTGATGAATCACATAATTCATACGTTTACTAATTTTAGCAAAAAGGGGCGGGGATGCAAAATGGATTAATAACCAATAATAAATTGTGAATGACGGTAAAAGAGACCACTTGGGAATGGCGATAAAGGTTGCAGCTTTTGAAGGATAAGGATTGAAATTGATTGAGGAGAAGGGCATTTTGTTAAAGAAAGAGGACGCTGTTGTTGAGGGGGTGGCGGTTTTTTTGTTTGTTTTCAGCGGGGTAGCCCATTGTGATCAAGCCTTGCGGTTCCCAATCTGGCGGGAGGGCGAGCGTCTCTTTGACCACATCAGGGCAAAAGAGGGGGGCGCACATCCAGCAGGCTCCCAGCCCGGCTTCATGGGCGGCTAATAAGAGGTTCTCACCGGCCATTGCGGTGGATTGGACGGCCATGAGCCATTCATTTTTAGCGCGTTTCTCGTCGGGGTAGCTGTCCATGTCGGCCATCGTCAGGCAGACCAGGATCAGGACGGGTGCGGCCGTTATTCGTTGATAGGAGCGACCGGCATCTTTTTCGATGGCATCTTGGGGAACGCCATCGGCCGTTAAATCGGCCCGAAGGCGACGGCCCATTGCCGCTGCCAGACGCTCTTTATCGGCCGCTTCCTGCATAACGACAAAGCGCCAGGGCTGGCGGTTGTGGGCGGAGGGCGCCCAGATTGCGGCCGTTAATATCTCTTGCACAAGTTCTTTTGGGATGGATGTTGGTTGGTAGCGGCGGATGGAGCGACGATTTATCTGCAGTGCAAATTGTTTCATATCTTATTTGGCAAAAGAAGAAATCTCACATATAGGCGCCAATTTTTTTCTTTGCGTCTTTGCATGACAAAAAATAATAGGTCTCTGGGATTTCATGGAGTTATCTACCAAGTAGTTAATTTTTTGCCACGAATTTTCACTAATTTTTTCACAATTCGTGTGAATTTGTGTTAATTCGTGGCAGGTTTTTCACTGACCCCACGAAACCCTAAAGAGCCAAAATAATTTGATAGGTTAACGTTTTTGGCAGACAAAGACGCCGGTTAGTTTGTTGACTCGGAATGTGCCATGTTGGGCGATATGGTTATCTACTTCTTGACGGATTACGTCCTCTACTTCGGCCCATTTGATTTCTTTAGGGAAATAGCCGATATAGTAGCCTTTACTGCTGCTGAGATAATCTATGATTGGTTGTGATTCTGGGAAGATGAGAGCGCTGGGGTGGTCGTGGCGCTGCACGGCCGAAAAATGACGCCCTAGCAGTTCATGCCCAGATTCGAGAGTAAAGGTCAGACTTGGCTTTGATGGTACATTGGTGGCCGAAATGCCGAAATGTTGGAAGACGGCCGAGCGCAAATCGGACAGTTCTGGCATATTGTTGGCGCTGTTGGTAGCAGCCAGTAAATAGCCTCCAAGACGCAGAACGCGCCTGATCTCCCGAACGGCCGCACCTTGATCCGGTACGTGATAGAGCATGTGGTTGGCGAAAATGACATCGGCCGTTTCTTCTGCAAATGGAAGCTGTTGGGCGTCCAGATTCACGCGAGACAGCCCCGGCCTGTTCAACCCCTGGAGCATACCGAACGACAAATCACAGGCATAATACGCTCCACCTCGTTGTTGGGCTGATTCGACATAGACGCCCGCCCCACAACCAACGTCAATCACCGTTTCCTGTCCAGACCAGCTAATTTGATCCAGTACAAACGCGTTAAAATCAATTTTAGGTTGGGTGTACTTTTCATGGGTCTGAATGCGAACTTGCAAATTATCTTGGGTCTTATACTGCTCCCGCAAATACTTGTTTTCATCAGTCTGGGTGAAGTTCATTGATGATCCTTTGGTCCTTTATGTTTCTGGATAAGTCGTTTTCTAAGTATTATCGCTTCCTGGGCGTCGGGGAGGCGCAAATAACGGTCCCACGCAAACCCAAGCCGGCGATATAGACGAAGGGCTGCCTGATTTTCGACCGCAACCCCAATCTCAAGGATACTTATTTTTCTGTCCAGGGCAATTTGACTTAGAATATGAATGATGGCTGTGCCAATCCCCCGGTTCCGGTAATCAAAATGGACAGAAAGCTCCGCAATTTCAGCCATTTCCGTTCGGAAGAACACCTGCCCCCCACCAATAATCATTGACGGCATTGATTCTTCCGCCATGCCACCATTGCCTATAAAACCATTCGTGTCAATTTGTGTTAATTCATGGCTGGTTGCTTTTTGGGGGAAGATAGTCTCCGCAATCAGGATGCAGCATCGGCCGTTATGCTGCCATTTGAGCAAATATTCAAAATGATCCCGAAACTGCCGCCAATTTGTCTCTGGATAACAATTCTCATGCAGGGTTGGCAGGTCTCCGATGACAGCCAGGCGAAATGAGACACCTGGAATTGGGGTAGGAGGGTACAAATGATGTTGGTTGGGGGGAGAAAGGCGTTTCACATCCATTTTTTTTTCACCCCATTATACACACAAAAAGCCTTGCTAGAGGATAGCAAGGCTTTTTGTGGGAAGAGGAGAAAAAGGAGGAATTAAGTTGTGTGTTTTTGAATCTCAACTAATCTGTATCAGTTGTTTATATTGTAAAGATTTGTGGTAGGCTTTATCAATAGGTAAATAATACCATTTCCCCATGAAATAGAGGGCAATTTTGATACAATGGGGGTGTAAATGCGTTTACACTTGAATCATTTGATAGATCGGGTGACAGACACTTAGAAATTTGTTGGTTTTTTGCCTATTTTAAAAAGTGCCAGTCACCTTGAATGTAAAAAGATTTTATGAACATACGATGTGAAAATTGCGGTCAACTGGCCCTGGCTACGGATAAGGTTTGTTGGCACTGCGGGAAGCCGCTGCCAGGACGCGATATTGAGGAGCCGGAAAAAGTCGCCGTCAATGAAGGGTGGCAGCATACCCAATCGATAGGAACGATTGGCGGCTATGTGGTTGTTGCCGTTGTCGTAATCCTCTCTGCTCTGGTTGTGACCCATATATTGGGCCAGCAGCCAAAAGTTTCGGCCGAAGTGGGACAGCAAGCGCCGGATGGGTGGGAAGTGATTCGAGACTTGAATTCGCGTTTCACCTTTTACCTGCCCGAAGAATGGCGCTGGTTTGAGCCGGTAAGGCGAGAAGAGCGTTCAGACCCCGCTCTATCAGAGCTTTTAGAGGCGGGAGATTTCTTTTTGACAGGGATGACCCCCTTCAGTTCAGAGACAGATGATTTGGAGGTGGATTTTCTGGCAGTTTCTACGCCAGAAACGGCCGAGCTTGAGAGTGAGTCGGCCGTCATGGAAACCTTGATAACGGCCGATGCCTTCATGCTCGTTTCCCGCAGCCGGCGTCTGAACGGCCTGACCTACGATGATGCCACCCAGTTATTATTTGGCAGTGGCCTGAGTAATTCGAGGGCCGAGGTGCAGGTGGAGACGGACCGAAGCTACCTGGAGATTTATTCCGAAATACCGGTCGCAGGCGAAAATGGTGTTGACCATCTCAGTTGTAACCAGCAGTTCTTTCTTGGCGAGGAGGAGAGCATGTTGGCGACAGTCTGCGCCAAAGACTACATCTATTCAACCTATGTCCAGACCTTTAGAACGATCCTCTCCAGCTTCCAACGTCTGTCCTGAATCTGGTGATTAGTGAAAAGTAAGAAGTGAAAAGTTGGAACCAGGAACTTATCACTTTTCACTTTTAACTGCTTACTATTCTCCTTGACGCGCATACCACCCCTTTGTACAATCCACTCACTATGCCCAATACAACAAAACAAACAGAGTTTAATTATGGTGGACAGGCGGTTATTGAAGGGGTCATGATGCGTGGTTCAAAAGCCCTGGCAGTTGCTGTCCGCGATCCCGATGGGGAGATTGTTATTCACACGGAACCATTAGACCCTCGCATTTATGGCGGTGGGCTGGCAAAGATTCCCTTCTTGCGCGGTTTGACGCTCCTATGGGATGCCTTAGGGTTAGGTATTAAGAGCCTGATGTTTTCGGCCGAAGTCGCCCTGGAAGAAGAGGGAGAGGAAGGCGAGGAGAATCCCGCCAGCGTCTTTGAAGGGCCAATGCAGTTGGGGACGGTGATATTTTCCCTCAGCCTCTCGATTGGTCTGTTCTTCGTCCTGCCCGCTTTCCTGGCAGGCCAGGCTGAACGCCTGTTTGGGATTCAGTCCAATCTATTCAGCAACGCTATAGAAGGCTTGATCCGGTTGGTGCTGCTTGTCGGCTATGTCTGGATAATCGGCCTTATGCCCGATGTTCGCCGCTTGTATGGCTATCATGGTGCAGAACACAAAACAATTAACGCTTATGAGGCCGGGGCAGAGCTGACGCCAGCTTCTGTGGCCCGCTTTTCGCTGGAACATCCCCGGTGTGGCACAGCATTTCTATTGACAGTCGTGGTTATTTCGATTCTTATTTTTACATTGCTGCCCCCTCTTTCCATTCCAATGCGAATATTGTCTCGTATACTGCTGCTGCCAGTTGTGGCTGGCATCGCATATGAGTTCATTCGCTTTTCAGCCAAACATCAAGATAAGGCGTTCATCCGCCTCATCACCAGGCCAAATCTGGCGCTGCAACATTTGACAACCCGCGAACCGGATGAGCAGATGATGGCCGTTGCCATTGCGGCTTTGGAGCAGGTGTTGGCTTTTGAATTGAAGAAGGAAACCGTTCCCATCGAAACACCATTGTCTGTCGTTGAACTCTCCTGATTGTAAAGTAGTTTTTTCGGAAGGAAGGTATGGCGACTGCAAAAAAGCCCGCTGCTAAATCAAGTTCCCAGGCAGTGAAACAAAATGAGTTAGGCCTGAAGAATTATGCTGAGTGGGAGATAGATGCGGCCGTTGCTGCATTTAAGCAGGCTGTTTCGGCCGATCCCAATAACCCTGAGTATCACCTGAACCTCGCCAGAGCCTATGCGCGTGGGGGAAATTACCCCGAAGCCATGCGGTCATTGGGCGATTATTTACACAACGAGACAGATGATAACGTTGCCAGCCGGTATGAACGGCTCTTTTCGTCGGCCCTGGACGAAGTGGAAACGCTGTTGATCGAGGGGACGGCGAAGCTGGAACTGCCGATGCAGCAAACGGGCAAAGCGATCCAGATGTGGTTGGAATACCGGATCACGGTCGGCCGTCGGCCGTTACGGGTTCCAAAACCAGAACTGTGGGCTTCGGCCGTAACTTATGCCATTTGCAAGGTGAACTTCACTAAGAAAAGCAAGGAAGAGATCGCCGCTTACTATGGGGTCAGCTCAAAGTCATTGGATGATAAATACCGCGAATTACTGCAAACCCTGGACCTCATGCCGGCCGACTACCGTTACTTCACCGGCGACCAAAACCCCCTTGATAAACTGGTAGAGGCTGCCCAACTCCTGGACGAAATTTACGAAGATTTCCAGGACGATTAAGTCTCAAACTCGTTTTACAGCACGACTTTTGTTGTTGAGCAATGCCAAATAGAAGCAAAAGCTTCTATCTGAAACAACAAAAGTCTCAAACTCATAATTTTAGTTTAAAAGGATATAACACAATGCAAAACAAAATTGCTTTTTACGGAGCTGGAAACGTCGGCGCAACCGCCGCCCACTGGATCGCTGAAAAAGAAATCGGCGACTGCGTCCTTTTTGACATATTCGGTCAGGTGGCTGCCGGTAAGGCTCTTGATCTTTACGAAGCCGCCCCCGCCATCGGATTTGACAGCCGCGTCACCGGCAGCAGCGATGCCTCGGCTATTGAAGGTGCGGACGTTATCGTCGTAACAGCCGGTGTTCCCCGCCGTAAAGATCCCGAAACTGGCAAATTCCCCAGCCGTGACGAACTGGTCAAGATTAATCAGAAGGTGATGGAGGAAGTCTCCGAAAATATCAAGAAATTTGCCCCTGACAGCATTGTCGTGGTTGTTAGCAACCCCCTGGACGCCATGTGCCACGTGATTAAGCACATTACGGGCTTCCCCCGAGAGCGAATCATCGGCCAGGCTGGTGCGCTTGATACAGCCCGCTACAAGACATTTATCTCGATGGAATTGGGCGTCAGTGTCGAAGACATTCATGGCATCGTTCTCGGTGGGCATGGCGACACGATGGTTCCGCTGCCCCGCCACACCTCCGTTGCCGGTATCCCCGTTACCGAACTGATTGATAAAGAGACATTAGACGCCATCATTCAACGGACAGCAAAGGGTGGGGGCGAGATCGTCGGGCTGCTGGGCTACAGTGGCTATTACGCACCCGCTGCCGGAGTCGCTATCATGGTTGAATCAATTCTCAAAGATAAGAAGCGGGTCATCCCCAGCGCGGTCTATACTCAGGGCGAGTATGGCTACAACGACTTGTTCATTGGCGTTCCGGCCGTTCTCGGCCGAAAAGGGGTCGAGCGCGTCATTGAGATGGACCTCAATGAGGAAGAGAAAGCGATGCTGGACCATTCGGCCGAAGCTGTTCGTACCGTTGTTGAGGTTTTAGGCTACTAAAAACTTAAGAAGGTTGGTAATTGGTAATTAGTGATTGGTAATTGATTGTCTAATGGACAAAGTATCAATTACTAATTACCAGTTACTTTTTTAGTGTAAATACCTTTCAAGGTGGTGGCGGACGGCATAGGTCGCTGCCTCAATCCGATTCGTCAGCCCCAATTTAGACAGAATCGTACTGACGTGGTTGCGAACCGTCTTTTCTGAAAGAGACAACGCCGCAGCAATCTCGCCGTTTGATTTCCCCTCTGCAACCAACGCCAAAACTCCCATCTCTCGCTCTGATAACTCCCGAAAAGCGGCCGCTTCATGTTCTATTTCTGTCTTCCGTACCCGCTGCAACACGCGCTGGGTCACAGCCGGATCCAACAATGCTTTTCCCTGCCGCACTGCTTCTAACGCTTCAATGAGCGATTCATTGCCTACCTGTTTCAAAACATAGCCCGATGCCCCGGCCTGGATAGCCTGAAAAATAAGTTCATCATCCATGAAAGAGGTTAACATAACAACCTTGACATCCGGCCACCGGCGGGTAATTTCCTGGCAGGCTTCCAGCCCGCTGCTGCCGGGCATCCGAATATCCATGACAACAACATCCGGTTGATGGGCCGCCGTTGCGTGAATGGCTTCTGTTGCCGAACCAGCTTCCGCCACCACCCGAACCCAGGGAAGATCTTCCAGCAAGGTCATCAACCCCAGGCGGACCACCTCATGGTCATCAACTAGAATGACGTTGATAATTTCCTTCATTATTCCTCCAATGGCATTGTCAGCGTGATCTTCGTTCCCTGATCGGGCTTTGAAGCAATTGTCAGGTCGCCTCCTAAGAGTCTCGCTCGATCCCGCATATTTCGCAAGCCATATCCATCGCCACCTTTCTGCTGTTCAAAACCTCGGCCGTTATCCTCAATGGTGATAATTAGACGGCCGTTTTTAGCCGTAGTCTCGATCTCTACCTTTCGCGCCTGGGCATGTCGAGCAGCGTTTGAAAGCGCCTCACCGACAATGGACAAAACGTGAGTTGTCTGAATCGGGTCGAATTTTGGTTCGGAGGGCAGGTTTGATGAGATGTAAATGTCCATCAACGACTTAAAGCGCGGATCATCGGCCAATTGGTCTAATCCCTGAAACAAGGTTACATGAGTCGGTTCCTGGCGCAGTTCCTTCATATAACCTCTCAGGCCGGTGATGGCCTGGTTTAAGACGGTCACAGCCCGATCCAGCCGTTGGGCAACGATATCTTCTTCATTCGCTAACCTGCGGCGGGCGGATTCGATGATAAGTCCTGCGGTGTAGACTTGTTGGATTGCGCCATCGTGCAGTTCTCGGCCGATTCTATCCCGCTCTGCCACCAGACTGTTTTCAATTTCCAGTTTTTCAATCCGCTCGTCTATCTCCAGGTCAAAGACTTCCAACGTTCGAATAATTGTTATTGTTAAAACCAGACCAATGAGGGAACGGAAAACCGGGGTTGGAATCCCCAGCCATTCAATCGAAAGAGAGTCATTCAACCAGTTTGCCGGAAAGAAATCCCCAAATGGCACAACCAGCCCGGTAAAGATGCCGTAAACGACCATAGAAATTCCGGCGATTTGGAGCATTCGATAAATATGGTTCAGATTGAGTGGTTTGATATGCTCTTTTGCATGGTAACGCAGCCCAAATGCGGCCAGCATTGCTCCCGGAAAACCAATCAGGTATCGAAACCAGATAGACGCCTGCTGCTGCAAGGCTCCCAGGCCACCCCCTTCAATAGATACAATTGCAAAGAGGACAAACAGGACAGACGTCATCGTAACGGGAACAGAGAGCAATCGCGGCCATCGTTCGCTCAGAAGTTCCGCCCCAAACTGAAACAAGAAAAAGAAGGACAACCCTAGCAAGACAACTCGAATAACTTGAAGGAGAAGGATGAAAGAGGTACTCATATACGTGGCCTGCATTGGGACGAAGAAAACACCCCATTCATGCAGCCCATGGGTAATACCAAACGCACCAAGCCAGCGCAAACTCCGGGCCAGATCCAATCTGCTTTGTTTCCTTGACTGCAACACAATTGCCAGACCAAGAACGAAGAAGACCTGTCCGTAAACGAAAAAGACCAGCCCCGTGTTCAGGTCAAAAAAGTTGCGTAAGGTGTCCACAATTGGTGAGTTCATTAAGATTCTTTCCTGGAAATCGAGGAAGATTATAATCTGACAAAGTCAGGCTGTATGTGCTGCTATTTGTCAAAAAGCCTGACTTTCGGTGAGTGGAAGAAGGTGGCTCTTTCCAGCCACCTTCACTCCTTAGTTCTATTCAATTGTCTTTGTTTTATTCAATTGTCACAAGCTTATCTATCTCAGCTTAATTGTTTGAGATTTTTAAGCGATTGCTGGCTGAACTTCTGGGGGTTCAACTTTCCTTCCTCGCCAGGGAGTTCCGAGGAAAGGTAGAACGAATCTATCTAATCCATAGTATCCGGCGATTTTCCAGGCTAATACCAGACCGATTGAGATAACAAGTAAGAGCGGGTTGATGCTGGCTGAACCGGCCATCATAAAGTTCCAGTTCATCGTAGAGCCAAAGAAAGCTGCAAACCCAGTGAAGATACCGAGGATTAAGGCAATGCCGACTAACATTTCACCGGCAGCAATCAGTTTGGCAAACCAGGTATACGCTTGAGCATCCAGCAAAAACTGAATAAAGCTGCGATACCAATCAAAAGCAATTGCCGGATGGCCGCCATCAGGAACAGCGACTGCGCTCGTCCAAAATCCTTTCAATGCTTCCCCGGTCTGAACCCAGGCCGGGTTGCCAATCTTGTGAAGGGAGGCTTCAATCCACTGGTAGCCAACCCATACTCTTGCCACCAGCCAGAGCCATGCTAAACGAGTGTCGGAAAATAAAGTCGTTGCAAAAGGTGGGTCCTGTACAACAACTCCTTTGCGGGTAATAATTTGCTTCATTATCTTGTCTCCTCGAAATCTTTGCTATTTGCAAAGTAAATGTATGTTTAACGTTGTTTATCACTAGCTTATTTACATCATAAACTTATTTAGCTTCTATTTGCAGGGTCGAATGTCCTAAATTGAATAGGACAGTTGACCCATTACCCTTTGCATCTTTTCAACAATCCGCCATTGTATAAAATATTAATAACGATAAAGGTGCATGGCGCTGCTCGCCTTTGCTTCAAAACCCCTCCTGGTCGTGTCATGCACCTTTGTTAGAC
>JBAPRX010000659.1:0-16540 GCA_049281335.1 Promineifilaceae bacterium (SeqCode)
GTTATTTCAGCCCGCGAGAAAGGCAAAACCCTCATTCTGGATGAGGTCGTCCGCCAGATGCTCAACTGATTTTAGCCATCTTTTATTGGAAGATGAGCTTGCTCCTTACCCACAGCGAAAAACCCTAGGACCTCTTTGCGTCCTCGCGCCTTTGCGTGAGCTTAGACCAACCGGCTGCGCGGCATCGGCCGTTCCGGTACATCCTCTAGCAAGCCACCATGTCCCATATGAATCAGCGTTGTCTGGTCCAACCGGTCGCCCGCCAAAAGACGCGGCAGCACCAGATCAACGATATTGGTCTTCGGGCTGCGGACACAGCCCGGCGCACCCATAATTGGAACCGCCCCATGATAGGCCAGCATCAGCAAATTGCCCGGATCAACCGGCGCACCGTAGCAGGTCACTTCTCCCCCTGCCTGTTCCACTGCTCTTGGGGCCAAATCAAAGCGATCCATAATAGCCGTCTCCCCAGCCAGAATGATCAGCTCAATTTCCTCATCCAGATAGCGACGAATAACAGCCGCCAACTCTTCTTCACCCTGCTCATCTTCCAGAGGCACAAAATCTACCCTGGTGATAGCGGCATTCAAACCAGCCAGCCGCTGCTGTAAGGCGCTTTCAAAGCCATGAACGATCCGTTCGCGTGCCGAAGGTGATCCAGACAGGATCAAGCCCGCCTTGCTTCGCGTGAAAGGCGAGACGAAGATAACCGGCCCGTTCTGGGCGGCGGCTTCCTCCGATTGGCGGACATATGCCTCCGGCACGGCGTATGGCAAAATCTTGACCGTTGCCACCATCTTTCCTTGACGAACGGCCGAATGTCCCACCAATGTCGCCAGGGTAATGCCCGGCCAACTGTTCATTTGGGTCAGACGAGACGCATCCACCCGCAGCACGCCGGGGTAGGTGGCAAAGAGATTGGCACGGCCGTTTGATGGGCCGGAGATACGCAGCCCACTCCCCATTACGGCCGCCGCCAGTCGCCCGGCGGCCGTATCTTCATCCACGTCATCCGGCTCTAGTTCGGCCACATAGACTGTGCTGCGCCCCAACTGTCGCAGCCGTTCTACATCTTTGATCCCTAATGGTTTCCCCTTCCGAAAGACACGACGGCCGTCTGGTCCTGTGATATTGTGGCCTAAGATTTTGCCTTCAGCTTGGTCTATTGGGATGGGGCCAAATTTCATATTGGGTATTAATCCTCAGTGACTTCAAAAGTGCTAAAAGTGTACCTTATTTGTTCATCTAATGCTTCTACATGTGTTTCATCAATTATATAGGTGGCATTAAAGAAGGTACCATCCTTAATATAGATAAAATCATAAAGGACGCCATCATTAAAGTCTTCACTGGTGGACTTTAACAAAACGCCGGTCAATCCCTGCTCAGTAACAAGCCATTCACGGGAAATCAGTGTCTTACCCTGATCTCGGTAATTAGCTAGAATAGCCTGGACAAATAGATCCAGCGAAACGTCCTCTGCATCAATGATTGACAGATCTAATTCTGTAAATACCAGGGCGTCACCTTCTGGGCTGTACACACACTCAAGGAAAGTACATCCCGAATAAAGGGAGGTGAAAAACGTCCCGTTTCGTCTGCTCCAACTCGCGGGATATTGCATGGTGAAGGGATAGTCATCGCTCTCATATAAGTGCATGGGGCCAAATGGGCTGTCAATCGGTACTGGCGTTGGTTTAGGAGGAACGGGGGTGGGTGCGCCTTCATATGGCTTTTCCACCGTCAGCACATAGCCGCCCTGCCCGCCATAACCAATATCTTCAACAATGATCCGGTACCGGCCATCGTGAGGGGCCAGATAAGTAAGCTCCGGACTCAGATCAAAAATACCCCCGCCGCTGTCATCATCCGAAATTACATCATCAATCGTCGCTCCGGGATAGGTCACTTCAATGAATGGGTCAAACAAAATAGAGTCCACCCGAATCGTGATCTCATCACCTGCATCAAGCTCAATCAAGAACGAGTCGATATCCCCAGGATAATCAATGCTTCCCTGTCTTTTAGTTGGGGCGTCTAGAACATATGGAGAAGTGACAAAATCAAGCCTGTCTTCCTCCGGGTTTTCATAGCGGTACAGATCATGGCTGCTCGTTATCGAAAAGGTGCTCCGGCCTGTGCCTGACTGGAATACTTCGAGGAAATGCGGCCCTTCTGTTTCTATCTCGGCCGTATCACTTGTTTCACCCGTGATGAAGGAATTGACATACATAACTGTCGAGCCAAACGGATCCAACAATCTGAACCCGCCTTTGTTAACGCCAAACATCTCAATCGTCACCTCTGTTCCAACCGGTTCATCTAAAATATAAACTTGCGTTTCCAGTTGGTCGGCAAGAATGACCGTTTGATTTTTCCTTCCCCCTTCGAGAGGCAGCCGTCGGTCCCCCAGACCATCGACATCCTCACCGGCAATCAGTCCTTCAACCCGCGATTCAATATCGGCCGCTGAAGCAACAATGCCAAAACCGGCCTCCGTGAACGAGAGGCCGGAAATGCCGATGACCTCTCCCATATCAGAAACAAGCACGCCGCCGCTTTGTCCTCCGGCAATGGTAGCATCCGTCTGAAAATAAGTAATGCCCAGGAACTCCCATTCACGTACCCGTGAGATTAAGCCCCGCGTAATCGTTGGTTGGGGAAAATCTTCCCGTTCACCGGGATAGCCGATCAGGAAAACATCGCTGCCAATAACCAGGTCTTCGCCATTTACCAGTTCTTGCTGTTCCACGTCAACCTCAACCGGACCGAGAACGGCCAGATCGGCCATCAAGTCCAGGTTCAGGACAGGTACATCCAGAAATTCCGAGCCATCTGGGAATACGATTCTCGCTTTGTTATAAGGCCAGACAACATGGGCATTTGTTACGATGTATCCACCCTCAACGATCACCCCGCTACCCGACTTCGTTGGTAACCGGACATAAGCAATTGAGGGCGAAACCAGATCGAAAACCTGAGACGGCGTAAGAGGGGCCGGTGTTGGCGTCACAGATGGCGTGACGGTTGGTGTCGGAACAGGTGTCAGTGTGGGTGTTGATGTTGCTGTTGGTTCCGGCGTGTCTGTCGGTTCTGGTGTTGCTGTTGGTTCTGGTGGTTTCTCGCTGCAGGCAACCCCCAAGAATAGGAATAAGGAAACCCAAAAGAGTATTTTTTTCATTATTTTCACCTGAAAGTAAAGCTGGCTCTGCCAGTATCCGAGACGTAATTGGCAAATCACGTCTCGGATAGTAAGAGGTTTGCACGACTGGGCGTGAACCCCTTGAAGATTCATAATAATAGTTAGAGGAACAACTCCCCTAATACTTACCTGAATTTTACTCCGTTTTTGCTACGAAATCTATTCATTTAGATGGGAAAAAGGGACTGTTCAGGTGTCAGGGGCTTCACGCGGTCGGCAGTTTCGGCAGCCAGTAAGTTTCCAGGTAGGAATAAAAAAGGCCGGTTGAGCAATCAACCGGCCTTTAATAAAGTTACAAAAATGAAACGATTAGCTGGCACGTTCGGCCGCTTTCGTTAAAGCGCGTCTGACAAAGACCGGTGCCATTGCCCGTCGATAATCCGCATTGGCATGAATATCGCCGATAACATCGTTGCCCAGATCGCCGCTAACGGCCGCAGCCGCAGCCGCAATCGTATCAGCATTCAACGGCTGGCCGGTTAGGGCAGCGCCGACGGAATTGGCTTTTGTCGCCTTCGGCGTCAGACCGCCAACAGCAACGCTGGCCGAACTGCAAACGCCATTCGAGACTGAAAGAACCGCCGCTGCGCCAACCATCGCGTATCGAGAAGCGGGGTTAAACAGCTTGGCATAAGCCGAGCCTGCGCCGTTGGAAGCAGGGACCTCAATCGCCACCAACAAGTCATTCTCGCCCAATGCCGTTGTGAACAGATCAACAAAGAAATCTTCCGCGCTCACCGTTCGGCTGCCACCCGGCCCTTGAATGTGCATTGTTGCACCAAGCGCAGTGAAGACAGTCGGCAGATCAGAGGCGGGGTCGGCATGTGAGATATTACCGCCAACCGTACCCCGGTTGCGAACCTGCGGATCGCCGATCATACCGGCAGCTTCCGACAGAACGGTCGGAACCGCGGAAGAGGCCGCAACCATGGCGTGGGTTGTCAATGCCCCAATCCGAACCGTATCGCCGCTAACGCTAATACCTTTCATCCCGTCAATACGGCCGATGTCAATCAGTGTTCCCGGATCAGTCAGGCGCAAATTCATAATTGGAATCAGACTATGGCCGCCAGCCAGAAACTTGCCACCATGCTCTTGCTGCAAAGCAATGGCTTCGTTTACTGAACTGGCGCGATAGTAATCAAATTTAGGTGGATACATTAGTTACCTCCTCCGTTGGCTGCTTGTATGGCATTGTAGATTTTTTCGGCCGTTAAGGGCATATCCATGTGCTTAATTCCTAGCGGAGACAGCGCATCTATCACAGCATTCGCAATGGTAGCCGTGCCTGCAATCGTACCCATTTCGCCTGCGCCTTTCACACCCAATGGGTTATGGGGAGATGGCGTTTCGATACGATTTGTGACAATACGCGGAAAACCATCGGCGCGTGGCATCGCATAATCAAGCATGGTGCCGCTCAAAAGCTGCCCGTTGTCATCATAGACGCCATTTTCCCAAAGTGCCTGTCCGACACCTTGTGCAATGCCGCCTACAAGCTGACCATCTACGATGAGCGGGTTAATGACATTACCGACATCATCAACGGCCGCATATTTTTGAATCGATACCGTTCCAGTATCTTTGTCAATCTCGACTTGGGCAATATGGGCGCTGTTGGGGAAGGTGAAGTTAGCGGGATCGTAGAAAGAGGTTTCCTCAAGACCGGCTTCCATGCCTTCCGGCAGATTATCGGCCGTTGTCACAGCAAAAGCGATGTCACCAAAAGCCTTGGCCTGATCCGGAGACCCTTTCACATAGATTTTGCCACTTTCCCGGTCATACACCATATCCTCGACTGCCGCCTCCAACTGATGGGCTGCAATTTTGGTCATTTTGTCCCGAATCTTCTCAGCGCTTTTAACCAGGGCGCTGCCGCCAATCGCGGCGCTGCGACTGCCATAAGTGCCAACACCATAAGGCGTGCGTTCCGTATCACCATGAATGATCTCCACATCTTCCATCGGGACGCCTAATTCATCGGCCACGATTTGGGCGAAGGTTGTTTCATGCCCCTGCCCATGAGCGTGTGAACCGGTGAGGACAGTGATCTTGCCGGTGGGATGAACGCGAATAACGCCGCTTTCATACAGACCAATAGCCGCGCCTAAACCAACTGCCACTGCCGATGGGGCCGGGCCGCTGGCTTCGATACAGCCGCTGATGCCGACACCAACCAGACGGCCGTCTTTCCGGGCCGCTTCTTGTTCTGCTCGCATTCCTTTATAGTCGGCCAGTGATTCAACCGAATTCAAAAGTTCCTGGTAGTTGCCGCTGTCATACATCAACGCCACCGGTGTTTGATAAGGAAATTCGTCGGCCGGAATAAGATTCTTGCGCCGGAGTTCAATCGGGTCCATATTCAATTCTTGAGCCGCAATATCAACCAGGCGCTCCACCACATAACTGGCTTCGGGGCGACCGGCGCCACGATAGGCATCTACCGGGACGGTGTTGGTCATAGTGCCGTAGGATTCGCCAAAAATGGCCGGAATTTTATACAGGCCGGATAAAAGCGTGATATACAAAGCAGTGGGAATCAGCGGAGCGAAGGTGGAAAGATAGGCGCCCATATTGGCATAGGTTGTCACGTGCAAGCCGGTGAAGGTGCCATCGCTCTTAAGGGCTAACTTGCAATGGGTTACATGATCACGGCCGTGTGCATCCGTCATGAATGATTCACTGCGCGTTGCCACCCATCTTGCCGGACGATTGACAGCTCGTGCCACCCAGGGGACGATCACTTCTTCAGGATAATGGAAAATCTTGCTGCCGAAGCCACCACCAACGTCTGGCGAAATAACTCGCAGCTTGTGTTCAGGAATACCCAGCGTAAATGCACCCAGGAGCAAGCGGATAGTGTGCGGGTTCTGGCTTGTCGTCCAGACCGTCATCGTTTCCATGAAGCTGTCCCATTGAGCGGCGCAGGCGCGTGGTTCCATCGCATTGGGGATGAGGCGCTGGTTGATCAGGTCAAGCTCAACCACATGGTCGGCATCTGCAAAGGCGGCGTTCACAGCATCCGCGTCCCCTAAAGGCCAGTGAAAGCTGAGGTTGTTGGGAACATCATCGTGAACCAGAGGTGCGCCTTCGTCCATAGCTGCTTTCGCATTTACAACGGCCGGAAGCGGTTCGTAATCCACTTCAATCAGATCAAGTGCATCGTAAGCAATGTAGGCACTTTCGGCCACAACCACAGCCACACCATCGCCAACATGACGAACTTTGTCTACCGCGATGGCATAATGGGGCGGCGTTTTAATGCCCGGTGGCGTAAAACCACAGGGGATAGACCCGGCCCCACCATCTATCAAATCCTGGCCGGTATAAACGGCCACAACGCCGGGCAAAGCGGCCGCTTCTTCCGTGTGAACCGCATTGATTTTTGCGTGGGCATGGGGGCTGCGCTTGATGGCTACGTGGACCATGCCGGGGATATGAAGATTGGCAACGTAACGGCCGTGGCCTTGAATAAAACGCGGGTCTTCCACCCGCTTCATGCTTTTACCTACATAATTACCCATTAGTCACCTCCCATCGCCGCTGCTGCCGCGCTAACAGATTTGACGATGTTTTGATAACCGGTGCAGCGACAGATATTACCTTCCAGACCATGACGGATCCCTTCCTCGGTAATACCCGGATTGTTTTCAACCAGTTTAACGGCTGCCATAATCATACCAGGGGTGCAATAGCCACATTGCAGACCATGATTTTCCCAAAATGCTTGCTGCATTGGATGCAGGTCGCCATTATTAGCCAGCCCTTCAATGGTTGTAACTTCTCCACCGTCCGCCTGAACTGCTAAGGTTGTACATGATTTGACGGCCATCCCGTTTAAATGAACGGTACAGGCGCCACATTGGCTGGTGTCGCAGCCGATGTTGGTTCCAGTCAGCGCCAGATGGTCCCGCAAAAAATGGACCAACAGCGTTCTTGGCTCAACATCTTTTTCGACAGCCTTGCCGTTGACAGTTAGTGAAACTTTCATAAACCCATCTCCTTCATTGATGACGATTGAAAATTATTTCTTAGCCTCTTACCAATTTTCCCGGTGTATAGATAAGATTTGACTCAATACCTGTTTCACTGTTATGAGTCCTACGTTATGCTCACCTCCTTTTTTCCAATTTTTGTGCAACACGACTGGCGAGTTGGTCGATCCACCAATCGTTAAGCGTTTTAAGAACCAAAATCACTGCAAGAGCAATAATGGCGTTTCGCATAAATTCCGGCCGTTTTTCTTCCGGCAAAGCGTCCTCGATTATTTTTCGAGTGACACCGGCGGCGAATTGTATCTGAGACGGAGCGGCGACTTCTGGGATCGGTTCGTTCGTATCATCCCCCTGTTGTAACCCGGCTTGAATTTGAGCTTCTAAGGTTTCCAGGCTTTGTCGAATCAATGCCTGGGCGGAGGTGTCCATTAGCCGTTGGCCGACACTTGCCAAACGGCCGCCTACCTGGGCATCCCCGTCGTAATGAAGGATAGTCGAATCCCCCTGCGCTTCCAGTCGTAAAGTTCCCTCCCCTTTGACAAAACCTGGCCCGCCTCGACCGTCTACCACCATATGATAGCCGTCCGGTGGTTTCAGGTCAGTTAGTTGAACCTTGCCGCTAAATATACCTTGAACCGGCCCAACCTTAATCTTCATCTTGGCTCGATATTGATTCTCTCCTGTTTGTTCTAACTCTTCTCCGCCGGGAATGGTCTTTGAGAGGACAGCAGGATCGTTCAACGCCTCCCAAACTGCATCCTGTGGAGCGGAGATTGTATAAGAGCCTTCAATTTTCACAGCAATACTCCTTGTCGTAAGGTCGTGTAGTCATTATAGGGGTTGTAATTGGGAAAAGCCGTCAGGGTTTAGGCTTAGAATTTTTCCAAAAGGTGGACTGGCTTCTGGTTTCACCAGAAATAAAAAACGCCAACTTTATGTGACAAAGTTGGCGTACTAATATTAGACTGAATTGTATTGGCAGCTTGCTTGAATATGGATGTAACAGCACAAACAATGATTAGCCATCTCTCTTCCCGGTAGTTAATTTCTCATGTGGCTTGTTGGTAATCTCAATTGATAATTTACAGGAACTATCTGACAACGTCAAGATTAAAAATACAAAAACACACTGGGAAAACAGGAGAGGAGATGCGTTTCCGTGCTAATTTCACTCATCTGTTGATAAGGTGTCTAATTTTGCTACCAATGCTTCTAACTGCGAACTTAATTCCTGAAGTTCGTTTCGGGTTGGCACGTTGTGTTTGGCGAGCAACTGTTCCATCTCTTCTTCGGAGGGCATCGCAGCTTCTTCAGCTTCTTCTGTTGCTGCTTTTGTTAATTTGATCTGTAACTGTTCTGCTTCTTTTTCATCCATCTCCCCCTGTTTAACCAGGATTCGCAGCCGCCGTTCAATCTCCTGGTCCACATGCCGGAATAAATCCAGAGGTGACGCCAGCGTTCGCCTCAACGAACCGAGCGTGTCTCCTCCGGCTTGCACCAGCCCAGTTAATACAGAACGCGGCAGAAAGCCCCCCTGTTTCTTCTCTTGTTCAAAGATAATCTGGGTCAGCGTCAGTGCAGTAAGGTCTTCCCCATTGGTATTATCCAGAATCTGAACCTCTTCGCCACTTCGGATGAGATCGGCAATTCCCTCCAGGGTAATGTACTGCTTGGAGGAGGTATTATAGAGCTTGCGATTGGTGTAACGTTTAATGACGTTCATAATTGTGATGATCCTTACTGGTTGACAGTGTACTGATTATAAATCCACCCCACACAGTGTCAAATCTGTGGGATGTACAAAATTCAACTCGTGGAATCCGAGGGGCTTGGACCAACGGCTTTCTGAAATTAGAAAATTGCTAGCCGTCGCCACAGTAATTGCGAAGAAAATCACAATTCTTGTTGAATTTGCGTTGCATCGAAGGTATTAAATCATGTACCAGATGATAAAGTGGTTGAAGCTATATATTTTTGTGTCAATGATTACGATCATACTGTGCGTTGGCGTTGCATGTGACACTACCAGCGTAATTCCGACATCTACCCCTTCGATACCTGCGGTGCTGTTTTCACCAGAACCAACTATAATCAGGACCGTTCCACCTACCGTTGTGCTTCCTACGCAAGTGACGTCGCAATCCTCTTTGCCGGCCGTAGTGACTTCTACAATTGAGCCAACTTTGTTTGTGCCGACAGCGACTTTGACGCCTGACAACGCTGCCGTTTCTCCGACGGCCGTGATAAGTTCCGGGCCGGTGATATTATTTGCCCGTTCAGATGATCTTTGGATTATGACTGTGGACGACAGCAGCTTGCATAGGCTGATCGAGGGAGAGATGTTAGATTGGGGAATGGAGCGTGAAGGCGATTCATGGCTGCGTATTTCACAGTCGCGGCCGGTTCGTGTTTCCCCGGACGGCCGGTGGGCTGCTTTCTCCCAAACAGGATTAAATATGGTATTCGTTGACGTGACGATGGCGGAGCCACCAAGATTCACCGGCCCTGACGGATCCATCCCAGACTGGTCGCCAAACTCGCAATATCTTGCTCACGGGGTACATCGTCTGGTTATTTATGACATGCTAACGGCTCAAAGGGAGGTGCTTGTGAGTGGTTATGGCGGTGGTATCTCCAATCTGGTTTGGTCGCCTGATAATCGCTTTATCGCTTTTGCCTGTTGTTTCCAGGAAACCGGGAATGAACAAGGGGTGCAGGTAGGTGAAATACAACGGGTTGAGGTAGCAAGCGGGCAGGTGGAAACAATCGGTGAAACGACTTTATCCATTGGTGGTGGTGTGCCTCCATTGTGCTGGACGGCCGACGATCAGATAGTAACCCAGCAGACAAATCATGTTCGTTGTTCATACTACCGTGGGGAAAGTGCTTTATCACCGGATGGACAATGGACGGCCGTTCTATCAATTGCATCATCGGGTGACGATCCTTTACCGTCGGAACCGAATTTATTAAGTGTACAGGAAGCAAATTCAGATACCGTTGTCTGGCAACGCCCCTTGGAGATGGCGGTAAGCCGGGTTCTTTGGTCTCCTGACGGGGACTATTTGCTGATAGACGACGACCAGCCAGACTCCCCAATCTGGCGCATTAAGGCAGATGGAACGTCTGAAATTGAGGTGGTCATCGAGGCCGGCTATTTGTTGGACGCTTTTAGAATTGCTGGAAAAACCTGATGCAAAAAAGGGAGAGGAATATTTCGTTCCTCTCCCTTTTCATCTTTCGATGTTCCAGAATTCTCCGGGTTTGTTGTTACGTTTTACGCATTGCGTTTTTACGCATTACGCATTATTTTTCTTCTTTCTTGGCCTTCTGGATCGCGTCAACCTTACGGGTCAGGGTAGCAATTTGCTTGCTCAAAGCATCAATGTCATCGCGGGTAGGGACGTTCAGACGGGTCAACATCTCGTCCACACGGCGATCAACCTTTTCCCCGGTATCCGAACGGACCTCTTCGGCCTGCTTTTTGCGGCGTTCCATGACGTCCTTAACCATTTTTCGGCCGTCTTTCTCGGCAATCTCGCCCCGTTCAACCAGCTTGGCAACAAACTTCTCAACCTCTTCTTGGGTTAAAGCGACAACACCAATACCGGCCAACAGAACCTTGTGCGCCATTTCCAGCAACGCATTGTTACCATTTTCGCCAGTCAGTTCTTCTTCTACAACTTCAATTTTCTCAGCCATTTCAAAACCTCCATTTCAGGTTAAATATTCATATTCATATTTATAACGCATTGCGTCATAACCCGCATTATAACGCATTGCGTCATAACTGTCAAGAGGGTAAAATAGATAACTGTTTTCTACTGTCTCAAGATCTTTTCTTTGACGCAAAGGCAAGAAAACAGAGGGCGCTCCTAAAGATTGTATTCAGGAGATGACACCCATATAATAATTCATGAAATGCGCTGCTCTTTTTGTGAGGTTGGTATGAACAAAAGTGCAGGAGTGGAAAAAAACCGACTACCAACTACTTTTCTTGGGAGATAGGAATGGCTGAAAAAACAGTTGTATTGGTAACAGGCGCGGCCGGATACTGGGGCGGCCGTGTTGCACAAAGGCTTTCTGCCGAATCCGACTACCACGTCATTGGCCTGGACATGGAGCAGCCAGAAGAGGTTAGTGACATAGACTTCATCCAGGCTGACATCCGCAATCCCCTCATGGCCGAGTTAATGGAATCGGAAGGCGTCTCGATCATTTGCCACCTTCAATTTCGGGAGAAGGTGGCACACAGCGAAACGGCTTTCGACCTCAACGTGATGGGAACAATGAAGCTGTTCGGGGCCGCTGCCCAGGCTGGGGTGGAGAAGATCATCGTGCGGAGCAGCACGGCCCTCTACGGCGCTCTCCCCGACAACTCCGCTCTCCTGACCGAAGAAACCCCCCTGCGCGGTTCCCGCAAATACGGCTACAACCGCGACTGGCTGGAACTGGAAGCCTTCTGCAATGGTTTTCGGGGCCAGCACCCGGAAGTCGCCCTGACGACCCTCCGATTTGCCAACATCGTCGGCCCAACGGCCGACACCCCCATGACCCGCTTTCTCAAACTCCAACCGCCGGTCGTCCTTCTGGGATTCGACCCCATGCTCCAATTTATCCATGAAGACGACGCCGTTGAAGCACTGGCTCATGCCGTCCTCAACGACACCTCCGGCACCTACAACGTCGCCGCCGAAGGGCCAATGCCTCTGACCCGCGTCTTGACCCTTACCCGCAAGCTGCCCCTGCCAATCCTGCATCCGCTGGCTTATTTGGGGCTGGATTTACTCAAAGGCTCTCCTTTACGGCCGTCCCGCTTTGTTCCCATTGAGTGGGACTATCTTCGCTATCCCTGGGTCGCCGACATCGCAAAGATGCGGGAAGAGATGGGATTCATCCCCCAATACATGACCGACGAACTGCTCCGCGAGTTTGCTGGACCGCGCCATATAGGCCAAAATGGCGATGGTCTGGCCGACGATGAAACCCGGCTGCAAGACATCATCGAACGCCGTCGCCGGGCCAGAGAACAGACGGCCGATGAAGAATAATCGCACGCCAGGCTGCAAGGGACAGTAAAGGAATGTAATTGGGTAATTAAGGTAATTAGATAGAAGTCAGTTACCTGATTACCAATTTACCTAATTACCCAACTACCAACTTTGCGCCTTTGCGTGAGCTTTAATCATTAAATGGAGATCGGTATGACCGAAACAACCACCACTCGCTGTGCAGCCCTGACCAAAGCTGGTACTCGCTGCAAAAACAGCACCTCATCTGGTTCCAAATACTGCTACATTCACGAACACCTTCACCAGACGGCCGTCCAATCCGCCAATGGCCGTTCCTCATCAGAAGAACCCCCTGTCGAAGAAATCCCAATTGAGGAAGAACTGACCGAACGCGAACTACGCCAGCGTCTGATGAAAGAACTAGACGGCCTCATTAACCGGATTCAGAAAGTCATGCCAGAATACACTCCACCGCCCTTCTCCCCGGAAGGAATGGTAGAGTTGATGGATAAGCAGTCCGAGAAGCTGCCCGCCTGGATGCGGTTAGGGATTCTCAAACGCCTTCGGGCATCCATTGACGATGATTTATTGGATGCCGAAACCTGGAAGGGGGCCTGGTACATGGTTAACTACACCCTCGAATACCAGGGCGACATCCTCAAACGCCGTCTGACCGGCGACTATGAAACCGACGAATGGGGGCTGGACTGGGAATTTTTGGAGGCCGTTCGGCCGTTCTTCGACTTCCTATATAAGTTCTGGTGGCGCGTTCAAACGACCGGCATTGAAAATATCCCTGATTATGACCGCGCCCTGCTGGTCAGTAACCATTCCGGCCAGCTTCCCTGGGACGGCTCCATGATTATGACGGCCGTTCTCAACGAGCATCCTGCCCAGCGGCTGGTTCGTAACCTTTATGCCAACTGGTTTCCAACCCTGCCCTTCCTCTCCGCTATGTTTGTCAAGATGGGGCAGGCGATGGCCTCCATCGAAAACGGGACCCGCCTACTTGGACAAGAAGAACTCGTTGGCGTCTTTCCCGAAGGCTACAAAGGAGTCGGCAAGTTGTATAGAGACCGCTACAAACTGGCCCGCTTCGGCCGAGGCGGCTTTGTCAAGATGGCCTTGAAGACCCAGGCTCCCATCATTCCCGTCTCCGTTGTCGGGGCTGAAGAAACCTACATCGCCGTCGCCAAATCCAATCTCATGTCCCGACTGACCGGCTTCCCATACTTTCCCGTCTCGCTCCGCTTCCCCTGGCTCGGCCTGCTGGGCGTCATTCCCTTGCCCTCCAAATGGTACATTGATTTTGGAGAACCAATCCCAATGGACAGCTACGAGCCAGATGCGGCCGAAAATCTCGTCGTCGTTTCCCAACTAACCGATCAAGTCCGCAATGTCGTCCAGGAAATGATTCACGACCGCCTCCGCGAAAGACGGTCTGTATTCTACTAAAGTGATGATAACCTGATCGAGCAGGTTTCTTAACTCAGATATCGAATTTATTTGGTGACTCAAAAAAATATGCCAATATATAAATCCAGTGATCAACTCTATACCTGTGCCGAAGTCTTCTTCAACCGGCTGCGCCAAACTTACCCCCAGGCTGAAAACGCCGTCAAAAAGGCCAAACTGCTCATCCACATCAGTTGTATTGGCCCCGATGTCGAATTTCTAATAAACGGCCGACGCGACCCCGTTGAAATCACCTATGGCAGCAGCCGCATCCGGCCGGAAGTGGAGGTCACCATGTCCTCTGACACCCTCCACAAGATCTTACTTGGCACACTCAGCTTGCCCAAAGCAGTCACATCCAAAGCCATGAAGGTCAAAGGGCCGGTCTGGAAAACCTTTGCCCTGGCCGAATTATTTGAACGGGGCCAGGAAATTTATCCCGATATATTAAAGGAGCAGGAGGTAATCTAACAATGGCAGTTCCATTTCCCACCGATGAATGGATCAAAGTTGCTATGGAAAAAGTCAACACCAGCGACGCTTATCAAAAGGCTGCTAAAAACTGGGAGGGCGACCTGGTTTTTATCGTTACGGCCGTTCCTGATGACCGCCAGACCGTCTATCTCTACATGGACCTCTGGCACGGCGAGTGCCGCGACGCCTACGAAGCGACCGCCGACAAATCATCCGAATTCACCATCACTGCCCCGGTCGCCGTCTGGCGCAAAGTTCTGGATGGCAAACTCGACCCCATTCGCGGAATCGTTTCCCGGCAGCTAAAACTATCCGGCAGCCTGCCTAAGATCATGAAGTCCCCCAAAGCAGCCACCGAACTGGTCAACGCCTGCGCCAAGATTGATACCCAATGGCCCGCTTGATAGAAGTGAACGGTAAGCAGTGAACGGTGAACGGTTGGCGGTGAGTGCTGAGCAAAGGGATAACGGCCGTAAACGAGTTGGCCTGGCAATGGGAGGAGGCTCCGTTCGGGGCGTCGCCCATCTCGGTGTTCTGGAAGTGCTGCTTCGGGAAGGCATCCCTATTGACTGTGTTGCCGGAACAAGCGCCGGTTCCATCCTTGCTGCCCTTTACTGTGGCGGCCTGACATTGGAGGAAGTGTTCAAGTATGCCCCTTATGTTAACTGGCGGCGGCTGGCTTCTCCTTCCTTCTCCCTGGCTCTTTCTGGCGACGGCTTTCTCGAACTCGACAGACTCGCCAGATGGCTGACCATGCTCCTGGGCGATAAAGACCTGGCCGAAACCAACCCACCTCTAGCGATTGTGACGATGGACGCCGAAACGGGGGAGCGAATCGTCCTGACCGAAGGGCCGCTGGCGAAAGCGGTCCAGGCCAGTTGTTCGATTCCAATGGTATTCAAGCCGGTTGAGTGGAACGGCCGACTTCTCTCCGACGGCGGTCTGGTTGACAATCTCCCGGTGCTTGCCGCCCGCGAAATCGGGGCCGACTACGTCATTGGCGTAGACATCTTCCAGCCCATTTACAGCCGCCGCTTTGGCATCTTAGGCCGGGGAATGACCGCTATCGAAACTCTCGTCCAACACGCCGGAGGCGGCCTGGCCCTGGCCGACTGTCTCATCATGCCAAATCTAGCCGGTAAATCTTATTGGCGCTTCTCCGAATTTGACAATCTCTACGCCCTCGGCCGAGAAGCGGCCGAAAACGCCCTCCCTGAAATTCGCGCTCTCCTCCAACAATGCCAGGAAAGTGAACCATAATACGCAAAACGTTACACTTTCCTCATTACGTTTTACGCAATACACCCCTCTACTGAATCGTAACCACCGTCTGATTTTGAGCGTAATTATCTTCGCTGGGCGTGCCGATTGATACATTGATCATCGCTGGCCCTTCGGCGTCATCCGGCACAAAGAGAGAAGTTTCCCAATAGCCAAATATATCGACCGTTGCCACAACCTCGGTGAGAATCCGGCCGTTTTCCAACGTCACACTGACCACAACCTCACTATTCGGCGCATTATAAGCTGTGCCATAGAGCAAGATAGATTTCCCTGCTGTTAGTGTGGCATTCGGGGGCGGATTGCCAACCATGACCCCTTTTGCATTTTCATCCGTCGGTGGAATGATTTCCAGAAGCACCTGCGCTTCGCGCCAATCCGGGTCTCCCCGTTCCCCAAAATCTGCAACGGCACAGACCGGCCCGGTTGCATCACGTGGTACAACCAGAAAGCCCTGCCAATACGTGCTGCTGTTCAGGCGGAACCCCTGGACGGCAATCCGGTTCTGACAGTTTTGGTCCCAAAGCGAGATGGTAATGTAATTGCCGGTTGGCTCCTGCGCACGGCCGTCAAAGAACAGATTATACCCGGCCACTGCCTGCTCCCCCGTTGTCGGCCGAAATAAGGCCATATATTTATCTGTGGTGTCGGTATCCAGGGCCAGATGAACGGCGTGAACATCCAGAGCCACCAGTTGGTGATTCTCATCGAAAACGGCCGCTTGAATCTGGGCCGGGCCGGATACCAGTTGGGGAACAGTTAACTCAACCTCCCAACTGTTAATATCAGTCATTTCCGCTGTCACTTCTGCCAGCCGGTGGCCGGTCGCACTGACCAGGGTCACGGAAAGGGTGTCGCTTGGTAAAAGCTGGCCCAGCCCGCCAATACTGACCTCTGTTCCCATCACCAACTCGGAATTGACGGAGGGTATGGTGATATTCACCGCCGGGCCGTTCGGCAAAAAGACCGGGGTCGGGGTTCGGGTCGCAAAGACCTTCGTCGCTGTCGGGAGGGGTGTGGGTGTTGGGTTCGGGGTGCGGGTTGGTGGCAAGACCGATGTGCTGGTTGCATCTGAATTTAGCAAAACGGCCGTTGGCAGCCGCGTTGGAACATCTCCGACC
>JBAPRX010000660.1:0-9476 GCA_049281335.1 Promineifilaceae bacterium (SeqCode)
GTTGTGGTTCCGACCTGATCCAGATTGAACAGCAGGCATTCGCCGAACTGTTGGCCGCGACCGCTGCTGACGTTCCCGACGAAGAAGCTCCGCACATGTGGACGCTTGGCTGGGGTCCTGACTACGCTGATGAGAACAACTGGGTTGGCGACGTTTTGTGGTGTGGCAATGCTGGTAACCGTCAGCATCGTACCTGCAACGAAATTGACGACCTGATTGTTCAGGCTCGTGAAGAAACTGATCCGGCTGCTCGTACTGACCTGTACGCCCAGATCGAAGACATGTTCTTCGGACCAGAGGGTGAATATCCCTTCTTCCCGATTTGGGTCCGTATCGCTTACCAGGGTGTCCATTCCTGGTACGATTACTCCCCGGCTCTGTTCGGTGGCGACCAGTGGTACAACTATAGCCTCGATTGGAACGCTAAACTGGCTGCCCGTGGCGAAGGCTAAGCGTTTTCTGTTTAGCTAAACCGTTAGTTTGAATGAGTGAGGGAGCGGCCGTTTGGTCGCTTCCTCCTTATGTTTGTTAATTTGATTAAATAAACAGGGTGATTGGAGATTGGTTGTTTGATATAATAACGACCAATCTCTAATCATAACCAGTTAATTGGGAGGCACTGATGATCAATTACATCATACGCCGTGTACTTGTCGCAATACCCGTCGTTTTTCTAATCATCCTAGCTGCTTTTGTGTTGATTCATGCTGTCCCCGGCGGCCCGTTTGACACAGTTGGTCAAAAAGCCATGCCTGAGCAAATTAAGTTGGTTTTGGAACGGCGTTATGGCCTGGATCAGCCGCTATATCGGCAGTTTTTCGATTATGTGGGTAATCTTGCCAGAGGTGATCTAGGGCCGCTATTTCGTTTCCCAACCAGGGATGTAAACGATATCGTTTCCGAGACATTTCCCATTTCTTTTCAACTAGGTATTATTTCGATTATGGTCGGTTTTGCGATTGGCATTCCGGCAGGTATTATCGCGGCGTTAAGGCATAACAGTCTCCTTGACTATTCGGCGACTTTCGCGGCCGTTTTGGCAGCCTCTATTCCCAACCTGGTCTTGGGGCCGCTATTAATTCTGATCTTTGGTGTCGGCTTGAAGGTTCTGCCGATTGCTTTCTGGGGGGCGGAACCACCCTTTGTATTAAAACTTTTTCCTCGGCCAGAACAGTGGGGTGATTTCTTGTATCATGCTGTTTTGCCTGCTTTTGCTCTGGGAACGGCCTATGCGGCCGGTATTGCCCGGTTGACGCGTGCCGGTTTGCTGGATGTGCTTTCGGCCGATTATATCCGTACTGCTCGTGCCAAAGGGCTGCATGAACGGGTGGTCATCATTGTTCACGCGCTCAAGAATTCACTGATCCCGGTGGCAACCTTGTTAGGTCCGCTGTTGGCTGCGGCCGTAACCGGCAGCTTTATTGTCGAACAGATATTTGCCATCCCCGGTATGGGGCCATTCTTTGTGAACAGCATCTCCCAACGAGAATATTTCCTGCTAACTGGCTTAACCTTGATTTATGGGATTTTGCTGATCATAGCAAATCTTTTTGTTGATATTTTGTATGCCTGGTTAGATCCACGCATCCGGTATGATTAAACAGCTGATTATCTGCTGGCGTTTGTCGGCAAAACAGCCAAAGCTCTAGATTGTCTGCCTTATTATTGGTCAACGGGTAACAAATCTCTGAAGAACAGGCTTTTTTTGACAGTTCCAGAAATAGGAGACTCCAACTACAACGGAGAAATGAGTAGATACAATTAAATAAGGAAGAATACGATGGTTGCAGAAATCGGTTTAGAAAAAGAAAAAGTTGAAGTTGAGGGCCGAAGTCCGGCACAAGATGCCTGGCGAGAGTTCCGGCGTAACAAAATCGCTGTTGGGGGCATGATATTCGTGATATTTGTGGTGCTCGTTGCCTTTGTCGCACCGCTGATTACCCCCTATGATTTTGCAACCCAAAACACGGCCTATGCTCGTGCCAAACCTATGACCGGGTATGATATAACGACGACTCAGGCGGAAAAATGCCATTGGTATGGAACCCCGCTTGAATTTGGTTGTACTCTTTACATCGCAGGGTCCGACAATCTAGGACGCGACCTTTTCAGCCGCACCATCTATGGAACGCAGGTTTCTCTCGCTGTGGCTTTTGTCGCTTCCAGTGTCAGTCTCATCATCGGCTTTATCTACGGTACAGTCTCCGGTTACATGGGTGGTCGGGTAGACAACTTTATGATGCGTATCGTGGACTTTATGTATGGGGTGCCAACGCTTCCCATCATCATTTTAATGACCTTTTACTTTCAAGCTATATCAAGGAGGGGAGATGCAACTGGCCTTGCGGGGGTTCTGATTGATTTGAATCAGAATATGGGCGGGCTGCTTTTCCTGTTCATTGCTATTGGGGCGTTGAACTGGATTGGTATGGCCCGTCTGGCTCGTGGTCAGGTGCTTTCCTATAAGCAGAAGGAATTTATCGAGGCTGCCCATGCGCTGGGGGCAACAGATACTCAAATTATCTTCAAACATCTGATGCCTAATATCATCGGCCCCCTGATTATTGCGGAAAGTCTGGCGATTCCAGGCTACATCTTTCTGGAGGCGACACTCAGCTTTATTGGTTTGGGTGTGAATCCGCCAACACCCAGTTGGGGTGCAATGATTAGTTGTTGTTATGCCGGACTGCGCTCTAATCCCCATTTGGTAATGGTTCCTGGCGCAGCTTTAACCTTTTTAACATTAGCCTTTAACTTTATGGGCGATGGCCTGCGCGATGCGTTTGATACGCGCTTGCGTGGCCGTTAATCGGGAAGTGAGTGAATGAGGATACGGAATTCGTTATTACTATTCATAGGTTTATTGGTTCTGGTCAGCCTGGCTTGTGCGCAGTCTGGAGAAATCTTGTCGCCAGAAGAAGCAACTGCTCGCGCTCAAGAAGGTGTTTTTCGGCCGAGTGACAACGGCGGCGGATCGGCAGCGGGCGCTGAGTATGCTGTTGGTGATTCCGCGAATGTGGTTGGCTCCGGCTTTCTAATAAATCTGTTGGATGTCCCTGGCGGCCGTATCGCTGGCAGCCAGAGTCGCGGTTCTACGGTTGAAATTTTGGAATCAACTGAGTATGAAGGCACGATTTGGTACCATGTGGATTCTGAAACTGGCGATGGTTGGCTGAAGGCGGAAAATCTGGAACCAGCCGAGACTGAAGCGGTGGAAGAGAGCGCACCGACCGGCCCTGGGACAGGCGATACGGTCTATCTTGTATCAAATGGTTTCCTGATCAATTTGTTAGACGAGCCTAACGGCCGTCTGATTGCTGTTCAGGAAAGAGGTGTTGCTGTGACGATTGAGGATGTTTTCACTGCTGATGATGGATCTACCTGGTATCTTATTAATGCCCCAACTGGTGAAGGCTGGATTCCTACAGATAATATTAGTGAGGAAGCGCCTTAATTCGACTTCCCGTAAATTCGCGTCGGGTTTTTCAAGCAACCTATTCCCTGGGAACCGCAGACTGCTAGCATTGATTACTTACTTTCAGTAATTCGAGAGGCGGAGAATGAATTCTTCGCCTCTTTTTTTCCGTTTATGGTGGGACCTTGAGTAGCTACAAAATCAGAAAGAGGCCAAAATGAAAAATAAACGGGGGTTATTATTCTTAATTGCAGGTTTGTTAATTCTAACTGCCTGTCGTGGGGAGACTGCCGAACGGCTGTGGTTAAAGGCTCCCGATTGGAGCCGCGCTCAGGTTGTAGGCGGGATGGCGATCCCTGACCCGGCTCCAGTTGTTGTTGACCAGGCTGGAAACAGCTATTTCCTTTTTATCAATGGCGAATTGAAAGCCTACGAGGCTCAGGTAGTTGCCTTAAATAGCAGCGCTGAACGGGTATGGGAACATACTTTTGACCAGGTCTTGAAGCGGCCGAATGATCCTCAACTGGTTTGGGATGGGGCTGCTTTGCATGCTTTTTGGATTAATGAGAACGCATTGGTTACAACCCAACTGGACAGCAGCGGTAATATTCTCCAGGAACCGACCGTAATCTCCGGTGATATTCCTGTTAATAGTTACTATGTTGCCAGCAGTGGAACCGGTGACGTTGCAGTCTGGTTCGCAAAGGACCGCCGTGTCCCCGGTCTTTATCAGGCTGATGTCAATCTCATTGAGGAGCCGCTTCTCGTTGATGAGCAAGGCGTTTCCCCCATGCTTAGATTCGACGAAGCCGGAACCTTGCATGCATTGTGGGCGCATTATCCCCGCGACAATCCCCGGACGGATTTCTTGTACGCGGCTTATCCTGACGGCCGTTATACTCCTGATAGTGAATCTCTTATCTACCAGACAACCATTCCGCAAACGGCCGAGATGTTCGGGCCAACGTTGGGCCTTGATAGGGACACGGTTTACGTCTATTGGGTTGAGATTTTTCGGACTGGCCTGGAAGCCGGTTTTACCCAGACGCGGCTCCTGACCTTTCCTCGTGGCGCGCCGCAGCGGATAACCGCTCCCCAGGAGACTTTTATCCCGTCCGAACATGATTTGACCTACGAACCCTTTTCCGCCGGATCACTCCAGGCCGGTTCCAGATTTTTGCTTGCTGCCCGACCGAGTCCCAGTACTAACATTTTGGAGGATATTTACACGAATCCTGTTCCGAAAGATGAACTGGTCATCGCTTTTCGCGCCGGAGTTGACTATTTCTGGCGCGGCTCTGCCAATCAGATCGGTCTGGTCTACTTGCAGGATGGGGCGCCGACCTCCTACCAGCTTTTGAGTTTCACCCAGCAGGCCTCGTCTGACCCAACGATTATTAGCGATTCGGACGGCCGATTATATGTAACATGGTTGGAGCCGGGAGAGGTCTCCCGGTTTGACGTTTACTTTGCTGCCACTGCCGGCGGGATTCAGGATGCCTTTAACCCTGTCACCGGCCGGGATGTCACTGATTTATTGGCTGCCACAACCTTTGGTTTGCTGACGGGAATCTTGCTGACCCCAATTGCGGCCGTGCTTTGGCTGATTTTGCCGATGGCCGTCATTCTCCTGACTTCTATTTTCCGGCGCGGCGAGCAAACCTTGCAAAGTTTGGGAACCATAGTCTCTCTGATTTTAGCCGTTGCCATCTTTCAAGTTTCCAAATTTGCCTCGCTGCCGGGTATGACAGATTACGTTCCTTTCTCAGCCTGGCTTCCCTTACCAGAGGTCGTGAAGTTTCCACTACAGATTGTTGTCCCGATAGCCATTTTGATCGGTGCCACCTTCACAGCCTGGCACTTTACCTATCGGCGCAGTACTGCATCTCTCTTGTTTTTTATGATCATCTATGTTGCTACAGACACCCTACTCACAATGGCCGTTTACGGTGTTTTATTTTATGGCGCATTCTAAAGGCAGCTTACTTTGTCAACTTTCTTGGTGTGAATGACCTAATCTTTGTCGTCAAGGACAGAGCAGTGTAAAATGGTTTACATGTCTGTGTCCCGGTCGTATTGTTAATTTTGTAACCCCTATCGTTTCATTATAGGCATGTCGTAGTGACATGCCGTTGAAGTAACATCAACTTCTATATTATTTTTATTGTGTTTGTTCCGTACAGCCCTTCTCGGACACCCTTCTGTCACCTAAATGACACCATATTGACGTTTAGGGGTCTATCTATTACAATACAGATAAGTAATCGGTTATTCCTGAATTAAGAGTGCAATTTAATGGAACATATGGCCAGACACGCCATCAAAGTAGAACGTCTAGGATGAAGGGCTTACCCAAACACACAGTGAACAAGTGGAAGGGAGGAAAATGGCCCACCTATTAGAGGTAAACGACTTAGTAACCCGATTTTATACGGAAGGGGGGGTGGTGCATGCCGTGAACGGGATATCATACACCCTGGACGAAGGGGAATCGTTAGGGGTGGTGGGGGAGAGCGGCTCCGGGAAGTCAGTAGGCGTGTTGTCGTTAATGCGGCTAATACCAACGCCACCGGGGCGGATCGAAGGGGGAGAAGTGCTGTACAACGGGCGGGACCTGGTGAAGATAAGCGACCACGAGATGCGGTCGGTGCGAGGGCGAGAGATCGCCATGATCTTCCAAGACCCGATGACGTCACTAAACCCCGTTTTGACAATAGGACGACAACTAACCGAAGGGTTAAAATTGCATCTGGGGATGAACGACGAGCAATCGAAGAAAAGAGCGGCCGAGATGCTCGAGCTAGTCGGGCTGCCCAACGCCGCGGACCGGCTAAGCGACTACCCGCACCAATTTTCCGGTGGGCAGCGACAGCGGATCATGATAGCGATGGGACTATCCTGTAACCCATCCGTGCTCATCGCCGACGAACCGACCACCGCCCTGGACGTCACGATCCAGGCCCAAATCATCGAGCTAGTGAAACAACTGCAAGAAAAGCTAGGGATGGCCATCATCTGGATCACCCACGATCTGGGAGTGGTAGCCGGGCTAGTAGACAAACTAGCCGTGATGTACGCCGGATTCATCGTCGAACAAGGGCCAGTCAACGACGTATACCACAAACACGCCCATCCATACACGCTGGGACTGTTAGAATCGATACCCATCATCGATTCCAAAGAGAAACACCGATTAGCGTCCATCAAAGGACTGCCCCCCGACCTGCTGCAAGAGCCAGAGAGCTGTCCATTCGCGCCGAGATGTCCATATGCGATAGACAAATGCCGGGAAGAAAACCCGCCATTGATGTCCGTAGGGCCAAACCACAGCGCCGCCTGCTGGCGATGGGAAGAAATCGTCGGAGCCAAGCGATTCGGAGAGGTGGCAGCAGCATGAGCGAAAACAATCAGAAAGACATTCTGGTCGAAGTCAAGAACCTGAAGAAACACTTTCCCATCATGCGAGGGGTATTAAGACGGCAAGTTGGGGCGGTACAAGCAGTAGACGGCATCAGCTTCAACATCTATCAAGGCGAGACACTGGGACTGGTGGGAGAGAGCGGCTGCGGGAAATCAACAACCGGGCGAACTATATTACAGTTGCTAGAGCCGACGGCAGGGCAAGTGCTGTACCAGGGACAAGACCTGACCAGCCTGAGCCGGAACGAGATGCGGAAAGCACGGCGGCACATGCAGATGATCTTCCAAGACCCATACGCCTCCTTAAACCCGAGGATGTCCGTCGGCAGCATCGTGGGCGAGCCATTACAGATACACAACATCGGCAGCAGCCAGAGCCGGAAAGAGCGAATCCAGGAGCTGTTGAAAGTGGTGGGGTTAAACCCCTACTTCATCAACCGGTACCCGCACGAATTTTCCGGCGGGCAGCGGCAGCGGATCGGGATAGCGCGAGCGTTAGCGACCAACCCGGCCTTCATCGTGGCCGACGAACCGATATCGGCGTTAGACGTTTCGATTCAGGCCCAGGTGGTCAATTTGATGGACGATTTGAAGGCCGATTTAGGGTTAACATACCTGTTCATCGCCCACGACCTATCCATGGTGCGGTACATCAGCGACCGGGTGGCAGTGATGTATCTGGGACGAATAGTGGAGTTAAGCGACCGGAACGAGATATTCGAGCATCCGCTGCACCCCTACACACAGGCATTGTTATCGGCGATACCGATACCGGACCCGGAGAAAGAGTCGAAGCGGCAGCGGTTAATATTAGAGGGGGATGTGCCGAGTCCGGCGAATCCACCGAGCGGCTGCCGGTTTCATCCAAGATGTTCGTATGCGACAGAGATATGCAAGGAAGAAGACCCGGTGTTTCGGAACCTGGGGTCTGATAGTGCTCCCCATCATGTCGCTTGCCACCACGCTGAAAAGTTTCTCTAAATTTTTGAGTACATAGTTTTATCATGTATGATTGTTGTTACCTTAAAGGAGGTGATGCCCGAAAACTAATCGGAGAAGAAGAGTAGTTAATGATTTAGACAGCTAGTTTAGAAAGTTTACCCAATTAATTTTACTTGGAGGAGTAAGTAAATGTCTAAAAAAACAGGCCTTTTTGTGGCCATTCTAGTATTAGTGGGTCTTTTCCTGGTAGCCTGCCAGCCCGAAACCGTTCAGGTTGAGGTGACCCGCGTTATTGAAAGTGAAGTGACCCGTGTGGTTACTGAAACAGTTGTTGAAGAAGGCTCACCTGTTGAAGTAACCCGAATCGTAACCGAACAGGTTACGACCGAAGCGACAGCACCGGAAGAAACAATGATGGATGAGCCAGTCACACTCGATGGCTACTCCACGACTGATATTCCTTCCCTCGACCCGCAGGTTGCTGAGGACGCCGTTGGTATTACCTACATCGAAAACCTGTTTGTCGCCCTGACAAACTACGATCTGGTAACCTCCGAAATCGTTCCCGAAGCTGCCACCAGCTGGGAAGCCAGCGACGATGGTCTGGTTTACACCTTCCATCTGCGCACCGACATTCCCTGGGTTTATCACAATCCTGTATCGGGTGAAACCACCCAGGTTAACGATGCCGATGGTAATCCCCGCTTCGTAACCGCCAGTGATTTCGTCTATGGCATTAAACGTGCCTGTGACCCGAACATTGGCTCCTACTACAGCAGTGTTATTGCCCCGTTGATTGTTGGTTGCTCCGAGGTTCTGAACGCGGAAGATCCGACCGCCATTCCTGAGGAAATGACTGACGCTATTGGTGTCTCTGCTCCGGATGATGGTACGCTGGTTGTTGAACTGAACTTCCCCGCCAGCTACTTTATGTCCATGACCCCGATGTGGACCCTGGCTGCGACCCCGCAGTGGGCCATTGAAGAAAATGGCGATGCCTGGACCGAGGCCGGTAACATTATTACCAACGGCCGTTACGTTCTGGACGAGTGGGTACACAATGTCCGCCGCACCGTCATTCGCAACCCCTTGATGCCGGAAGACATGCAGGGTGATGGCAATATTGAACGTCTGGTCACCAGCGTTGTGCCCGACACCAGCACCGGCTATGCTCTCTGGTTAAACAACGAAGTTGAGACGACCGGTATTCCGTCTGAAGAACTTGAAACACATCTGGCTGATCACTCCGATGAAACCATTCAGGTTCCTGACCTGGCCGTCTTCTACATCTCCTTCCGCATGACCAAGCCGCCGTTCGACGATGTTCATGTCCGCCGCGCTTTCGCCGCTGCCTTCGACCGTCAGACCTACGTCACTGAGGTTCTCCAGGGCCAAGGCTTGCCGATGAAGCATTTTGCTCCTCCGGGAATCTTCGGCGCTCCGCCGATTGACGAAGTTGGCGTTGGCTACGATCCGGAATTCGCTCAGGCTGAAATGGAAGCGGCCGGTTATCCCAACTGTGAAGGTTTCCCGCAGGTAACACTGTTGGGCTACAGCGGCCAATCCACGCTCGACTGGATTGAGTACGCTCAGGCTCAGTGGGAACAAAATCTTGGTTGTGGTTCCGACCTGATCCAGATTGAACAGCAGGCATTCGCCGAACTGTTGGCCGCGACCGCTGCTGACGTTCCCGACGAAG
>JBAPRX010000661.1:0-5246 GCA_049281335.1 Promineifilaceae bacterium (SeqCode)
CTCAGGAGCTTGCTCCAGCAAAGGTTCAACATAGTCGCGGGTATCCTCCGCCACATGCAGCCAACGAAAGTCAGGAAGATGGCTCAATGTCTGCCCCAAAACGGCCGTCAACAAAACAGCCGCCGCCAACGGCCGAAAAGAGACCTTTACAGTACCAATCCCATACCCAAGAGCGATCACCAGGGGGACATACGCCGGAATCATATACTCCACCGTTTGCGGAGCGCGATAGGTCGCCGTCACCAACGTATGCACCAGAAAAGAGCCGCCAATCAACACCGCCAATTTCCAGCTTCGCATAATCATAACCGCCAATCCAACAATCATCCCGATCAGCAGAATCGGATGAAACTGGAAAGTCAGGACATTGCCCATAACCCGCAGCCGTTCCCACAACAGCGTTGGCTCCGTGAAATAAAAAAAGTCGCCCCGAAAGCCCAATGCCAGGACATGGTTCAGAAATCCCGACACCGTCGTCAAATCATCCGGCGCACCCAACGCTCCCGCCGCGCCCCGCCACACCAGATAGAGCAGGGGCAGCAGCCCCGCCAATCCCGCCAGAATATAACCCGGCCAAAAACGAACCGTCGTCAAGAGCTTCCGGTCAACCAGCCCCACAAAAAGCGCGAAAACCAGGCCCATAAACACTAGCGAAGCGTGATGAGTCAGCCCCAGGCTGAGAATCAGGATAAAAGGGATAAGAGATCGCTTAGAAAGCTGCTTGCCCTCAGAAGATACCTGAGTCCACAAAACAACAAGGGCATAAATAGCCGCAGCCGCAAAAAGAGCCGTCAAACTGCGAATATTGGCCGTCGTTGCCTGCACCCAAAAAGTCGTCGCCGTGCCAAGCGCCAGCACGGCCGTAATCGCCGCCACCTTACTCCGCACCAACCGGTACACGCTGAGATAGACCAGAACCAGCGTAGCCGTGCTGGTCACGGCCGAAAGCAAATTAACCCTGAAAGCCGGTGAACCCCCAAGAGGCAGCCGCGCCATCACCGCCGCCAGCATCGTATAAAGGGCGAATCCTGGTGGATGGGCCACCCCCAATTCGGCCGCAGCCAGTTGAAACTCCCCATTGTCGGCCGGGAGAATATCAGGAGACAGCGTGCCAACATACAGAACAAAAAATCCGGCCGTCAGCAAAACCAGAACACCGCCGCGCACCTGCCAATCCTTCACCCCAAAACGGCCGACTCCCGCAGCAAAAGACTGCCGCGGCAAGTTAAGCAGAAAAGTGACAACGGTCAGAAAGCCAATCAGCAGCGCCGTTTTTGGTGCCGGTTCAGGGGCCAAAACATAAAGCGCCAGCAGCCCCAGTGGCCACGTCAGACGAACCGGTTGACGAAAGAGTATAATAATAGCAATGAGTGTGATCACGAGCGTAATCGCCACCGCGCCAACCAGCCCTGGCCTCGCCCGTTCACTTGCCAAACGGCCGAGAAAAAGCCCCAAAAAAACGACCGGTATCAAACCGGCCCATCGTTGTACCTTCTCTGGTAACATAAAAATGATTATATCTGTGGTCTAAGAGATTGTGCATATTGTACGGAAATAAACCAACAATTTATTCACACTTTGTGCGTTGACATCTCGCGGTTGGCTCATTAATATTTCAACGGTATGATTCGTAGACGAGTCTGGACGACTATTCAGCCAGCTTAAAAACGAATCATCAAGGAGACAGTAAATGAGTGACTTTCAATGCGAAATCGGCTTAATCGGCCTCGGTACGATGGGGGAAAATTTTCTATTGAACATGGCCGATCACGGCTATGCGGTAGCTGGGTACAATCGAACAAAAGATAAAGTAGACCATCTAATTGCAGAAGCCGGAGACAGGGCCATTCGGGGTGCCAAAACAGTTGAGGAACTCATTGGAATGTTAAAACGGCCGCGCCGAATAGTCCTCCTTGTCCCTGCTGGCGGCCCCGTTGATAGCGTCATCGGACAGCTCCTTCCCTTATTGGAAGAAGGCGACATCATCATTGATGGCGGCAACTCCCATTTCACCGATACTGAACGCCGCGAAAAGGAATTGGCCGAGAAAAACATTCACTTCATCGGCATGGGCGTCTCCGGTGGGGCAGAAGGCGCTCGTTTCGGCCCAAGCATGATGCCGGGCGGCAAAGAAGACGCCTACAATGAAGTAAAAGAGATATTTGAAGCCGCTTCCGCCAAAGTAAACGGCGATCCCTGCATCACCTATCTGGGGCCGAGGTCGGCCGGTCATTATGTCAAGATGGTACACAACGGCATCGAATACGGCATCATGCAGTTGTTGTCCGAATGCTACGATCTGATGAAAAATGGCTTGGGGCTGACCAACCCCGAACTCCATCAGGTCTTCAACGAGTGGAATCAGGCCGAGTTAAGCGGCTTCCTGGTCGAAATCACGGCCGAAATCTTCACTCAAAAAGATGACAAAGGGGACGGCTGGCTCATTGACAAGATTTTGGACACCGCCAAGCAGAAGGGAACCGGCAAATGGACATCCGAGGACGCCTTCAACCTGGGCGTTCCGATCCCCTCCATTGATATTGCTGTAACTGGTCGGTATCTCTCTGCCCTTAAAATGGAAAGAAAAACTGCCGCCGAGATATTATCCCACCCGGCAGTCGAATTTAATGGAAACAAAGAAGAAGCAATTAGCCAACTTAGAAATTCACTATATACAGCGATGATCATCACCTATGCACAGGGAATGACGCTGTTACAGGCCGCTTCGGCCGAATATGACTACAACCTGGACTTAGAAAGCGTCGCCCGCATCTGGCGCGGCGGCTGCATCATCCGGTCAGTTCTGTTGGAAGACTTCCGCAAGGCTTACCGGGCCAGACCAGATCTGCCCAACCTGCTCCTCGACCCCCATCTAGCAGCGGCCGTAAAAGAACGAGAACAAGATTTGCGAATGACAGTAAAACGCACAGTTGGTCTGGGAATACCCGCCCCCGGCTTTGCAGTCGCCCTGGGATACCTTGACAGCTACCGAAGGCAGCGGCTGCCGGCTAATCTAATCCAGGCCCAGCGAGACTACTTCGGTTCCCATACCTATCAGCGAATTGATATGGACGGAATCTTCCACACGGAGTGGGGCAAAGAGTAACCCTCCTCATAAGTTTGGCTTTTCGACTTCTTCAACCCTTGGAGGCTGGCTTTTACATTCTTGAATAAAAGCCTGCCTTGAAGAGAGGTTGGAAATTATGGAAAACTTTTCCGAAGCAGTACAAGACTTTTACCACGCCCGCAGCCAGGCCGCGTTAAGAGAGATTTTAGGCCGGTTGACCGGGCGTTCAACCGAATTACTCTCCTACGAAGATGTTCGCCAAAAGGTAAGGGCCAGCGGCGTAGTATCACGCAGCTTGCAAGAAATTCCGGTTGACGCCATTATCGGCAGTGTCGGCCGTTATAACGACTTCACTCGTGATTTCTTGCCCCGGCTGGACAGCGACCAAAATCGCTGGGCCAAAGTCAAAGTAGCGATCAACGATTTGACCGGCGTTCCCCCCGTCGAATTGTACAAAATCGGTGACATTTACTTCGTCCACGACGGCCATCACCGTATCTCCGTTGCCCGCCAACTGGGAAACACCCACGTCCAGGCTTACGTCACCGAAATCCGGTCAAAGGTTCCCCTTTCTCCCGATATTGAGCCAGATGATTTAATCCTGAAAGCAGAATACGCCGACTTTCTGGAAACGACACACCTGGACCAGCTTCGGCCGGAAGCGGATTTAAGCGTCACCGTTCCAGGTCAATACCAGAAACTGCTCGAACATATCGAAGTCCATCGCTACTACATGGGAATTGAAGAGCAGCGTGAGATTCCCTACGAGGAAGCCGTTGTCCACTGGTACGATTTCGTTTACCAGCCCGTCGTTGACATCATTCGGGAGCAGGGGATTTTAGATGATTTCCCGAACCGGACCGAAACCGACCTCTATCTGTGGATTGGTAAAAGACGGGAGGACATCAAAGATGAACTAGGTTGGGAGATCCCCCCCAGCTCCGTCGTGGCCGATCTGGCCTCACAGTTCAGCAGCCGCCTACCAAGAGTCATGGCCCGTATCGGGCAGCGTGTTCTCGACATCGTTATCCCCGATGAATTGGACAGTGGGCCGCAGGCCGGAGCCTGGCGCAAGGAACGCCTCTCAGACCGTGCTGATAAACATCTATTTAACACCATTCTTGTCCCGGTTAGCGGCAACGAACCAGGATGGACAGCCTTAGAAGTCGCCTATACTGTTGCCAAACGGGAAGATAGTGAAGTACATGGTCTGCATGTCCTCTTGAATGATCTGGAAGGCGAAACGGCCGAAAAAATAGCCATTCGTGACCGTTTTTACTGGCGGCGAGGCGAAGTCGGTTTTCGTGGAGAATTCCATTTCCAAACCGGCAATATCATTCGGACGATTTGCGATCAGGCTCGCTGGGCCGATTTAGTGGCCGTGAAAATTGACAAGCCCCCGGAACCTGGGCTGGTCGGCCGTCTTGGCTCCGACTTCCGAACCCTTGTCCGTCGCTGTTCCCGCCCCATTCTGGCAACCCCCGGTGTTGTCACCCCTCTTTCAAAAGCAATATTGGCCTATGACAGCACCCCAAAGGCCGAAGAAGCCCTCTTTATTGCCACCTATCTATCTGGCTGCTGGCAAATGCCCCTTGACGTGATCTCCGTTTCAGAAAGCAAAAAGGCCGCAAAACAGCATCTCAACAAGGCCAGAAGCTACCTTGAAGAACATGGCGTCGAGGCCAACTACATCGCTGCCAAAGGGCCAGTAGCCGAAACAATCCTGAAAACGGCCGAAAACAACGGCTGCGACTGGCTCATCATTGGTGGCTACAACCTCAACCCACTCGTCGAAGCCGTGCTGGGAACCGTCCTGAACGAGATCATCCACGAAACAAAAATCCCCCTTCTCATCTGCCAGTAATATGAACCCATTCACCCGATTCCTTCTACACAGAGGCCAGAACGAAGATCATGCGCTCCAAACATTTGCCGAACGATGGGACGCCCTGGAAGAGTTGGTCATTCGCGTCTTTCGCGGCAAAGAAGCAAACACGGCCGATGAAACCGAATACCAGCAGCTCCGCACCTGGTTCCAGGACAACTACCCCTACTGGCAGCAAAAATGGCAGCCCTACTGGCAAAAAACCCTCGTCGGCGGCCAACCCGCCCCCCAAGACCCCTTCCAACGCCTGACAACACCCCAAAAAGCGGCCGACTTCATAGGCGATTGGGAAGC
>JBAPRX010000662.1:0-17914 GCA_049281335.1 Promineifilaceae bacterium (SeqCode)
CTTCCAATGAATGTTTTGATTGAGAAATTTGCCAGTCATTGGCAAGCTCACATATTGGAAATTGAGAAACAAAAGACGGTATCAAAACTGAACGAATCCCAGCGATTGTTGGAATTCAGGTATGAGACGCTTTGTGATCGGCCGAAAGAAATCTTAGATCAGATAGCAGGCTTCTTAAATGTGTCCCCCGAATTGTTTGACCTGACTCAAACTGAGCCTGTAAAAAATATGAACTATAAATTCAAGGAACGGCTGGAGAGTAAAACAGTCCGACATTTGACAAAAATAATGGCACCAACATTGAAAATGTATGGTTATATAGAATGAATGTGGCTTGAAGATTACAATTCTCAGCACAGTTGGCGCCTCTGGCTCCCTTTACTAAATAATTCAATTAGGAGAAACAAGCACACCCAATGACAGACTATAAAGTAGGGTTGGTTGGCTGCGGCCATATTTCAGTCACTCACCTAAAAGCATGGAAAAAGACGCCCGGCTGTACCGTTATCGGCGTTTCCGATCTAGATCGCACTCTGGCCGAAAAGCGGGTTAAAGAATTTAATATTCCGACTATCTTCGAGGATTTGGATGCTCTGATTGATGCCTGTGATGTGGTTGACGTTTGCACGCCCCCGCAGACCCATCACTGGATTGCCAAGAAAATTCTGGCGGCCGGAAAACATCTGGTTATTGAAAAGCCGCTGGTTACGGCCGTTTCCGATTGGGACGAAATGGCTGCCTTGCTCGAAGCGTCGGACGCCAAAATCACCGTTATCCATAATCTGAAATATGCCTACAGCATCCAGCAGGCCAAACGCTGGCTCGATGAAGGCCGGATTGGTGATGTTATCCGCATCCGGCGCGAGTTCCTGACCAGCCCAACCACTGACCGGATGTTGGTTGGTAACAGCCATTGGTCCCACAAGCTGCCCGGCGGTCGTTGGTTTGAAACGCTGCCCCACGAGTTGTATCTGACGCACTACTTTGCCGGGCCGTTGGAGCTGGAAAATGTTGCGGCGATCCATACCGAGAAAGCCCCTCCCGGCGCTCCGGCCGACGAGATCTTAATCACGCTCAAGAACGGCCGTTCCCTCGCAACCATTCATTTCTCTGCCAACTGTGAACAAAACCGCCGCGCCTTCACCGTGATCGGCACCGAAGGCATTATCACGGTGGACATCCTGAGCGACTTCGCCCTTCTTTCCCGCCCGCGAGACAATCAGAACAAACGGGCTTTCGGCCGTCCTTTGTTGGAGGCTGGGAAGACCGTCCTGCGGGCTGTTCCTGATCGGGCTGCTTACGTCCAACGGCGGTTGACGAGTGATACGCCTCATTCTTTTATCATTCAGGCGTTCGGCCGTTATCTTCAGGGACAGGGGCCGGTTCCGACCCCTGTCGAAGAAATTGATTATGTGGTTCGGAACTGTGACAAGATCGGCCGTGAAATTGACCGCCAATTAGTTGGTATGGGCTTGAAGGCTGGTGATAACGAAACGGCCGTTGGTTGATTTTCTCATCTCCAATCCCGGCCACCACGCCGCTATGGTGAAGCCGGTCATAACTAATTTAGTGGCGTGTGGTTATTACTGCCGCCTGCTTTCTTTGTGCGAATTTCGCGGCCTCGATTCGCCGGTCAAGATGTTTGACCAGCCGGGAATAGAGTTTATCCGTCCGGTTACTTTTCAGTTTCGCTCTCCATCATCCGGCGGGCAGCAAAAGCGGACGACCGGCCAGCAGTGGAGCCGCCGGTTGGCCCGGCGAGTGGGATGGGAACTGCTGCTCAAGCGTCCTTTAATGCGCGTGTTTAAGCAAAGGCCGGAACTGGTCGTCTTGCCAAATGATGCTGCCTTTCCCTATGACCTGATTGTGGGGATGCTTAAGAAAGCTGCCATCCCTTTTGTTTTGTTACAAGAAGGGATTCGTTTCCCGCTTCCCGGTTCGGAGGAAGGAGACGCTTATGGACTGGGTGGGGCAGCGGCCATTGCCGCCTGGGGAGAGGGCAGCGCGGACTATTTCCGCAGCCGGGGCGTTCCGTCCGAAACCGTCTTTGCTACCGGAAGCCCGCGCTTTGACTCGATTCCCGACATGGACTTTTCGGTTCAGGCCCAACAGCTAAAAGAAAAGCTGGCTCTTACAGACAATACCCTTTTGTTCCTCTCCAATCCGATTGACGACCAGGGGTTTTGCACCACTCAGGAGAAGATGATGTTAGTCGGCCGTTTTCTGGATGGTATCAAATCTCTGTTTGACGATCCCGATTTCCGGCTGGTCATCAAACTCCATCCGAGAGAATCGGTGGAGGCGTTCGAGGCAGTGGCTAGAGCGCAGTTGGGACAGGACGGTGATACGGCCGACCGCGTTACGGTGATGGGTGGTGGGTATCTTTACCCATTGTTCATATTGTCCAGGGCTGCTATTGTACTGGCGTCAACGGTCGGGCTGGAAGCCCTGATGATGAATGTTCCCCTGGGCGTTTTGGAGATTCCGGGGGCTGGTTTCGTTTATGACTATGTGGAACGGAATGCGGCGTTGGGTTTGTCCTGGGAACGGCCGCTGGCCGAACAGGTTTCTGAATTGCTCACCGGAAATAATTGTGATAAACCAGCGGTACAGGCATACATCGAATACAGCCTCTCAACGATTGGTGAGGCAGCGGATGCAGTAACGGCGTTGATTGTCCGGCTGCTGCAAGAACAAGATGAACATATCTGACGATTCCAAGATTGGAAATTTCACACTGGATATTGGGGAAGAAAGACGGCCGCCTTTAGCGTTCTTGCTAGTGGTGGCCGGATTGGGCTTTTTGGCATTCTTCACCGGAACAAAGCTGGTTGCCTCCGTCGGTAACAACATTGGCCCATTTGAAGTTGTGGCCATGTTCCTATTTATCCTCGCTTTCTTCTACTTTTTGAAGAACAAGTTAAAAGTTCAATTTAATTTCACAATCTTAATGCTTATATTGATTGTGGTTACGGCCGTTCTTTCACTGCCAAATTTAGCAGACCGCATCGAATGGGGAGCGATTCAATTCTTATTACTGGTATACACGACCTTACTTGTGCTGGTCATGTATAACGTCCTGCTCCAATTTCCCGGCCTGATTAAACATTTGCTGCGGTTCTTAATGTTAGGCGCATTTGTAGCCGGGGTGTGGATTATTCTGGAAGGTATCTTGTCCAATGCCACTATCGGGACTGCCGGGCCATTTCGTAATCGTGTCCATGCCGGCATTTATATGTTGACGACCTTCTGGCTGCTTTTATTCTATTTTTTTTGGCCTGGCGTCTCAAAGGTTGAACGGATAGCAGATATTTTCGTAATTCTCGTCGTTTTATATAGTGTGGCGGTTTCGGGAAGAAGATCGGTATACCTATCCTTTTTTATCGGCCTGGCAATCTTAGCCATGAGCTTCTTGGTTATTCAGGGGCGAGGGCGATTTAAGTTATCTATTTCAGTTGGTTTCGTTGGGGCCATTTTATTAATCTTGGCATTGATAGGGCCAGACTATATTCCTCAATTGGGGTTCTTTTACGACCGAATTGGTTTAATTGATGACCGGCTACAACTGGCAATTGGTAACAGCGATGACATCGAAAATTCGGACAACTTCATTGTCTTGCAGCGAGAGGGAATGATCCAGGCGGTATCCGACCATCCGCTGCTCGGTATTGGATGGGGAGCATTCTTCGAGTCAAAATATTCTCCTACAGGGCATGAAATGCACAGCACGCCCCAGCGTTATCTGGCTGAACTTGGCATTATTGGTTTTACCTTTTACCTGCTCTTCAATTTATATTTAGCGTTTGGGAGTTTGCGCCTGTTTCTACGTGTCAGACAAACGAAATACCAACTTCCAGCCCTTATTATTATGGTAGCCATATGGAGCCTGGCGATTAGTTGGGCATATAACCGAAGTGTGACCGAACGAACGTATTGGTTGTTAATGATCGTATTTATCTCTTTTGACACATTAGTAAGTAGAGAACTCGCCAAACTTCCAAAACCAACCAAAGTTACGAAGGCGCAGCGAGTAAACCGATACCCACGACCGGAACATTCTCATGCGCCGCCCGTCCTGCCGTATTCTCGTAAGTAACTTTTAAAAAATCAAAGATAATTCATGATCAAAGTTGTTCATGTAACAACGGCCGCTCACTCCCTGCGCTATCTGCTTTTGAACCAGTTATTAAGCATCCAGAAAGCGGGCTATGATGTCAGCACGATTTCTGCCCCTGGGGTGGATGTCCCGGTCATAGAGGAAGCTGGTATCAACTATATCCCCGTCCCCATGACCCGCACGATGACCCCTGCTGCTGACCTCTTATCTCTGTGGCGGCTGTACCGGGTTATGCGGCGGGAGCGGTTCACAATCGTCCATACCCATAACCCCAAGCCGGGGCTTCTAGGCCAACTGGCAGCCAGAATGGCACGAGTCCCGATTGTTATTAACACCCTGCACGGCTTCTATTTTCACGAACACACGCCGCCTTTCTGGCGGCGGTTTTACATTACGATGGAGAAGATCGCCGCTCGCTGCTCTGATGTCATTTTGTCTCAGAACAGTGAGGATATTCAAACGGCCGTCCGAGAAGGCATTTGTTCCCAGGACAAGATAAAACCACTCGGAAATGGAATAGACATCGGCCGTTTTGACAGAAGCCGTCTATCTCCTGAAATCCTGGCCCAGAAGCGGCAGGAATTGGAGATACCGGAAGGAGTTCCGGTCGTTGGCTTTGTCGGCCGTTTGGTGCGTGAGAAAGGGATTCTGGATTTGATGGAAGCGGCCGTTCAAATCCGTCACCAGGTGCCAGATGTTCGTTTCCTCCTTATTGGCCTCATTGATCGGGAAAAACCAGACGTTCTAACGCCAGAAGTGGCCGGGGAATATGGGCTGTCAGAAAGCAGCATTTTTGCCGGTTTTCGTCAGGATATGCCTGAACTCTATGCTTTAATGGATCTCTTTGTTCTTCCCTCTCATCGAGAAGGCTTTCCCCGTTCTCCGATGGAAGCCTCTGCAATGGGGGTTCCTTGCGTCGTAACCGATATTCGTGGCTGCCGGGAGGCGGTCGAAGACGGCCGAAACGGTTATCTCGTTCCTTTACAAACCCCCCAGGCTATCACTGCCTCTGTCCTTGATTTGCTGCGGAATAGAGACAAAGCCTGTCAGATGGGGCAAAACGGCCGTCAAATAGCTGAGGAACGTTTCGATGAGCAGCTCGTTTTTGCCAGAGTAAAAGAAGAATACAGGCGCCAATTGACATCAAAAGGCATTGTACAAAACACTGACTCTCGGAAAGGGTCCTGATCACCCATCATGCGATATCTGACCAACCGTGTCGGCAACCAGGTTCAGTCCCGTTCCGTTCAATTGGATAAGATGCCCTTCTGGCGCATCCGAGAGATTGGCTTCGGGATTCTCCGGGGTATCCTATGGCATCGCGCTGCTGCCTGGAAACGCATTCCCATCATTCACAAGGATGTCAAACTGAGACGCTGGAATGGGCATATAACCATTGGTCATTTGTCCGAAATTCATGAGAGGGTCGTCATTTCGGCCGTTGGGCAATCGGCTGCTGAACCGGCGGAACTGACCATCGGCGACTTGACCACCATCTGGTATGGAACCGTGATCAGCGTTCGGAATCGTGTCAATATCGGCCGAGAATGTGCCATCTCCTGGAACTGCACCATCATAGATAACGACATGCACCAATTGATTCAAGATGAAACAGTTGCCCAATCGGTGAGTGATGGCTCGAATCAGGTTATTCTGGAAGATCACGTTTGGCTGGGGGCCGGTGTGACTGTCCTCAAAGGCGTCACAATTGGACATGATTCAGTTGTAGCTGCCGGGGCCGTCGTTACCAAATCTATCCCGCCTTTTACCCTGGCAGCAGGCGTTCCTGCCAAACCCGTTCGCCAACTAGCAGGCTGGCGATGAAGAGAAGCTGCAATGTTGAAACGCCTGTTTGATATTGCCATTAGTCTGGCCTTTTTGGTATTCTTATCGCCGCTTTTCCTGATCATTAGCTTGCTGATTCTGTTGACCGACGGCCGTCCTGTCTTCTACAGTCAGGACCGCCTCGGCAAGAATGCCGTTATCTTTCGGTTCCACAAATTCCGCAGCATGACCAACAATCCCAAAAGGAAAGTCGACCAACAGGTTCGAGGAGATAACCCTGAGATAACAGCGGTCGGCCGTCTTATTCGCCGCCTCAAGATTGATGAACTACCCCAGTTATGGAATATCCTGAAAGGGGATATGTCTATTGTCGGCCCCCGTCCAGCTTTGCCCAAATATTTGGAAACCTACACGCCTCGCCAGCGGCGGCGGCTAGACGTTCGCGGCGGCCTGACCTGTCTGGCCCAAATCAACGGCAGCAGCCACCTTTCTTGGGATGAACGAATCGAATACGATTTAATGTACATAGACAACCAATCGCTTTGGCTGGATTTGAAGATTATCTTAAAAACAATTCTGGTCGTCTTATTCGGAGAAAAGCGGTACATCAAACCACTCAATAAGGAAAATTATCAATGAAAATCATCGGTGTCTTTCATGGGATTGATCCGGCTGCCTGTCTCTTTGTAGACGGAGAGCTGGTCGCCTATGTTGAAGAAGAACGGTTAATCCGGTTCAAACATGCAGCCGGTCAATTTCCTATCCGTTCCATTGCCTACTGCTGTGAATCACAAGGAATAGATATTTCCGAGGTGGATTACCTGGCTTATGGCTGGGATTGTGAAGCCTATACTGACGGCCGTCTTGCCCAATTTTACGAGCAGGTCAACGCCCAATATCCACCCGATTCTGGCACATTGGGCTGGCAGCGGAGCAACCTGAGTCATTTTAACATGGATCGGCAGCGGGAACTGTTCCGTTCCCAACTGGTACGTTTCTTTGGCGATGTTGAACTGCCGCCTCTTAAAACCATCCCCCACCACTATTCCCATGCCATTACCGCCTATCATATGTCTGAATTAGATGACAGCCTTGTCTTAACCATAGACGGCTCCGGCGACTCTCAAACCACCTGTGTCTGGCGGGGGCAGGGTGACAATCTTGACATGCTGCACGAGATCAAGATTCCCCATTCATTAGGCTGGTTTTATGCTGCCATGACTGAATATCTGGGCTTCAAAGCCTATGACGGTGAGTACAAGGTCATGGGGCTGGCGGCTTTCGGCCGTCCCAACCTCCAATACCGCAAAGCGCTTGAACAAATCGTTACCGTCGCTGATGATGGCTTTTCGTTTTGCATAAATCCAAAGGCCATCCATCACGGAAACCATACCTTTTCTTATCGTCACACCGATTATTTGGTCGAACTGTTTGGTCTTGAACCTCGGCTGGGAAACATTCCCATTGATGCACGCCACGAAGACCTGGCCTATGAGACCCAGCGAATGCTGGAAGTAACCGTTTTACGCCTGTTGAGCCATTTCCAGGAGGAGACAGGGATTCGCAATCTATGTATAAGCGGCGGCGTTGGCCTTAACGTTAAGATGAATTCTGCCATCCATAAAAGCAGCCTTTTCGATAAAATTCTGCCATTCCCGATACCGTCCGATTCCGGGACAGGGATTGGGGCGGCGGCAGCGCTGCATTATGAATTAACCGGGGAGCGGGTGAAACCGCTGAAGCATGTCTATCTTGGGCCGGGTTACACCGATGACGAGATTGAACTGCAAATTAAGAGCTGCGGTCTTTCCTATGAACGTTGTGATGATATCGCCGAAGCAACGGCCGATCTCCTCGCGGCTGGAAAGGTCGTCGGCTGGTTCCAGGGACGCCTGGAAGGTGGGCCGCGTGCTTTAGGCTCTCGTTCCATTCTGGCCGATTCTCGAACAGTCGAGGCTCGTGATCGGGTCAATCAGGCCATCAAGTTCAGGGAGTATTGGCGGCCGTTTTGCCCCTCTCTCGCTGTCGAAAGTAAAGACCGGTTTATGAAGCAGGCGGATGAAGCCCCCTACATGATTATGGCCTTTGATGCCACCGAAGAATCGGCCGAAAAAGCCAAAGCCGTTGTTCACATAGACGGCACAATGCGGGTCCAAACCGTCAATCCTGAACACAACCCTGTCTATCACCGTCTTTTGAAAGCCTTTGAACAGCGGGCCGGTATTCCCATCGTCCTGAATACCTCCTTCAACATCAAGGGAGAGGCCATCGTTTGTTCCCCAAGAGATGCCCTGCGGACCTTTTGGACAACCGGTTTGGATGCCCTGGCTATTGGGCCATTTTTGATTGAAAAGCCCTGCCAACCAACTCCCATCGCCCCGGAAGACGTCATCCGATGAAGGTATTGGTGATTGCTCCCCATCCCGATGACGAAGTATTAGGCTGTGGTGGTGTGATGGCCCGACATTCGGCCGAAGGCGACCAGCTTTACGTTTTAGTCGTTACCAGAGGCATACCGGAACTGTTCCCACCAGAAGTCATCGAAGGAACCCGGCTGGAGCTAAAGGCAGCGCATGAAATACTTGGCGTCAAGGAAACTATCTTCCTCGATTTTCCTGCGCCCAAGCTGGACAGCACCCCCGGTCATGAAGTAGCCGATGCCATTGGTAAAGCCATCCGTCGCCTGGAACCGGAAATAGTTTACTTACCCCACCGGGGCGATGTCCATTCAGACCACCGGGCTGTCTATCATGCGACACTGGTTGCCTGTCGTCCGGTGCATAATCGCTCCGTAAAAAAATTATTGTGCTATGAAACTTTGTCAGAGACAGAATGGTCGCCGCCGACAGGCGAAGACGCTTTTATTCCAACCGTGTTCATGAACATCGGCGATTACTTGAATGACAAACTGGCTGCGATGGCCTGCTATAAGAGCCAGCTTCAAGCGCCTCCAAACCCTCGTTCCCTGGAAGCGTTGGAAAATCTGGCAAAAATGCGTGGTAGTGTCGTTGGACTGCAAGCGGCCGAAGCATTTATGCTGGTTCGAGAAATTGATTAATGGATGAGCAGCCCCGGCGGGTAGTGATCATTGGGGCGGGGGGACATGGTCGGGAAACGGCCGAGATTTTGCAGCACCAGGCTCAATCAGGCGTCAATCAGGAGCCAATTGGTTTTATAGACGACAACCAGCAGCTGCATGGAACCGTTATCGGGGGGCTGCCGGTTTTGGGGGATTGGAGCTGGTTTGAAGGGATAGATAGATCGGAAGTTGCCGTCATTTGTGCTGTTGGCAGCCCAAAGATATGCAAACTAATGGCCGACAGGGCGAGAGCATTATCGCTGGCATTTGCCAATGCTGTTTCTCCGCAGGCGACTATTTCGCCAACGGCCCACCTGGGTAAGGGGCTGACCATCTTCCCAAATGTCGTTATCAGTACCAATGTCAGACTTTTGGATTGTTCTATTTTGAATGTGAGCGCGACAGTAAGCCATGATACGGCCGTCGGGCCATATTCAAATATTAATCCCGCTGCCAATCTGGCTGGAAATATTACAATTGGCGAAGGATGTTATATAGGCATGGGGGCTAAAGTGATTCAGGGAATTTCTATAGGTGATTGGGCCGTTATCGGGGCTGGTGCAGTTGTCATCCGCGATGTACCGGGCGGCGTAACGGCCGTTGGTGTGCCTGCGCGTGTGGTCAAACGTAGTTGACTTGCGTTTTTGGGTACAAATTCAATCAGATTGTAATTTGAATTTTAACAAGAAGGATTTATAAAGAATATGATGAGAACCAAACCTGCGATTTTGGGAAATGACCCCATCTTTGAACATAAAATACACATCGTAAAACCGGTGCTGCCGTCTTTGGATCAGATGGTTGACGCTGTGGGGGGAATTCTGGAAAGTGGGATGGTGACGAAGGGACAGCATTTGCGGGTTTTTGAAACGGCCGTTGCCGAACATCTCAAGGTCAAACACGCTGTTGCCGTTTCCAGTTGTACCACCGGCCTGATGCTGACCTATCAGGGGCTTGGCCTGACGGGGGATGTCGTTGTGCCGAGTTTTACTTTTATGGCGACTGTCAGCGCCCTGATCTGGAATGGATTACGGCCGATCTTTGCCGACGTGGATTTTGGAACAACCAATCTTGATCCGGAAGCGGCCGAAGCGGCCATCACCCCGGAAACGACCGCTATTGTGGCGGTGCATAACTTTGGCAATCCGGCCGATATTGAGGCGCTTCAGGATGTGGCAGACCGGCATCACCTCAGATTGATTTTCGATGCCGCGCACGGCTTCGGTGCGCTTTATCAAGGTGTCCCCGTTGGGCCGCAGGGCGACGCTCATGTTTACAGCCTCAGTCCAACCAAGCTGCTCGTTGCGGGAGAAGGCGGCATTGTTGCCACCAACGACGACGCTCTCGCCGAATCGGTCAGAATCGGCCGTGAGTATGGCAACAGCGGCACGTATGACAGCGCTTTTGCCGGCATGAATGCCCGTATGCCGGAGTTGAATGCCCTGATGGGCTACCACAGCCTGAATATGCTGGAGGCGGCGGCAGCCCAGCGGAATAACAACGTGGACATCTACCATGAACAGTTGGGCCAGATACCGGGAATCGAATTCCAGATTGTTCGCCCCGGCAACCGAAATTCTTACAAAGATTTTTCAATCACGATTGACCCTGAAAAATTTGGTTTGAATAGAGACGAATTAGCCCAGGCATTAACGGCCGAAAATATTGATACCCGTAAATATTATGACCCACCGGTTCATCGTCAGACCGCTTATGCTCATTTCGCTTACCCATCTAATGGGCTGTACAATACGGAGCGGTTGTCGGAGCGAAGTTTGAGTTTGCCTGTATGGTCTCATATGGAACCCGAAACCGTTTTCAAAATATGTCAGGCTGTTCGCCAGATTTACGAATCGGCCGAACAGGTTCAGGTGGCACTTGGTTAAATCTATCAACTTAGTTAGTACCAATAACTTATACCGGTGTACGTTTTGGTAGATTAAGATCGTAAAGTGCTACAGGAGGCAGTACCTTGACTAAAATCAAATCAATCCGTTTTACGCCACAGATGTTTTTGCGCATCGTTGCAGATGCCCTGATCATCAATGTAGCTCTTGTAACGGCCTTGCTTCTTCGGCTGGTCTACTTGTTTTCATTTCAACAAGAGCAAATCTCGAACGGAAACGCAGTTTTTTGGAGCTATTTCAATTCTTACAGGAATGCAGGTTGGATATTAACGGCCATCAGCCTGATTGTTTTCTTTTTGAGCGGTTTTTACACCTACGGCCGTTATTATCGCGGTCGTTATAAGGCGCTCATTATCTTGCAGGGCGTTTCGGCCGCTTTCATCACTTTCGGCTTTCTGGCTTATTTTTTAGGCGATGTCTTGCAGCTTCCTCGCGGAACATGGCTGATGGCATGGGTGTTCTCCCTTGTTCTGGTCATGGTTTCCCGGCTCTGGGCCTTATTGTGGACGAAGGTCGTTAGCGTCGAAAGACGGATGTTTGAAAAAGAGCAGGACGAGAATAAAGTTGAGAATGTCCTGGTCATTGGTGGCGCGGGGTATATCGGTTCCGCGCTCCTGCCGAAGCTGCTCGATAAAGGCTACCATGTCCGCCTTCTGGACCTGCTCTTGTATGGCATGGAGCCGATTGCTAATGTAATGGATCATCCCAATTTGGAGATTATTGAGGCCGATTTCCGTCAGGTGGACAAAGTGGTGGAGGCGATGCGGGATATTGACGCCGTTATCCACCTGGGCGCGATTGTTGGGGACCCGGCCTGTGCCCTCGATAAAGATTTAACGATTGAAGTCAACCTGATGGCGACGCGCATGATCGCAGAAGTGGCAAAGGGCTTTAATGTCGGCCGATTTATCTTTGCCAGTACCTGCTCCGTATACGGGGCCAGCAATGAGGTCCTGGACGAGCGTTCTCAGTTGAATCCCGTTTCCCTTTATGCTCAGAGCAAGATTGCCTCTGAGAAGGTCTTAACCAGGATGGCGACGCCTGATTTCGCGCCAACGATGCTGCGCTTTGGAACAATTTACGGGCTGTCTGGCCGGACGCGCTTTGACCTCGTTGTCAACCTGCTGACGGCTAAGGCACTGGTGGATGATGAAATAACAGTTTTTGGCGGCAGTCAATGGCGGCCGTTTGTCCACGTTGACGATGCTGCCCTGGCCGTTTTCAAGGTCTTAGAAGCGCCGTCGGCCCTGGTTCGGAATGAAGTCTTTAACGTTGGATCCAACGGTCAGAATTACACCATTTCACAGGTTGGTGAGCTGATCAACCAGGTGGTTCCTTCAGCCAAAATAATCAACCGGGGATCAGACACGGATTTGCGAAACTACCGGGTGAATTTCGATAAGATAGGCCGCGTTCTCCAATTCACGCCCGAATGGACGGTGGAAAAGGGCGTTAGTCAGGTGATAGAGGCCATTAACCAGGGCGAGGTGACGGATTACCGGAATGCCAAATACAGCAACGTCAAATTCTTGAATGAAGAGGGGTTGATTCATCTGGTTCGACCTCCAAAGGATAAATGGGCATACGACTTGATCAACGATTCCCATATGCCAATACTTCAACCGGCCCCTGGAGATTAACGGGCGATTTGGAAGATGGACAGACGGCGTGACTGAAGTCTCAGAAAGGCACCTGCAATCTTCTGGCAACATCGGCCTGGGTTGAGGTGATGCGTGTCCTGCACGTCGCAGCCACCTTTGGTCAGGGAGGTATTGCGACTTCACTCTGGCATCTTCTCCCGGCTCTAAACAAGCTGCCCGAAATGGATGTGGATGGGGCAGCTTTTTATGAAATCGGATGGTTTGGCGAGTTATTGGAGGCGGATGGTATCGCCATCCACCATCTCCAGATGGCCCATAAATATGATCCGCGTGTTCTTTTCAAATTGATTAAACTTTTCAGGCAGTATGACGTTATTCACGCCCATGGCTGGCCAATTGTTTTATTCGTGGCGCTGGCCTCCCTTTTTTCCGGCGAACGGCAGTATGTTTTGACGGAACACAGCGTGACGAACGGCCGAAGACGGCCGTTTCTCAAGTGGCTGGATCGTTTCGTCTATTCCCGCTTTGACAGCGTGGTTGCCGTTAGCCAGGCTGTTGCCGACTCGCTTCAAGATTGGCTGCCCCAAATCGCCAAGAAGATAACGGTCATTTACAACGGCATTAACATGGATTATTTCCAATCGGCCGAACCGGAAAGCGAGATAAGACGCCGATTGGGATTAGCAGAACAGACACCGGTTGTCTTTGCTTCTGGAAACTTTCGCTTTTGCAAGGGGTTTGACCTGCTCTTGCAATCAATGGTTATTTTGCTTGAACAGTTTCGGCAGGCGAAAGCCCCTCATGAAGATTTGCCGATGTTGGTGATTACCGGCGAGGGCGCTTTGCAAGATTCAATGGCCGGACTGGTGAACCAGCTTGGCATTGCGGACAACGTGAAGTTTCTGGGTTTTCGGACAGACATGCCGGTTATTCTGAGAACGGCCGATCTCTTCGTCCTTTCCTCTCGGTGGGAAGGGTGTCCGATGGTTATTCTGGAATCAATGGCTTTAGGCGTTCCCATCCTGGCAACCAATGTCGGCGGTGTTCCCGAACTGGTCTTACACGATCAGACCGGCCAACTGATTGCGCCCGGCAGCGCGGAAGCGTTAGCCAACGGTCTGTTTACGCTGCTGCAAGACCCTGAAAGAATGACTTGTTTCGCTGAACAAGGGCGGCAGCGCCTGGTTCAATCTTTTTCTGTTGAAAATAGCGCCTGTGCGATGTCAACCGTATACCGGCAACCCGAAGGCAATATAATTTAATGGCTGCTCAACATACAACACCTTCTATGATGAATGAAACGGTTACTGCACCCACTTTTTCGGCTGCAGAAAGCTGGCCCGCTCCTTTGAAGGGCTGGTTTTGTTCGCTTGTGTTGGAAAAGCCTCAAACGCCGCCGGATGTACCCGTTTCGACCTGGGAATCCTGGTTGGTGTCGGTTCAGGAACATGGCCTGAGTTCCCTGTTATTCAGCCATTTGCGTCAGTACGATAGTCGTTTTCGGCCCCCTGCTGACATCTTTGCTTCCTTGCGGACTGGTTATTTCGCCGAGGTTGCCCGAATCATGGTCCGGCGAACGCAGATGAACAATCTGCTGAAACGGCTGGAAGCCGCTGGCGTCGCGTCGCTGGTTCTGAAAGGGGCTGCTTTAGGCGAGGTGGTTTACCCGGACGTGTTTCAACGGCCGTCAGGGGATATTGATGTTCTTGTTCCGAAGGCGGACTATCAGAGAGCCAGAACGGTTATGCTGGAGAATGGTTATCGTTCTAAGCGCGGTGACAGAAGCGAGCAAATGGGCTGGGTGAAGGATGAAGAGTTCTTGCCCGCTGAAGATGAGCAGGATCGTCAATATGTTGTGGAATTACACTGGGATCTGACTTCCCAGGCCCAACTCCAGAACAAGATTGATGTGGATGGGCTGTTCGGCCGTGCCGGTGAAACGGCCGTGTCGGGAATGGACAATCCTATACGGACATTGCACCCGGTGGATGCCTTGGTTCATACCTGTTTCCACCTGTTTTATAAACATATCAGTGCCTTGAGGCTTATCTGGTTATATGACATTCACCTTCTGGCCGAGCAGATTGAGCGTATGGGCTTGTGGCGCGAGGCGATTGCTTTGAGCCAGGAGTGGCAGGCAAGGTTGGCTCTGAAATACTGCCTGGAAATGGCCCAGGATTGGTTTCAGACCCCGTTTCCAGAGCGGGTTCGTGACCTGGGCGACAAACCCGCAGCTTTAGAGGAAGTGCAACTGTTCAATCTGGTGATGTTTGAATTAGAGAATGGCCCAGGCGAGGTAAAAGTAAGAAAACATCTTTTCCAGCTGATGGGACTCAAGGGATGGGATAGGTTTCGTTATCTAAAGTCCCGATTGTTTCCGACCCGGCAGGAAATTGAATCTTTCTATCCCCAGCTTAAGGGACTGCCTGGCCCATTGGTTTATCTCGGCCGTTTTGCCTTGATTCTGGTCGCACGGAACTGAGGTATTGCAGACTTGCTTTTATGTCTAGCAGTCGAGTATACTGTTTTCGATCCGTTTTTGTAACATTTTTTAGTGGTTTAGGGGTTTATCTCCTCTTTAATCTAACGGTACTTCATTATGGAAATCAGAGAATTTCTCATTCCAATTCGTAAGTGGTGGTGGCTTATTATCGCTACAACCATCGTTGCAAGCCTGGTTGGTTTGTTTATTGCCAAGCAGCAGCCTCAACAATTTCAGACAAAGGCTACGGTTCAGATTGGTCAGTCAATCATTGATGACCCAAACCCCGTAACCAGTGTTCTGTGGGTAAGCCAGCAGTTGGCCTTGACCTATGCTGATATTTCTCGCCGCACGCCGGTTCGGACGGCAACGATGGAGGCGCTCGGACTTGATACATTGCCAGAATATTCGACTCGCTCCGTGCCGGATACGCAGCTAATGGAAATTGTTGTGGTGGATACGAATGCGGAGAGAGCGGCCGCAGTTGCCAACGAAATTGCGGACCAGCTTATCTTGCAAAGTCCCACCAGTGTGGAACAGGATGAAAAAGCAAGGCAAACATTCATCAACGCCCAGTTAGACCGGTTAGAATCTCAGATTACCCTGGTGGAAGTGGAGGTAACGGAGAAACAGGAGGAGCTTGGCGATTTATTTAGCGCCCGACAGATTGCAGAAACAGAGGACGAGATTTCCGACCTCCAGACCAGACTGGCAGACTTGCAGACAACCTATGGTCAACTGATTGCCAATTCTAAACGCGGCGCGGTTAACTCTCTGACGCTCGTTGAACCGGCTTTTGTCCCATCCGATCCGATTGGCCCAAACATCAACCTTCTTACGCTTTTGGCCGGATTCATCGGCCTGGTTGTTTCTACGTCGGTTACATATTTGATTGAATATATGGATGATAGTATTCGCACCCCGGATGATGTCAGCCGGGTGTCGGGGCTGCCGGCATTGGCAGGGATTGCCAAAATTAAAGCCGACTCCGAGGATGATCGCCTGATTACGATTTCTCACCCCCGCTCACCGATTTCTGAAGCCTACCGCGTTCTCAGGACGGGTATTCAATTTTCGGCCATTGATGCCCCGGAGAACTCAATTGTCATGGTGACAAGCCCAAATCCTTCGGAGGGTAAGAGCCTCACGGTTGGGAATCTTGGGGTGGTGATGGCCCAGGCCGGGAAGAATGTGCTGATTATTGATGCGGATTTAAGACGGCCGAGACAGCATCAGGTATTTGGGGTAGCCAGGAATCACGGCTTGACCAATCTGATGTTGGAATACAACGTGAATGACAGCGAGGCTGCCACGTTGGCTTTGTTCAAGCGATTTATTCAAAAACCGAGTTCAGGCGTTAGCGGGCTGCATATCTTGGCAAGCGGCCCCATTCCCCCGAACCCGTCTGAACTTTTGGGATCGGCCAAGATGCGGGCTTTGCTGCGGAAACTAAGCGCACAGTTTGACACAATTTTGCTTGACAGCCCGCCGGCATTGGCTGTGACGGATGCTGTTTTAATGAGTACCCAGGCTGATGGCGTCTTACTTGTTTTGGACACCGGCAGGACCAAGAAAGCGCATTTACAACAGGTCAACGAGATGTTGACGGAAGTAGGCGCTCGTATCATTGGCACGGTACTGAACCGCCTCTCCCCGCGTGGCGATGGCTATTACTACTATTACTACTACCAAAACGCTTACTATCTGGATGAGTCCGAAGCGGAGCGTAATGTCGTAACAACGAAGGGCAACGGCCACAGCAAAAGCCCGACGAACGGCAACGGCAGCCTCCGCAAACGCATTAGCATGAGTTCGTCCAAGGAACAAGGGCCGAGCGAAAATTAAAGACGCTTCGGCCGATTCGATTTATTTAGGAATAACGATAAAGTGAACTGTATGATGGTGATTCGGGACCGCGAACGACGTGTGGAAAAATCCCCACGCGCTACCCAATTCGTTCGTGGCATGTTCTAAGAATCAGATAATAGCTTAACCCAATAATCTAGACCTGGAATAGAGGCCATGAACCGGCGGTGGTATCGCGGGTTCATGGCTTTTTGTTTGCCAAAGGCGCGGAGTTGTGAATAGGGGATCTATTCACGGCTTCGCGCTTTCGTTTTACCTCAACCCAAAAGAGGTGAGACATGGCACACAAAAAACAGCATAACCAGATTGCATTCGCTCAGAATTTCTTTCGAGAGCCAAAAGTTGTGCAATCTTTGATAAGGGCAAGCTCAATTGGACGGTCTGATGTGGTTTATGAAATTGGGGCAGGGCGAGGCATTATTACGGCCGAACTGGCCCAAACGGCCGAGAAAGTGATTGCCATTGAGAAAGACCCGGCACTCGTCACCTATTTACGCCAGCGGTTCCGTGATGTCTGTAATGTTGAGATTGTAGAAGGGGATTTCTTGCGGTATCGAATCCCTGAACAGGGATACAAGATTTTCGGTAATATTCCGTTTAACCAAACGGCCGATATTATGCGGAAGATTCTCTTTGATGCGCCTGTTCCCGATCAAGCCTATCTGGTGATGCAAAAGGAAGCGGCCGAAAAGTTCTCTGGCAGCCCCAAGGAAACGCAATTCTCAGTTTTGGCAAAACCCCAATTTCAACTGTGGATCGGCCGTTACCTGTGCCGGACCGATTTTACCCCCGTTCCCAATGTAGATGTTGTGCTGCTGCATATCAAGAAACGGCCGTTCCCCCTCGTCCCGAAGGAAGATTTTTACCTCTATCGCAAATTTGTCCGTTATGGCTTCAATGGCTGGAAGAAAAGCCTTAAATTAACGTTCAAACCGGTCTTTACCTATAAGCAGTGGAAACATCTATCAAAATCACTGTGTTTTCCACTAGATGCAACGCCGTCAGAATTGACGTTTGAGCAGTGGTTGGGGTTGTTTGAGTGTTTCAGGCAGCGCGTGCCGGATAGTAAACAGACTG
>JBAPRX010000663.1:0-3936 GCA_049281335.1 Promineifilaceae bacterium (SeqCode)
GAGTACCTGTGGTAGGGCTACAAAGCAGAGTAACCGCCATCAGTGCTGGCGACAACCATACCTGTGCTGTGACAATCAGCGGAGAAGTTTGGTGCTGGGGAAGGAATGATTACCACCAAATTGGAAATGGTACTATGCCTAATTCAAATATACCCGTACTTGTGACAGCGCTTCCAGGGGATGTGGTCGATATCGACGCTGGTGGTAATCACACCTGTGCACTTACGTCAAATGGGGAAGTCTGGTGCTGGGGTTTTAACACTATCGCACCTATCTCAATAACAGGGCTGCCAGACGATATAGTCGCTATCAATGGTGGAAGCGGAAAAACTTGTGCGCTAACATCCGGCGGAGATGCTTGGTGCTTAAATTATTATGAACCATACCAACCATTCGAGGGGTTTGACCGCGAGGTCTCTGCCATAAGTACCGGCGGCACCGGCGATACCAATACGATGGCCGTCCTTCGAGATGATACGCCAAAGCTCTCGGCCGGCGGAACGTATTCGAGTTCAGTGGGATCTGCCATCACACTCGATGCAGCCACCGACCCAATTGCGGAAAGCGTTAGTTATGATTGGACAATCAATAATGGTCCAGCGTGCAATTTTGATGACGCGACCGCCCTGAACCCCAGCCTGACTTGCAATGAGGCTGGCATTTTTATTGTCACCCTGGTCGCTGACAATGGTCATGAGCGCATATTCACTACCGCTAAAGTCATGGTAACAGAAGCCAATGGCGGAGGAAATCCCCCAACAAATGCTCTAATTGGCAGCAGCACAGCTAGAGAATGGTTGGTGCAAAACGGCCGAATCTGGTGGCTTGGCGGCATTATGCTGGCCCTGCTATCAGGAACGGTTGTGATAGTCCTGGTCATAGCGATACGACGCCGAAAAGACAGCGAAGCGGATAGTTAGAAATTCACCCAAGAATAGGGGGGAGCCACCACTCCCTTTTCTTTGCAAAAGTAATAATTCGTGAAAATCCGTGCCAATTCGTGGCTCATCTCCCCCTCAATTACCAAAAATCGAATGCTCCAAAAGCAGTTGCGCCACCCAGATAGCATTCGGCAGCACAATGGCCGAAACCAGCACATTAACCATATTCGCCCGCCAGGGCCAGGTAGGCGTTTTCTCCAGCCGTTCTTCAAGCATCATCAGCGTCAAAGTGGACAGGTCATTTTGCACCAAATCGAGATCATCATCGGCCGTTTTCCCCCCTTGCCTACTCCCTGCCTGAAAACTAGCCCCCAAACGCTCCCGTACATCCAGCAATAACCCATTCTTGCTCTCCACAATCCTTCGATGCGCCCGCAGCAAAGGCAGCAAGAACGTCAGCACAGCCACAACCTGCATAAACAAAATCGTGGCGGCAATCACGTAATTCCCCATCAAATCCGGAGTAACAAGTGCCCAGGCATAAGCCATGATCAACCAGCCCAGCGCCGTGCGCAGCGTCAGCCCGGCAAAAGCATAAATAGGGTCCAGATCAAGCAGGTTAATAGTCACATTTTCCGTCACGATCTGACTGCCCAGGCTCAATTGACGATAGGCATGATAAGACAACGCCCCAAAGACATACCAACTGCCAAGAAAATTGAGCAACTGCCAGATACCGGACAGAGAAGAAAAATTCAGATTGAGGAAATCATACGATTGGGGGAAAAACAAGAAAGTTAATAGGCCAAATGAAAAGGCAATGAGACTGGCAACAGTCGTTTTCTTCGCTGGCAGCTTCGTAAGTTCATAACCAATCCGTTCAAATTCAAGGTCCGTAACCTTCAAATCCTCCCGGTATTGGATGAATTTGTGAATGGCCCAATGGTCAAGGTAATGAATGAGCGCCAGGAAAAATATCCCTGTTGCCGACATGACAACATCATTGATGCTAAATGTACCGGGAGGATAAACGCCATCCAGCCATCTAAAGAGCGTCAGAATGGTGGTGAAAGTAAGCCAAACAGCAATATAGAAAACGATAATAGTTGGCCCTTGCAACCTGCCCACCCACGCTTCCAGGTGATTGATCCAACTGGGCAAGTAAAAACCTTCGCTGTGATCCTCTTTTTCACTCATTACCCTGTCAGTCAACGGTTTGCCTCCAATAATTTCCACCGACATGAAAAAGCATAGCCGGAAATTACAGAGAGAACAAGAAAATCACAGGAAATTTCGAAGCTCTCATCAAGCACCGCCCAGCAAAACAGGTAATTGGGTAATTGGCTGGAACCAGCTCCAATTACCCAATTACTAGCGGTGTCTTTACCGCCAATTACCAGCGGTGTCTTTTACCGCCTCTTCCTACGGCAGCATCTGACTGACCCGCTGCACCAGCGCCGCAAATTCAGCCACATCCTCATCATAAGCCATCTGGTTCGCCAGCCGTTGGGCATAGATACTCAACTGACTGTAAGTGGTATCCCCTGACCAAAAACTGTTACGGAGCAGTTCCGCATATTGGGCCACGACAACGGCTAACTGGTAGCGCGGCCGTGTTTCCTCAAAGGAAGCAGCGAGGTCGGAGACATTCATATTGCCGTTAATCTCCTGCACCTGATGGCTTTCAGGGTCTTCCCAGCGCAGATAAACGGTTCCAATTCGGCCGTTTGCCCCCGGATAAAACTGAACCGCATACAAAGCCGTCGCCGTATGTCCGGCCCCAATCTCCCCGGCATCAACCGCATCATTGCGGAAATCCTGGTCGGCCACCGCCCGGTTCTCATACCCAATCAGACGGTACTGGCTGACAACATCGGGATTAAAATCAACCTGCACCTTGGCGTCAATGGCAATCGTCTGCAAAGTGGCGGTCAAATCTTCCACAAACAGCTTTTGCGCTTCCGCCAGCGTATCCACATAGGCATAGCTGCCGTTCCCCTGGTCGGCCAACTGCTCCATCGTCACATCATTGTAATTGCCCATGCCAAAGCCAACGGTGGTTAGCGTAATTCCCGCATCGGCATAGCCGCGAATCTGGTCGGCAAGGGCATCTGGATTGGTAATGCCCACATTAGCAACCCCGTCAGAGGCGATAATAACCCGGTTAATGCCGTTCGGCCGATAGGCGCTGTTTGCCATCTGGTAGCCAAGATTCATCCCCGCCTCCAAATTCGTTGACCCTTCCGGCTGCAACCCGGCAATGGCATCCAAAATGCGCCCCTTGTTAACCCCGTTGGTTGGTTCCAGAACAACACGGGCATTCGAGCCATAAACCACAATCGAGACCTGATCGTCGGGCCGCATCCGGTCCACCAGCAGTTCCAACGACTGCTTCACCAACTCCAACCGGTTCTCCTGGGCCATTGAGCCGGAAACGTCAATCACAAAGGTCAGGCTGGCAGACGGCCGTTCCGAAACCGGTACATCATACCCCTGGACTCCAATTCGGATGATATAAGTGCCGTCATGGTGAAAGGGAGACGGTGCGCCATCAGCAAAAACGGCAAAAGCAGTGTCCGCAGGCATCGTATATTCCTGGTCAAAGTAGTTGACAAACTCTTCCACCCGAACGGCGTCCGGCGGCGGAATTAGCCCATCCTGCACATAGCGGCGGGCGATGGTGTAGGAACCGGTATCTACATCAAGCGAAAAGGTTGAGAGATGATCAACGGCCGTAGAAACAAAGGGATTGACCCCATAGACCTCAAAGAAATTATCCGGCAGCATCGTCGGCTGCGGGATCGGCGTACTAAAATTTGGCACCGCTGTCGGCAAAGGTTGGCTGGCAATCTGTCCATCCGGGGCCGGTTCAGCCGTTACCACAATCCCCTCGGTCACAATCCGAGTTACCTCCACCGCCTCCTCTGCCATTGCCTTTTCCGTCGGTTCTTCATAAACGGGGTTCATTGGAGGTTGAGTTGCTGGAGCCTCAACTGTAACTTCGACAACCTCCTCAGCTGCTTGGCAGGCAGCCAAAATATAAGCTGCCACAATA
>JBAPRX010000664.1:0-6164 GCA_049281335.1 Promineifilaceae bacterium (SeqCode)
GATAACCATCCCGGTCGGTGTACCGGAGGTCATAAGAGCCGGAGACGACATCACCCTCGTCACCTATGGCGCATGCTGCCGGATTGTCATGGTAGCAGCCGAAATGCTGCACAAAGTCGGCATCGAGGCCGAAGTCATTGACGTACAAACCCTGCTTCCCTTCGACGTTCGCGGCATCATCGGTAAATCACTTGAAAAAACCGGCCACATCATCTTCATAGACGAAGACGTTCCCGGCGGGACCACCGCCTACATGCTTCAAGAAGTGATGGAAAAGCAAAACGGCTTCTGGCTGCTCGACTCTGAACCACGAACTCTTCCCGGCCAACAACATCGCCCCGCCTACGGCTCAGATGGCGATTACTGGTCAAAACCAAACGCCGAGCAGATTTTCAACACCGCTTATGAGATAATGAACGAAACCAGCCCAACATCATATCCAATTTTTTACAAATGACTGAAATCTGGCAAAAACCTGATTACTTAATTACCCAGTACAAGGATCACCTATGGCAACCGAAGTCCTAATGCCCCAATTAGGGGAAAGTGTTTTTGAAGGCACAATCGCCGCCTGGCTAAAGAAAGAAGGGGACACCGTCGAACTGTACGAACCCCTCCTCGAAATCGAAACAGACAAAGTCACCACTGAAGCAACGGCCGAAATAGCCGGAACGCTCCTAAAAATCCTGGTCAAAGAAGGCGAAACCGTCCAGGTTGGGACCGTCCTCGCTTACATCGGCAAACCCGGCGAAAAGACAGACAGCCAACCAGAAACAGTAACCCAGCCAGCCGCCACGAAAGAAGCCTCGACCGCACCAACAAAGACAACAGGCGTCCCTCCTTTCAAAAAGCCAGCCGCCAACGGTGGCCCGGCCCAGGCGCCGCGCCGTTACAGCGGCCGAATTAGCCCCGTCGTCGGCCGTATTGCCGACGAACACAACGTCAACCTCGACATGGTTCCCGCAACCGGGCGAGACGGCCGAATCACCAAGAAAGACATCCTCGCCTATGTCGAACAACGAGACGAAGCCGTTAGCCCAACCGCCGAACCGGTCATAAAAGCCGCTCCACCACCACCAAAGCCAACCCCATCGCCATCGCCGTCAATCACGCCAGCCCTCGTTGAAACGGCCGTCCCTGGCGAACTCATGCCCCTAACCGGCATTCGCCGCGCCATTGCCGAACACATGGTTCGCAGCAAACATACCAGCCCCCATGTCACCACCGTCTTTGAAGTAGACTTCACCGCCGTCGCTGCCCATCGCGCCGCCAACAAAGCCATCTTCGCCCGCGATGGCGCCAACCTCACCTTCACCGCCTATCTCATTTCGACTATTGTTCAGTCACTCAAAGCCCACCCAATGGTCAACAGCAGTTGGAGCGAAGACGGCATCATCTTGCACAAAGCGGTCAATATTGGCATGGCAGCAGCCACAGGAGATGGTTTAATCGTCCCAGTCATCAAAAACGCTGACGGCTTCAGCCTGCTCGGCCTCGCCCGAACCATCAACGATCTGACAGAACGAGCGCGTACCAAAAGCCTCCGTCCCGACGACGTTCAGGGCGGAACCTTCACCTTAACCAATCACGGTACATCTGGCAGTCTCTTCGCCACCCCTATCATTAACCAGCCCCAATGTGGTATCCTGGGTGTCGGTAAAATCGAAAAACGGGTCAAAGTGATCAACGACGCCATCGCCATTCGGCCAATGGCCTATATCACCCTAACCTTTGATCATCGCATCCTGGATGGTGCATCGGCCGATGCGTTTATGAACACAGTCAAAAATACGCTCGAAAACTGGACATAAAATTAAACCCCTCTTTACGCCACTTTTACGCTTCTTTTACTGTTGAAGGACAAACTACCGCATACAATAATCCTATGAGTCAAAGACGTATCCTTTTAGTAGATGATGATCCTGGATTAACCGCATTACTGGATTTGGTTTTTCGCCGGGCAAATTTTGAAGTTGTCGTTGCCAACACCGGCTCCGACGGGCTGAAGAAAGCGGCCGAACTGGACCCTGCTCTCATCCTGCTCGACATTATGATGCCCGACATCAGCGGAGTTGAGGTCTGCACTCACCTTCGTTCCACGTCAGAAACGGCTGCTGTTCCCGTTCTCATCCTCAGCGCCTCTGGCAATACGGATGATCGAGACCTGGCCCTTGCAGCCGGGGCCGACGCCTTCATTCAAAAACCAATTAGCCCCACCGAATTGGTAAGCAAGGTAAACAGCCTTTTAGGGGACAAGATTACGCTTTGATTTGAAGACAGACAGACCTTATCGTTTGAATCCTGTCAACTGCTGTCCCCAAAAGGGCTTTGAGAAACGATCCCCTTTTTAACCTTGTCCAATCCTCGCGCCAGCTCTGGAATCGTTGGAAGATTCATTAACCGCTGTTGTTGATTTCCTTCAGCCACAAGTACCTTGACTGCGCCAACAACCACAACCGCCTTGACCGGCGTTTTCCCCAACACTTCTCCATCCCCCTGAACAGATACTGGTTTTTCAGTCGTTATATGAACATGTTCTTTCGCAACCAGAAAACGAAGATTCCGATCTTCACGCGGCGGCCCCGGCCAAATCATATCCCAGGCTACCAATACCACGTCAACCAAATTTCGCGCCCGGATCACACAAATGTCAATCATGCCATCATCCGGCCGAATATGACGCCCCCATCGGATTGGTTTAGAAAGGGTGCTGATATTCGTAACCAGAACATCCGCCGCCCGTACATGCTTTTTTTGCCCGTCAATCGTCAATGCAAACCGGTGCGGCTGGATACCGACCAACACTTTAAACATAGCGGCAATATAAGCTAGACGGCCGAACCGCCGCTTGTGCTTCCGGCCCGTTTGTTCAATCGTCATTGCATCTGCCCCCGTTCCGATACTAAGAATATAAAACCGGTTTTTCACTTTCAGGGCATCCAGGTCTCTCGTCGTCGCCGTTTCGGCCAACAACCGACATGCCTTATCAATATCCAGCGGGATATTCAGCTCCTGGGCCAAAACATTCCCCGTTCCAGATGGAATAATTCCCAACGGCACGCCCGTCCCAACCAATCCATCCACAACGGCCGAAATCGTTCCATCTCCTCCGGCAGCAAAAACCCGTTCCGCGCCATCCGCAATCGCCTTGCGTACAACTTCCCCAATTGTCTCATCAGCAGAGGTTTCGTAAATGTCAAGCTGCCAATCAGGCGAACCGAAATGGCGTCGCAGCACCTTCCTGATTTCACCAGGCTGCGTTCGTCCGGCAACAGGGTTTAAGACAACAAAAACCTTCATATTATTACTGTTCAAATTACCAAAATGGCTTATACTCTATGTTTCCAGTGGGGAAGAATCGCTTCCAACAACGTTACGGCAGCGAAACTATAACAGAAGGAGGCTTGGATGGCGAAAAAGGAGACGCGCAAGGCTGTCGATCTCAATACATGGCAACGGCTATACGAATTAGCCGAAGAGATTAAGGCAGTGGCGCCCTGGGAGTGGGTTTCCGAATCCGAATTCTTTGGAGTCCAAGACCCGGTAACAGGAGAACTGGGTTTTATTAGCATCATGGGCATGAGTGGAGAGCATTTTGCCATCGCCACCTATCTCGGAGCAGAAGGGCTGTACGGCTATTGGTATATGGCGGATCCATCTACCGACGCAAATCCAGAGGAAATTCTGGAAGTCCCTCAACTACAACTCTCCTTCGAAGACCGCATCATGCTAACGGACAAAGACCGGAGTTACATCAAAGACACCGGTTTCAAATTTCGCGGCCGTAACAGTTGGCCCAAGTTTCGTAGCTATAAACCTGGCTTTTATCCCTGGTATCTCGACCCAGGTGAAGCCCAGTTTCTAATCCACATTCTTGAACAAACGCTGGACGTACTGCCACGCTACCAAAAGGACGAAACCCTCCTAAAACCCCCAACCGAGACATCCTACCTGGTGCGAACATCTCAAAGCACTGAGAACGGCCTGCAATGGCGCGACGAGTTCCTTGAAATACCCCGACCAGAGCTGGAACCGGTGGAAATTACCATTGATGGCCCTATTATTGAGGCGTTTCTCAGTCTCGAACAGGCCGTCAGATCAATTGATGCCGATGTTTTCATGTTCCCCGGCCAGATTCAGGAAAATTCCGGCGAACGGCCGTACTACGCTTACATGCTTATGATCGTCGAACCAAAAACCGGCATGATCATCGGCAGCGAACTCCTTTCCCCCTTCCCAACCCTCGAATCCATGTGGGGCAAAATCCCCGAAGCCATATGCAAGGTAATGATCAAGGTAAACCTTTATCCCAACGAAATCCGAATCTCCTCTCCTCGCCTCTATATGATCCTGGAACCGGTCGCCGAAGACATCGGCTTCTCCATCACCTTGACCGACGCCCTCCCCTCCCTTGAAGGTGCCAAAGGGGCACTCCTCGGCCGTTTCATATAACAAAATAGCAAGCAGTCAAAAGTTAAAAGTCAAAAGTCAAAAAGGAAACGGCCCCAACTACAAACCGTTCACTCATAACTTATGACTTACGACCTTTCACTTATAACTTTTCACTAATCACTAATCACCGCTAACCGCCCCCGGCCCCTTCACAACCCTTCCCGCCATCTTCCCCGTATGCTCCCCTTTCGTCAACACCGGAACCCCATTCACCAACACATGCACCATACCCGTCGCATACTGGTGCGGCTTCGCAAAGGTCGCATTATCTCGGATCGTCTTCGGGTCAAAAATCGCCAAATCTGCAAAATAGCCAGCTTTCAAACGGCCGCGTTGCCGCAGCTTCAACACATCCGCCGGTAAAGCAGCCAAACGCCGAACCGCCTCCTCCAGCGGAATAATTCCCTCCTCCCGCACATACTTACCCAACAATCGCGCAAAACTACCATACGCTCTTGGATGCGGATTGCTGTTCAAAAACACCCCTTCCGGGGCCAACGAAGCCGAATCAGAGCAATAACTAACCCAGGGCAAAGCTAACTTCTTGCGAACATTCTCTTCAGACATCGTAAAGAAAACCGCCCCAACCCGGCTGTCATCCTCAACAACCAGATCAAAAGCCACCTCCAACGGCGATTTTTCCCGCATCGCCGCCACTTCCGCCAGTGTCTTACCCGTCAAATAGCGCAAATCAGGGTTCCGCAGCGAGGTCAGAAGGATACCATCGGGCGAACTCACCTCCAGATAGCCATTTTCCATATCGTCGCCTTCATACGACAGTTCTGCCAGCAGCCGTTCCCGAACGACCGGATCCTTTAACCGCGCCACCCAGGCCTCATGCCCCCCCTCCTGAACCCAGGCAGGCATAATCGAGTCCAGCCCCGTTGCCGAAGCATGGTAGGTGTACATATCGGCCGTAATCGCCATCCCCTCCTGCTGCGCAGCCTCCACCCGCCGAATGACCTCATCCAGCTTAGGCCAGTTTCGATGCCCGGATGCTTTCAAATGGTAAATTTCCCCCCGCGCCCCTGAACGGCCGACAATTTCCATGAATTCGTCCAGCGCCTCAAAATACTTGGCCCCCTCGCTCCGCAAATGGGTAATATAAATGCCATCATACGCCGCCGCAGCTGAAGCCAGCGCCACCAACTCCTCCGTATCGGCGAAAGAGTCCGGTGAGTAAATCAGGGCAGAAGAAACACCAACTGCCCCCTCCGCCATCGCCTGCCGAACCAAATCCTGCATCCGAACCAGTTCGGCCGCTGTCGGCCGTCTATCCTCATAACCAATCACATGCCCCCGCACACCGCCAGCTCCCACAAACGACGCCACATTACAAGAAACCCCACGCTGCACCAGATAAGCCAGATACTCCCCCAACGTCGTCCACTCAATCTCATATTGAATATCACTCTGCCGCGCCTTCATCTGGGCCTTCATCTCGTCGTTCAACGGCCCCATAGACCACCCCTCACCCAAAATCTCAAGCGTCACACCCTGGCGAATATCACTCTGGGATCGGCCGTCTTCAATCAACGACTCATTCGCCCAACACATCATATTGATAAAACCAGGGGAAACCGCCAGCCCCGCCGCATCAATTTCAACCGGGGCGCGTTCTGGAACACGGCCGACAGCCGCTATCCTATCCCCTTCAATTGCCACATCCCCCTTAAAGCCTTCCTTCCCGCTGCCGTCATAAACCATACCAT
>JBAPRX010000665.1:0-5274 GCA_049281335.1 Promineifilaceae bacterium (SeqCode)
TTAGATAAGAGTGGGATTCCACTTTATGAGGACTACGGCCCCCACCATGGTTTTGTAGTTTCTCCTTACCCTTCTTTTGTTCAAAATCGTTTGGGCCAATTGATGCAGGATATAACTCAATCGATTCCCAGTGATCTGGTTTATGAAGACCAGATAGGGGGGCGAGCTTCTCATCCTGATTACAACCCTGATTCTCCTGATCCAGCCGCTTATGCTCAGGGCTGGTTAGAACATACTCGGCAATTTCAGAATCTGATCTTGACCTCCGAGATGGGGTATGATCGTCTGGCTGAGACAGAGACCGGTTTTCATGGCTCTGTACTTTTAGCTGAAGCTGAAGGAAAAACTACAATCTGGTGGGGGGATGGAAACTGGTATCTCTATCCAATGGCACCCATCGCCTTGCGCGACAAGGTTTTATTATATCATAATACAGAGAATCGTTCAGCCACCGCCGAGAGGCGGGTTCTGGCAATGAATCTCGGTTTTGGATATATGCTTAGCTTTGATTGGACGGCATCTGGTTCGAACGGTGATTGGCTGGCGCCGGTTGGCGTTTTTCAAAGTCGGGTACTATCAGAGTATGCTGGTGAACGGATTCTCGATTACAGTAACCTGACAAGCCATGTGACCCAGACAAAATTTGAAAGGGTTATGGCAACTACTAACTGGAACACGACAAGTTCCTATTCGCTGGGGCAGTACACGTTGCCTCCCCTGGGTACCATGGTAGCCAGCGACGATGATAGTTTAATTGCCGGCATATTTACTAAGTACAATGGTGTTTCCTTGACTGGCGGCGCTCATTATCTTGTAGAAGAACGTGAGTCAGAAAGAATTATGATCAGGCAGCCTCGAGGGGCGGATACTGTATTGACCATCGATCTCCTACCACAATGGAATATGGACACACCTCTAGAGATTTGGGTGTACGACAACACTGGGTTCGTTATTGGCACTGTTCCGGGGAATGTAACAAGTAATTGTATTACCTTCAACTACCAGCAGAAGATAGGCGGCAAAACAGCGGCATATTATTCTATAAGTAACCTCGATTCAATTTTTATACCATTGATGATAGATTCCTAAAGCAGATTGAGTGTGGCAACAATAAAATGCCGCTTCTATACACTGTTAGTGTTTTAGTTCGTTAAACAATGTAATTATTGATCCGATTGGTATTCGCGGCAGTTTCCTGGACTCCTCCAGCTATCGACGTCCGAACATAATACTTACCACAGCCTCAAGATGATTCACAGGACAACCAACATCCCTGGTCGTAATTCAATTATTAACGAAACAGAGCCTACAGCTGCCTGCCCAGAACACTGCTGCGGGAAGGCCGGTTGTCGTTGAGGAGCTAATCGTCACGGTCGAATCTACTGACACGGCCGAAACCGTTGAGGTATTATCAGAATCCCCAAACTCTACTAACACGTCACGGCCGTCCAACTCCGTCGGATCCACCAATATACTCCAGCCAACGAACACAATACGGCCGACAGGTACACCAACACCATCATCTCCGGCAGGCATAGAAACCAATCCAGCGGCCGTGTCGGATGGAGACCTGGCGACTGTTACCCAGATTGTTAACGGCGATACGATTGATGTCGCCATCGGCGGGACGACATATCGTGTCCGTTACATCGGCATGGACATCCCGGAGCGGGGTGATTATTTCTTCGGCCAAGCCACCGAGGCCAATCGGGCGTTGGTGGAGGGTCAGCAGGTTATTCTGGTGAAAGATGTCTCCGAAACCGACCGGTACGGCCGTTTATTGCGGTATGTGTATTTGGAAGATGGCACGTTCGTCAATGCCGAACTGGTCAGGCAGGGTTATGCAGTCATCGCTACCTTCCCGCCCGATGTGAGGCATCAGGGGTTGTTCCTGGAACTGGAACGGGAAGCGCAGGAGGCCGGCCGGGGGTTGTGGGCGCAGCCCATTAACACTATTCCGACGCCAGCTAAACCACAGCCTACATCTGTTCCGGCGCCGACGAATGTGCCGGCCCCAACTCCAATAAGCACGCCGGCGCCTGCTAATGCGCCTCAGCCGACGGAACAGGCCAGCTGTGTTCCGACTTACCGACCGTCGTCGTTTCCAATACCCTGCAAACTTTTTCTCGATTGCTTGGTGCCAAATCAGAAATACTCCACGTGGTTTTCCATATCTTCAGAACTGTAAACAAAACAAAGTAGTTCTAGATTTTTCACCCAGTTACCTAATGTGTAATCTTGTTGGTTGGCAAATATGATGCCTGCATGGGAAACGCCAGTTGCTGCCAGTCGCAAGAAGTCTATATCGGAGGTGACCAGCGCCCGCCCCAGCTTGGTGGCGCGCTCCAGATGGTTGACATCTTCATCCCCCAATAAGTCTAAATCTCGGACACAAACGGCGTCGATGCCGCGCTGTCGTAACTGCTCTGCTATTTTGGGGCTTAGATTTTCATCCAAGTAAAGGCTGACGCCGGCTTCCAACCCGCTTCTCCTTCATTTCCTGGGCCAGTTTTTGACGCTCTTGAATGGTGGCGTCTATTTCTTTTTTGTGTTCGTAGTAGTAGGCAAGGGCGGCGTAAACCTGGGGTAGAGATAGTTCGTAATCGGCCGCAATTTCTTCCGGGCTTTGGTTGTGGACAATTTTGGCGATGGCAATGACGGAGACTTCGAGGGTCGTTCCGGCAATGCATGGCCTGCCATTCCGCACCCGCGGATCGGTCGAAATCAAATTAATGCTTTGCATTGTCGCTTCCATAACGATTATCTCCTGGCCTGGACCTGACCCTTTATGCAAATTTATGTTTCTGTCCATACTATACGACCAAAGTTCTGTCTATTCAACCAACCGGCTAGGTAGGGGTATTCGTTGGTCCAGCCGTATTAGTTGGAATGGGTGTGAATGTGGGCGTGTTCTCTGCCCGGAGTGCGACCGGCAGGTAGCCGTGGGGGGTCGAGTCGGCCGACAGCGTAGCGGCCGTTTGCCCGACCATCATAACCAGGATAACGGTAACGGCCGAAAAGACGATAAATAGAATGGTTTGCCAATATTTCTGGTTCTGTTGCAAATAATCCTGACAAATTTCAGATGGGCAGGGTGAAACGAAACGGCAGGTTTTAGCTTACTCGGCTAAGCTAAACAGTCCGGCAATGAACTGATTCTGTGCTGTTATATTTCCTTTTTTCGCCCCTTCAATTTGCCCTTTTCGAATCATATTCATCGTCTCGTAGCCTTGGATTGTCCGCCAAGCTGTCGGGTACGAACCAAATCCCAAGCCTGGCTTCACCCTTCGTTTGATAAAACGATGGTCCTGCTCCACGATGTTATTCATAACCGCCTCTAACTCAACGACAACGCTGTTTTCGACCAATAGATCAATGCGATAAGCCTTGATCCAATGACAGTCCTTTGTATACAACTGGCAAAGCCTTTTGAGCCTCACCGTTAAGTCCTCTTTCAGCCAATTCGTATTTCAAGCAAGCCTCAGTTGCATCCACCTTTTTGTGGATTACAATAACCATATGCCTAGCCAATATACTCTTTTAGGAAAGTTGAATATTGAGCAGGACGGCCGTATTGCAGAAGTGATGAGAAGCCCTAAAATATGTGGTTTATTAGCTTATCTCATCATCACCAATCAGGTGCATAGCCGGGAAGAAATCGCCGACTTGCTGTGGGATTCTGAATCAACAACTCAATCACTTACGCGCCTGCGGGTTTTGCTGGGGCGCACTAAAAAATTCGCTCCAGAACTGAGTGTGACACGCCGTACAATTGCATTTGAACCGGCTGACGATACGGCCGTTGACTACCAAATGCTCATGGAGGGGCTACAGTCAACTGAATCCACTGTCCTTGATAAAGCATTACAACTTTATTATGACGAGCTTTTTGGTGGCTTTTATCTGACAGACGCGCCCCGTTTTAATGACTGGCTGTTGATGGAACGGGAGCGGCTGCGATTTGAAGTTCAATCAGCTTATCAAAAACTTTGTGCCGCTTACGAAGACGAGGAAGCATGGGAGATGGGGGCCGCTGCTGCCCAACGATGGCTGGCTCTTGAACCCCTAAACGAAACGGCATTACGCGCTCTGATGCAAAATTTGGCTCGCAGCGGACAGGTAACGGCCGCTTTGCAGCAATATGAACGCAGTCGGGAATATCTGTGGCAAGAATTAGCGGTTGCTCCAGAGGAGTCCACCCAGCTATTAGCCAAGCAACTAACCGATTTGCAGACTGAGCAGCTCGGCGACCAGTCGTGGGAAGATGTCAAGGCTGCTGAGATTGTGTGGCCTGACACTGATACGTTAGCCCAACCAGGCGCCCTGCCTACCCAGGCCTATTTACCCTATCTCCGCAATCATGATTTTACTGGTCGTAACGAATCGCTGGCCTTTTTGGCAGAGCATCTTCAGGTTGACGCTTATTCTGAAAATGCCTTGACCCGAATCGTAACGATTTCAGGGATGGGTGGCATTGGTAAAACGCAGTTGGCAGTTGAGTATTGTTATCGCTACGGCCGTTACTATCCTGGTGGTGTCTTCTGGATAAGTTTTGCCCAGGCCGATAATGTGGCCCAGGAGGTTGCCTTTATCGGCAGTGAGCGGGGCATGGGCTTGTATCAAGAGTCAGAGCGACTGACCTTACAAGACCAGGTTAGTCGGGTCCAAAAAGCATGGCAGGAGCCAATTCCCCGCCTCCTTATTTTCGATAATTGTGAAGAGGAAGCGCTACTAGCAGAGTGGGCACCGAAATCGGGTGGCTGCCGTATTTTGTTGACCAGCCGCCGGGGGCAGTGGTCGAGAGAGTTGGGGGTGAAAATACGGCCGTTAACGACCTTCGACCAATCAGAAAGTTTGTCCCTATTAAAACACCTCGTTCCCGACATATCCGATTTAGATGCCCGCAGCATCGCCAATGAATTAGGCCATTTGCCGCTGGCCTTGCATCTGGCAGGCAGCTTCTTGAGTCGCTACCAACAAATAAGTCCCGCCAACTATCTAAGCCAGCTACAATCCACCAACCTTCTCAAACACCCCTCGTTAATCGGGCGCGGATTGACCTATTCCCCTACCGACCATGAATTGAATGTCGCCCGTACCTTTACATTGAGCTTTAATCAATTGGATGTAGCCAACCCGGTCTCTGAAGTTGCCAAACAATTACTGGCATCGGTCATCTATTTTGTGCCCGGCGAACCAATTCCGCAAAAATTGTTGTTATCGGCCGTTACGCCAGATGAAGCTGACCTCGATGCTGTTTTAACGGCCGAAGAC
>JBAPRX010000666.1:0-4860 GCA_049281335.1 Promineifilaceae bacterium (SeqCode)
GTTGGGAGCGGGGCATGGGCCGGTGGATAATTTTGGGGTGGGGCGTGATGGGTAAAACGTAATAGTTGAAGTATTGTAGGCGTTGACTTTTGGTAAAAGGGGGGTAAAATGTTGTACAACTTGAACATCATGGAGATGAATTTATGACTGTTAAAACAGTAGATAGTAATCAGGCTCGTAATAACTGGCGCGAGATGCTGGACACGGTGATGGCTCAAGACATAGATGTTGTTGTTACTCGTTATAACAAGCCGGTCGTTACAGTAGTATCTTATGAAGATTATCTCATAGTCCAAGAGGAACTGACCAAACGTAGAGCAGAACGGAAAGCCCAACAACAACTTGAGGGTGAGAGTCTAGCAACTATGCTCGCATCGGAGTACGTCTTGGCTAGAGAATGGAACACACCAGAAGAGGACGAAGCATGGGCCGATTTGTAAAGGGGGATGTCGTTGTATTGCCTTTTCCTTTTTCTGATTTGAGTGCTGCTAAGAAAAGACCTGCCCTGATTATTGCCCCACTACAAACGCATAATGATGTAATTCTGTGCATGATTACTAGTAAGAATACGATAGATGCCAGTGCCATATCTATTACCGAGAAGGATTTTGTCAAGGGACGTTTGCCTCATGATAGTAATGTTCGGCCAAATCGCTTATTTACAGCAGATGCAAATATTGTCCTTAGAACCGCCGGTAGACTATCACAGGAAAAAATAGAGGAAGTCGTTAAAGAAGTCGTTCGAATTGTTTCTAATGGCAACGACTGACAAAGATCTCAGTCTGTCAGATTACTTCAATTAACCTAGTCATCGGCAAGTTCAGGCTTTCTGTCACGGCCGTAGTATGGTTGGTAGATAGGCTTTGAGGAAGCCGCCGTAGAGATCGGCCGTGTAGGGATCGCCAGCGTTGTGGGTGACGGTCAGGGAGCCGGAAAGGGGGCCGGAGGTGGTGGGAGTAAAGCTCACATTGATGGTGCAGGTTGCTCCAGTGGATAGGGTTGATGGACAGTTGTTGGTTTGGTCGAAGTCGGCCGTTGTCGCAATGTTGTTAATTTGCAAGGGGCTGCCGGTGATGTTTTTTAAGGTTACAGGCTGGGGCGGGCTGCCAGCATCGTCAAAGTACAAGACTGAAGGCACGAGCGCCGCTTCTCCGGTGTTTATCAGCACTCGTGAGGTGAAGGGAGCCAGGATGAGGCTGCCTGTTACTAAATTTTGATCCAGATCGAGATAGAGGGTGCTGCCCAAATCTATCACCATTGTGCTTTGGGTGTCGTTGTAAAAGATGCGTGACAGGGGCGGGTCGCCGATGTTCAAATTGAACCAGTTGGTCTTGGAATGGGCGTCGAGGCCGCTGGATGACTGCCATTGGGCCAATGTTTGCAGGTTAAAGTTGATGGAGATGTTGTCGCTGCGGTAGGGGTTGAAGTAGTAGTTGTAATCGGCCGTGCCAATATTGGCCGCTCCCGCACTTTCGGTGTGGAGGGTCTTGGCAAAGGTGAAGGGGTCAATGTAGTTGAGGCCATAGAGGATGTTGTTGCTGAGAGAAGTGACCTGGGTCGGGCTGCCATACAGCCCGATCTGCCCCCGGCTCATGGTTCCGGCGTTATTGTTGTAAACGGTGTTACCCGTTACCGACCCCCGCGAATTTTGCATCAGGATACCGTCAATGGTTGAGCCAATGACGGTGTTGTCGGCGATGGTGATGTTATCGGCCGCATTGTCAATGTAAATACCGATCCCGAAAAGTGGTTTGAAGGAGGCGATAGCGCCATCGGTGTTGCCGGTGGCAGAGATGATGATGTTATGCTGGATGGTGATGTCGTGGGCGTTGGTGGTGGCAAAGCTGCCGCTGCCATAGACGGAAATGCCGCCGTTGTCGCCTTTGGCGTAACCGGACTGCTGAATGATGTTGTTTTGGATGGTACTGCTGCCGCCGAACATCTGGATGCCGCTGCTGCCGGTTTTTTCCAGGCGGTTGTATTCGATGGTGTTGCCGAAGCCGCTGAAGGCGGGCTGATCGACCGGGAAGCGCATGGCCATGCCGTCGCGGGTGCAGTAGCCGCCGCTTTGATCCAGGGGACAGCCCATGCCGTCGCGCCCCAGGTTTTCGATGAGGGCGATATCGCGGATGGTGTTGTTGCGGAAGGTGGAGTTGGTGGTGTAGCTGTTTACGGCCGTGTGATTGGCCCGTTCTATGAGGTTGTTTTCTATTAATAAATCGTGTCCACCCCGCCAACCGCTGTTCGGCCCGGCGTTCCAGACCCAGGTCGCCAGAAAGATACCGGCGTTGTCCACGTCCCGTACCGTCATATTGCGGATGGTGAGATGGCTGTTGTCGGTTAACTCCAGATTGCGCGGGGTGGTAATGCCGTTGTCGAACCAGCGGCTTACTTCCAGATTATCTATGACGACGTAGTTTATTTCATCTTGTAGGTGTTCTCCCAAAATGATGCCGCCATAAAAGCCTTCATCTGCGCCGTCAATGACCACCGACCCGGTGATATTGGCAGGTGTACCGTTATGATAAAGGTAAACGCGGTGGGTGTCTTCGTCGTAAAACCATTCTCCTGGCTGGTCTAAGGTGTTGAGGTGATTATTGAGGAAGTAGCCCCACCCGGCGCAGTCACCACCCCAACAGTCGGGGAAGGCGTTGAGGGTCAGGGTGGAGCCGCTGTCGTTGGTGACGCTGCGGTTGAGGATGTACCAGCGCATCCCTTTGATGTGCGCTCTGGCCCCGCTCCAGTTCCCGGCAGGAAGCTGGTTGTCGGTGATATTGCTGCCGGATTGGCTGTCAATGGTGGCGTAGCCGCCGTTGGCAGTGTTGAGATTGGGCCAACGGCCGAATGGCAGCCGTGTCTCTCCTTCAAATAACTGGTTGACGCCATCCTGAAACAGCCCGGTATTGCCGCCCGTTGTGAGATCGGCGACGTAGATGCTGCCGTTGTAGACCGACCAGCCGCTGATGGATTGGGCGCCGGAAAAGATTGGTTTGTTGGCGCAGGCTGTCGGGTATGAGCTAAAGGTGATGGGGCTGCCTGATGTGCCGGAACGGGTGACAACCAGGGATTGGGTGCGCCAGGTGTCGCCGCATTTGAAGAGGACGGTATCGCCGGGCTGTAAGTTGAGGCCGTTGACATGGGTGATGGTGGCGAAGGGGGCGGCTTGCGCAAGGCCGTTGTTGGCGTCGCTGCCAGTTGAACTGCTGACGTAGTAGGTTGTGCCTCCGGCGCTCTGTGTGGTGTGGGTGGTTTGGAGGGTCAGGACGATGAAGAATAAAAAGAGGGGATAAAATAATTTTCTGGACATCGTTTTTCTCTCCCGAAGCCGTCAATGTATGCATATGGGTAGAAGTGCCAGGCACTTTCTCGAAGGGGTTCCTGTTTTTAAGTGCCAGGCACTAAATTAAACCGGCCTCATTTTACATCTAGTGGCAAACGGCCGTAATAGGAGATCGTTCTTGTTTGCCGTTTACCGATTGCTCTGATATTCTTTGCTTTCAGAACGTTTTGAATGTTGGGTGTAAGGTAAACTGCGGAGATTGTAAGCCCGAATGAGCATTCTTCGTGCCGTTTACACCACGTTATCTACTGATTCGGATTGCAAAAGAGGTCCGTTAAGGGATTGCCATGAATGAAAATATCGAGGCCGTGCAAGACAGCACAGTGGCCGGACTGGGCCGGTTGGCCGGTTTTTTTGGTTTCAGTGAAGTGATGGGTCGCCTATATGGGACGCTTCTGCTTACGCCAGATGCCCTTTCGTTGGATGATCTGGCTGAGGCGCTGGAGATTAGCAAAGGGTCGGTCAGCATGAATATGCGGTCGCTGGAACGGTGGGGGATGGCAGAAGAGGTCTGGGTTCGGGGAGAGCGGAAGAAGTATTATGCGGCCGAATCTGACTTCTGGAAGGTAATTCGGACGGTGTTGAGTGGTCGGGAAATGCGCGAAGTCCAGGTTGCCTTGCAGGTGTTGGGGGAGAGTGTGGATAAGTTGAAGGCGGTTGAAGATGATCTGCCGATGGATGAGAAGAAGCGGGCGGAGTATGTTCTGGAGCGGATCGCGGATTTGCGGGCTTTCTTTCAATTTGCCCAGATGGCGCTGGAAACGCTGGTTGCTTCCAATTCGGATATTGATTTTGATGAGATCAGCCGGATTGAGATTGGGTAGGTTGAGGGGTGCGACAGGATTTTTTTAGCCACGAATTTCACGAATTATACGAATTATTTAAATTATGAGAGTTGCGGTTGGTTCCAGAAATCCCGTTAAGATTGCGGCCGTTCAGGCGACATTTGAGAAGATTTGGCCGGATGTGGCGGTGGTGGCTGCGGCCGTTCCGTCTGGCGTCAGCAATATGCCGATGCGGGATGCGGACTGTTTGACGGGGGCCAGGAACCGGGCCGGGGCGGCAAGAGAACGGTTGGATGCGGATTTTGGAGTGGGGCTTGAGGGTGGCGTGCATCCTGACCCGACCGGCCTGCTGTTGGTGGGCTGGGTGGTGGTTGTGGATCGAAACGGCCGAGAGGGAGTTGGTGGCACGGCCCGCCTGCCTCTGCCGGAGGCGATTGCGGAACAGGTGCGAAACGGCCGAGAATTGGGGCCGTTGATGGATGAACTGTTGGGAGAGGAGAATGTCAAGCAAAAAGGCGGGGCGGTGGGGGCGTTAACGGCCGGACTGGTTCCCCGAAGTGAAACCTTTGCGGTGGCGGTGGCTTATGCGCTGGCGCCTTTTGTGGCGGCGGAGTTTTATGAGACGGAGTGAGCAGGGGAGCAAATTTGCAATAAAGCAAGTGAGCAAGTGAGCAAAATTGGTCGTAGACACTATTTTGCTCACTTGCCCATTTGCCTCTTGCCCTCTAGCTCATC
>JBAPRX010000667.1:0-3224 GCA_049281335.1 Promineifilaceae bacterium (SeqCode)
CAGGTCACAGATTCAGGCACAGCAACAGCCGGTATCCTCCTCTTCCTCCAGCTTCCCGCCATCCTAACCAGCCTCGTCATCGGCTCCCTGGTAGACCGCTTCCAGCCACGATCCATCATCACAATTGACAATGGCCTGCGGACGCTCATCATCGGACTCATCCCAATCCTCTATTGGTTCGGCCTGCTGGAGCTTTGGCTGTTGTTCCTGCTGACATTCTTGGCAGGCATGTTGATCCCCGCCACCGAAGTTGGATCGCGCAGCCTCCTGCCCGATCTGGTCGAAGATGAGGATTTGGATGCCGCCAATATGTTGTGGTCATTCAGTACGAACCTTTCCCTGGTCGTCGGGCCGGCGGTGGCTGGACTTCTCATTGCCTCTTTTGGTGGCCTTTCTGTCCTGTTCATTGATGCAGCGACCTTTGCAATAATGGCTTTGGCAGCCGCTACAATGCCCAAGATTGAACGGGAAAAACGGCCGACTCAAACCTCCCTCTCAGAAAAACTCGGTCTGCGGCAGCTTTGGGATATGAAAGTCGTCCGGTACACCACGCTGCTCAGCCTCGTGTTCTTTTTCTCATACGGCCCGCTGGAAGCAGCCATGCCAGCCTACAGCGACGCAATCCTTCACACCGACGCACGCGGCTACGGCCTCCTCTGGTCTGCCTTAGCGGTCGGCGCATTAATTGGAACCATAAGCAGTACAACCCTCAGCAAGCGGCTTCGCTTAGGTGTTGCCCTGCCACTCATTGCATTCCTATGGGGCGCCAGCCTGCTGCCGATGGCCTTCACCACCCATCTCTGGCTGGCTTGTGGCCTTCTATTAGTCGGCGGCATGATGTGGGGGCCGTACACCCCAATGGAGACAACACTGCTGCAACGCAGCGTTCCAAAGGAACAACTCGGCCGAGTCTTTGGCGCACGTTCCACCCTGCTCACCGGCGGGTCGCCCCTCGGTTTAGCCATTGGTGGCATCCTGCTGGCCTTCGTCCCCGCCACCACCGTAATCGCCTTCTCAGCCCTGGCCTGTATCCTGGTCGGCCTCGGCGGACTGGTCTCGCCAGCATTCCGAAACATGTCCCTCCAATCTTCCGCCCTTGATGTGGTAGAAAGTCCAAAAAGCTTTTAATCTACTTAGCTTACAGGAAATTTTCAATAATAAATCGGCAGATTAAATCTTCCCGGAAGTTTCTTCCACTGATAATTTGCTTACGAGCAACTTCCGGGAAGTTGGTATTTCTAAATTAACAGTGTAATTGACAAGACTTCGCCAAAATATAGGTAATAATTTGTGTAATTCGTGAAATTCGTTGCTAGTTTTCCTGCAAAACTTTTGCGGCTTACTCAGGAGAATGAATCTGATGAAATATATGATGCTTTTTTACGCCAACGAATCAGAAGGCCCACAGACCCAAGAAGAGGGTCAGGCGCTTGCCCAAACATGGTACGCCTTACTTCAGGAAGCCAAAGCCGCCGGTATACTGCTTGACCACAACGGCTTCAAGCCGGTCGCCGACGCCACAACCATCCGCGTTCGGGATAGTAAGACGCTGATCACCGACGGGCCATTTGCCGAAACCCACGAGCAGCTAGGCGGCTTCTTCCTGGTAGACTGCGAAAACCTCGACGAAGCCATTCACTGGGCCGAAAAGGTTCCTCACGCCGCCTATGGCTCGGTTGAAATTCGGCCGTTATGGTCAGAATAACAACCATCTAAGGAGGGAATAATCGCAGCGGTTCAAATCGAAAGCCTCTTCCGCGAAGAATACGGCCGTGTTCTTGCCACGCTAATCAGCCAGTTCGGAGATTTCGATCTGGCCGAAGACGCCCTGCAAGACGCCCTGGTCAATGCCCTGGAACGCTGGCAGCTAGACGGAGTTCCGCGCAACCCTGGCGCGTGGTTGACGGCCGTCGCCAAACGCCGCGCCATTGACCGCATCCGCCGCGCAGAGACACGGGAACGTCACACGGCCGATCCCAATCTCCACGCCACCTGGAACGAACCCGACATAGACATGAACGAGTCCATCCCCGACGACCGACTAAAATTGATGTTCACCTGCTGCCATCCATCATTGGCGCTGGAAGTACAAGTTGCTCTGACCCTCCACACCCTCGGCGGCCTATCAACCCCGGAAGTCGCCCGCGCCTTCCTCGTCCCCGTGCCAACAATGGCCCAGCGATTAGCGCGGGCGCGGCGCAAAATCCGCAATGCCGGAATCCCTTACCGCGTGCCACCGGCCAACCTGCTGCCGGGACGACTGGACGCGCTGCTAGCAGTCATCTACCTGATCTTCAATGAAGGGTATGTTGCCACCAGCGGCGACAGTTTAACCCGGCAAGAGTTGTGTAGGGAAGCTATCCGGCTCGGCCGTATTCTGGTGTCGCTGCTGCCGAAGAGCGCCGAAGCGCAGGGGCTGCTCGCTTTGATGCTGCTGCACGATTCCCGGCGCGAGACGCGCCTGAACGCAGTGGGCGAATTGGTTCTGTTAGACGAGCAAGATCGCTCTCAATGGGATCAGGCGAAAATTCGAGAGGGAACGGCGGTGCTGGATGAGGCAATGGCTTTGTTTGACCCCGGCCCTTATCAGGTTCAGGCGGCAATCAGCGCCCTTCACGCCGAAGCAAAAACGGCCGAAGAGACCGACTGGCTACAAATCGCAATCCTCTACAACACCCTGGCCCAAATGATTCCCTCAGTGGTTGTGAAAGTGAATCGAGCAGTGGCAGTGGCAATGGAACAGGGAGCCAATGAGGGATTGAATCTGCTGCTCCGATTGGCAGACGAGGCAGACAGCTTCTACCCCTATCACGCCGCCCGCGCCGACCTCCTACGCCGCACAAACCAACTAGAAGCAGCAGCCGACGCCTACCAACGCGCCATCGCCCTTTGCCCCAACACGGCCGAACGCGCCTATCTCCAACGGCGGTTGGACGAGATTCAGTGAACGGTTAACAGGGAGCCGTTAGCAATGAAAAGTCAAAAGTGAATAGTAAAAAGTATCTTTCAACTTGCAATTTGCTTACTTGCTTACTTACTATCAAGTTGCTCCCTCACCCTCGGCACAACCTCTGTCGCAAACGCCTCAATCTGTACCAACTGATTCCCCGAAACAGGCCAGAAAATTAGCGTATCCTGGCGGTAGTCGTTGTACAGCGCCACAAGCTGCTCGACCCAATGGTCAACCGAACCGTAGACGTTGTTGGGTTTGTCTTCAGTTTGGG
>JBAPRX010000668.1:0-2295 GCA_049281335.1 Promineifilaceae bacterium (SeqCode)
GGGCCGCCCCTCCAGGTGAATGGGATTCCCGGCGTCGGGAGAGGGAACCATCTGGTAAGTTCCGTCTGAAAGCCGTTCAAGCCGCGCATGGTGCCTGGAGACAATCTTGGAATCAATAACAATATCATTGTCCGGCGAACGGCCGATTGAGTAACGGTCTTTACTCAAGGTATAAGTCTGAGAAGGGTTCCCCGCAATGGCAACCATGAGGCGGGGTGGGGCGCTGCTGCTCCCCATTTGGAAATCGGATGGGGACATGATCTGTGTCCCGATTCCAGACAGATCATCGCCCGGCGGGGCCTGACGAACCGGTGGCCCGACGGGAGCCGCGATTTGCGTGCTGCTGTCATCCTGAACCGGCGCAGCAACCTGAGTCGCAAAATCTTCTGCCGGTAAACCACGATAAACCAATGTCACTCTGGTTCTTGGATCCGTTTGTCCAATGACCAGTTTATCCCCATCGGTCAGCGTATAGCTCCGGGCCAGCGGTTGGTCGTGGAGAAGGATCGGATTTCCCGCTTTGGGATTCGGATCAAGGCTGTAGCCGCCGGAGATTTTCCGCAGCGTTGCGTGATGGCGGGAGACAATGTTTGAGTTCAGAACAATGTCGTTGTCCGGCGAACGGCCGAGTGTCAATTGTGGTTTGTTGAGATCGTAAGTTTGGGAGATGCCCTGTCCAACCGTTACAAGCAGTTGTGGCTGCGTTTCAGACTGGGCAATGGGCGGCTGGGCTTTGGGGGAAACAGGAGCAGCCCCCTTGGGCGGTTCCAGCGTTGTGGCCGGGCTGTCTGCAACGGCCGTTGCTGGATAAGCGTCCATCCCCGGTTCATAAATCGCTGTCGCATCTTCGGCTGCCGGGGCGTCAAACCGAAGAATAATGCTCTGCCCCAAACTGATCCGGTCGCCATCCTTTAACATCTGTCGTCCGCTGATGCGTTCCCCATTCAGGAAGGTGCCGTTACTGCTGCCTAAATCTTCAATATAATATTGGTCGTTTGCTTTCGTTATTTGGGCATGTCGTCTGGAAACAGAAGTCGCATTCAAGACGATATCCACCCCGACATTACGGCCTAATGAAGTGGTTGATTGGGTTATCTCGAATTCATTGCCCGTAAGCGGCCCCTCCACAACAAACAATTTGCCGTTTTGTGTTGAACTCACATTGTCCTCCAGTTATTCACAGTGTTCAGGGATCGGTCGTCAACGGCTTGGAACCGGTAGTTAGCGATTGAAAATGTACTGTTTTTGGTTGATAAAGCAACAAAATTTTGGGCTGTCACGAAATTTAGTACGAAAATGTATTCCATAATGATAAACTTGGCACACCTGATTATAAACAATTGTCTGTTAATTTCCAGAATAACAGAGATAAACGGGGTTTGGGTGTGTTTCATGAAACAGTTATTCTGTTATAAAGAGTTTATCAAAGATTGTTTTTTTGTGGTATAAGTGAGAAGATAACTGGAAATCTCGATTTATATAAGCGAGGATTTATTTATGTCTTTTTACGAGGTGCCTGAGTTTGAGGGAGCAACGCTGGTTGAGTTACTACGATTTCGCGCCATTCATCAGCCCGAAAAGGTGGCTTACCGGTTTCTGGAAGATGGGGAGCATGTAAAAACCGTTGTCACCTACTCGGAGCTTGATCGGCAGGCGCGGGCTGTCGCAGTTCGATTGCAGCAGATGACCACTGCCGGAGAACGTGCCTTGCTCCTCTACCCGCCCGGAATAGATTACATTGCGACCTTTTTTGGCTGCCTGTATGCGGGGGTGATTGCCGTTCCCGCCTATCCGCCGCGCCTGAATCGGCCGTCTCCGCGCCTTCAAGGAATGGTAGCCGATGCCGAGGCGACCATTGCCCTGGCGACAACCTCCATTTTAGAGAACATTGAGCGCCGCTTTGAGCATATGCCCAGGTTGGCCGCTTTGGAATGGCTGAATACCGATTTAATGTCCCTTGACAATGCCGATGAGTGGCAGGAACCGGCCGTAACCGCCGATACCCTGGCCTTCCTACAATATACCTCCGGTTCAACCAGCGCCCCCAAAGGCGTCATGGTCAGTCATGGCAACCTCATTCATAACCTCAAAATCATCCGTCACGGCTTCCAGATTGTTGACGGGATTGGGGTCTTCTGGCTGCCCAGTTACCACGACATGGGCTTAATCGGTGGAGTCTTGGAGCCGATGTTTGTGAATGGGCCTTCCATTTTAATGTCACCCGCTGCTTTTTTGCAGCGACCCGTTCGCTGGCTGGAAGCCATTACCAAATACAAAGGGACCATCAGCGGTGCG
>JBAPRX010000669.1:0-5599 GCA_049281335.1 Promineifilaceae bacterium (SeqCode)
AATCACAAATCACCAATTACCAATCACCAATTACCAATCAACCTGATCAACCCAATTACCCAATTACCCAATCACCAATCACCAATCACCCAAAATGCCCAAGACCAAAATCACCCCCTCCCGACAACAATACCTGGATGTCAAACACCAGCATCCCGACGCCATCGTTTTCTTCCGGCTGGGTGATTTCTACGAAACCTTTGACGACGATGCCCATCTGGCCGCCAAAGAACTAGATTTGGTACTGACCAGCCGACCGGTTGGCAAAAACCAGCGCGTGCCAATGGCCGGTGTCCCCCACCACGCGGCCGAAGGGTACATCGGCCGTCTTATCGCCAAAGGCTACAAAGTAGCCCTATGCGAACAGATCGGCACAGAGACCGTCAACGGCCTCATGCCCCGCGAAGTTGTCCGGGTCTTCACCGCCGGAACCGTCATCGAACCCGGCATGTTAGACGCCGGACGCAACAACTATCTGGCGGCCGTAATCTGCGATGGCGAACGAATTGGCCTGGCCTACGCCGACATCACCACCGGCGAATTTGCCACCACCCAACTCTCAAACCGGCGGGTGCTGGTCGAAGAACTGGCCCGGCTCCATCCGGCCGAACTGCTTCTGGCCGACAATGAACAAAGTTTGGGGGACGTTATCGAACGCATCCCCGCCCAGAGCCGCCTCCCCAACTGGCGGTTCGAAGAAGGCAACGCCCGCCGCGCCCTGACCGAACATTTCAAAGTATCCACCCTGGCCGGTTTTGGCTGCGAAGGCAAGCCCCAGGCCGTCCGGGCTGCCGGGGCGCTGATGGTCTACCTCCAGGAAACTCAAAAAGGCGCCACCGCCCAAATCCAGCGGCTGGCAACCTACAGCACCGAAGGCTATATGTCCCTGGACGTCGCCTCCCGCCGCAATCTGGAGCTGACTGAAGCCCTCGACGGCAATAAAAACAACTGCCTGTTGGGTGTGCTGGACAAAGCCGTCACGCCAATGGGCAAACGGCTGCTCCACCAGCGCATCACCCGCCCCCTGCTGGATGTTGACCAGCTAAACAAGCGCCTTGATTTAGTGTCCGCCTTTTTTGGCGACGGCTTGCTGCGGGCCGAAGTACGAGCCTTGCTCAAAACCTTCCCCGACCTGGAACGACTCACCAATCGGGCCGTAAACGGCAGCGCAAACCCCCGCGACCTGGAAAATATCGGCTGGGCTTTGGCTGCCATCCCCAAATTACAAGACTCCTTTCAGGAAATCTCCCTTTCGCGGAACGGCGACGGCAATGAACTGCTCGAAAATCTGGCAGCCCTGGCCGGACGGCTCGACCACTGCCTGGAAACGGCCGACCTCATCCGCCAATCCATCGTTGAAGAAGCCCCCGCCAACCTCAACAAACCCGGCGTCATTCGGCCCGGCTTTTCGGCCGAACTCGACGGCGTCATGAACTCCTCCGCCCACGCCCGCGAATGGGTCAACGAACTGGAGCCGCGAGAGCGAGAGCGCACCGCCATCAGCTCCCTCAAAGTCGGCTTCAACAAGGTCTTTGGCTACTACATCGAGGTAACCAAGGCCAACTCAAAGCTGGTGCCAGACGATTACATCCGCAAGCAGACCCTCACCAACGCCGAACGGTATATCACCCCCGAACTAAAAGAGTACGAAACCCTCATCCTCAACGCCGAAGAGCGGATTATGGAGATTGAACGGCGGGTCTTTGCCGAAGTCTGCCAGCAGGTCGGCAGCGCCGCCAATCGCCTCCTGGCAAACGCGGCCGTTATCGCCCAACTAGATGTCGCCGCAGCCCTGGCGGAAGTAGCCGCCAACCAGGACTACATCCGTCCCCATTTAAGCATGGAAAACAGCCTCGACATTCGCGGCGGCCGCCATCCGGTTGTCGAACGTTCCCTGGTCATGGAACGCTTCGTTCCCAACGACTGCTGCTTTAGCGAAAAAGAGCGCATCCAGATCATCACCGGGCCAAATATGTCCGGCAAATCCACCTACCTGCGCCAGATCGCCCTCATTGTACTCATGGCCCAAATCGGCAGCTTCGTCCCCGCCGACGAAGCCCATATCGGGCTGGCGGATCGCATCTTCACCCGTATTGGCGCCCACGACGAGCTTCATGCCGGGCGTTCGACCTTCATGGTGGAAATGGTTGAAACGGCCGAAATCCTCAACCACGCCGGAAGCCGCTCTCTGCTCATCCTCGACGAAATCGGCCGGGGGACCAGCACCTACGACGGCCTCTCCATAGCCTGGGCCATCGTCGAATACCTCCACAACCACCCCCGCCTCAAACCCCGCACCCTCTTCGCCACCCATTACCACGAACTGACCGGACTGGCCGATCTCCTGCCCCTGGTTCACAACTACAATGTCAATGTGGCCGAAGAAGGCGACACCGTCGTCTTCCTACACCAGATTATCCGGGGCGGGGCCGACCGCAGCTATGGCATCCATGTCGCCCAACTGGCCGGTCTGCCGCGAGACGTCATCCAGCGGGCCAATGAGATTCTGGGCGAGTTAGAGCAGCACGCCCCCACTGCCGCCGTTGAGCCAAGTCACCTGAAACCGGCCCAACAGATCGCCCTCTTTCCTGAAACCAGCCCTATTTTAGAAGAATTGAAAGAGATAGACATCACCGCCATGACCCCCCTGGAAGCGATCAACAAACTATACGAGTGGAAACGCCGGTATGGAGAAGAACATTAGCGCCTCGGCTGACTCGCCTGACTCAGAAATAACCCTTCATTTTAACCTGGGCGCCCTGCGGATTGCCCTATCCAGCAACAGCCCCCTGGTCGGCCGTTATGCCCGCGAATTCTTGGATGAGTGGCTGGAACCAGAAGCTGCCAGCCCGCCCGACATGCAAATCCATCTCGACCTGTCGGTCTCCCTACCCCTATTTATCGAACATGAACCAATTTTTGTAAACAACGAGCAGTATTTGCCAGATGGGGTTGGCACCCTATTCGTTTTTGAGCAGCCCAAAGGCTTCCTCTTTTATTTTCAAGATGGGGCATTGGTAAGCGTAAAACCTGAATCACGATTGATTGAAGGCCACATCACAACCCGGCTGCTGCACTACGGCCGTCTACACGACCTGTTGTTCACCTCCCTCTCCCCTTTCCTACGACGGCGAGGATATTACCTGATACATGCAGCAGCAGCCGTTCGTGAGGGAAAAGCGGCCGTCTTCACCGGCCCCCCCGGCTGCGGCAAATCCACCACCGTCCTAAATCTGGTGCTGAACGGCTGGCAATTTGTTAGCAACGACACCCTGCTGTTGCAAGAACGGCCGGACGGCATCTACGCCCTGCCCACCCCCGGCGGCTTTTCCGTCCGACCGGAAAGCGTCAGCCATCTCCCCGCTCTGGCCGCCCACCTTCCCCAACAGCAACCCGACCAATTTTACCACCTCTCGCCCCACAAATTAGGCGTAAAATGGGCCAACCCGGCCCGAATTTCAACCATCTACTTTCCCGAAATCAGCGAAGGAAAAGAAAACGACCTGCTGCCGCTGCCACCGGCAGTCACAATGGCCCGCCTCATCGAATTAAGTCTGGATCGCTGGGACACGGCCGATCTCTCCGCCCACATCTCCTTCATTGAACGCCTAAGCCGCCAGGCACAAGGAACATCACTAAGAATCGCCGATCAACAAAAACTCCCCAATATACTAAACAACGCAATGCGTCACTAACGCCTCCGGTGCATTGCACCCCAAAGACACGCTCCGGGATTTCATGGGGTTATCTACCAGGCAGTTAATTTTTTGCCACCAATTACACGAATCTTCACTAACTTTTTCATAATTCGTGTGAATTTGTGGCAGGTTTTTCACTGGCCCCACGAAATCCTAAAGAGCCACTTTTTACTATGAACTGTCAACTGTTTATTCCCCTCAATTCGCCTGAAACAAATGCACATCCCGCTGTGGGAAAGGAATCGAAATCCCCTCCGCATCAAAGCGGAGCTTAACCTGTTCCGTAATGGCAAAAGTGACGGCAGTCTCATCCCGAACCCGGACATACGGCCGAACCGAAAAGTTGACACTGTTGTCCCCCAATTCCTTCACCACAACCTGGGGCGGCGGGTCTTTCGCCACCCGCCCATCCGCTTGAGTAATCTCCAATAAAATACGTTTGGCTTTAAGTAAATCGTCACTATAGCCAATGCCATAAACCAGATCGAGCCGGATCAACTCAGTCTTCGAGTAATTAATAATATTATTATCGAGTACATCCTTATTAGGCATCAGAATACTTTTATTATCGCGGGTTGTCAGCACCGTATGAAACAGTTGAATTTCAGTCACAAAACCAGCTTCCCCACTAATTTCCACATAGTCATCCAGGTTATAGGGCCGCAAGAAGATGATAACCACCCCGGCAGCCATATTTCCCAGGGAATCTTGCAAAGCCAGGCCAACCGCCAGGGTCGCCGCACCCAGGATGGCAACAATCGAGGTTGTCGGAATGCCCAGATTATTCAGAGCGGCAACGACAATCAGCGCAATGAGAAGATAGTAAAGAATATTGGTAAAGAAAGAGACCAGCGTCGGGTCTACCTTACTCCGCCGGAGCAGGCGGTCGGTAACTTTCACCAACCATCGGGCAACCCAACGGCCGATAATCAATATGGCAATAGACCCAAGAACCTGAAGCCCATAATTCAGCGCCAGTAATTTTAGTTGCTCAAAAATTCCTTCCATTCAACATCCTTTCTTTACTTATTTATCATTTCTCATTATAAATCGGGGCTGGAGGATTGACGAATGACAATAGATTCACATTTTGACGCGGAAACACTCGCTCAACTACCAACATTTTTTGAACAACTACCAGAACCGGTGGAAATACATCTCTGGGGCGACCCGGAAAACTTTCCAATTGAACACGAAGCGCTCCGTTTGATAGAGATGCTCAGTGAACGATTTAACAACATCCAATACCGCCTGTTTCCCCGCCGGGAAAATTACCCCTACTATCCCGTTATCGGCGTCATGGGACTAATGGAAGACGAACCCGTAGATTATGGCGTTCGGATCATTGGCCTGCCATCCGGTTTCCAGATGACCACATTGGTGGCTGCAATTCAATGTGTCTCTTTCCGAGGAATGACCTCAGAACCCGTAACCCGGATCAAACTACACCACCTGACATCAGACATCACCCTGGAATTGATTACCGCCTCGGAAAATGAATCAGGAACCAAAGTAGCCCAAGAAATCTTCAATATGGCCGTTGCCAACACCCACATTCGTAGTTACGTGGTCGTCGGAGACGGCTTTCCAGAAGCGTTTGTTCGATATTCGATCAACGAACTCCCCCATCTCATCATTAACGGCCGAACTCACCTGGAAGGAATCGTTGATGAAGAGACGATTCTCGCCCATATAAATAGGACTAATAGACTGTAATTTTATTTGTAACTTTTTCTGTTTAGCCTTATACTGGTGAAACTACTTTTTATCAATTCTGAATAAATGGGTCCCCGGTATTTTAATATAGACTCAAACCTTAACCAGGAGGAAATCAATGACGCCTTCGCCCAGCAAAGATGAAAAAATGAATGTAAAAAAACCTCATGATAACAAACGGGAAC
>JBAPRX010000670.1:0-3396 GCA_049281335.1 Promineifilaceae bacterium (SeqCode)
AAATAACTGATACAAAATACCACTTCCCCCATTCACCATTCATTATTCCCCATTCATTATTCATTATTCCTCCCACCTACCTCTATAAAACCAACATACGCAACTACAAAACACTCACAAACTTCCCCATCTTCCCCATCTTCCTCACCTTCCTCACCTTAAATATTTTTCATTCAATCAATAACCCACATATGGGGCTGTTCCAGGCGCGACAGTAATAACCACCTCCCAGAGGTTCAGAACCACCAGGAAGCTTAAAAAGTCATCAATACGGCCGAACAAACCCCACAAACAAACTCGTCATACAACCATCATCCGGTCGTACATCCGGCTTCTCCAAAAACGCCGTTATCATATCCATGCCACAGTTGGTTCCCATTGCAACGCCGTGTCCAACCCCTTCAAACTCAAAGAAAAAACTGTTGCTGAGAAATTCGGCCGTTTCCATCCCATTTGAAGGCGGTGTAATCGGGTCGTAGTCCCCCGAAAGGATCAAGGTTGGAATATCACTCACAACCGGCTCATTTTCCAGCGGTTCGGCCGATTTCACTCCCCACAACTCACACGCCGTCCGCAAATCACTGGCCCATCTCCCATAAAATTTTGCTAATTCAGGCGGCAGACTCTCACCCTCCACCTCCCCCTTATAAAAAGGCGCCTCCTCAAAACATTGAACCGACAACTGCATCCCCTCACTGGAATAAGCCGGTACATTAATCTGCAAGCCCAATCGCTCCATCAATATCGAACTGACCCGCCGCTCCACCTGGGCAATCATTCTCGGTACATAGAGAACCTGATCCCCATCGTACATCATCAAAAACAAGACATCTATCAAATCGTCCCCATCAACCGGGATGCGGTAATTGGTTCGACTGGCCCGGTCCGTCACGACAACAGTCATTGGCTCCTCATTCAGCGCATCAACCAGATCATAAAAACGATTCTCCAAATCAGGATAGTCGCCGTTACACTGTTCAATCGCCGCGCAACGCTCAAACATAAGCGTGAACGCCCGATCAGCATTGACGCCCAAAACACCAAACCCATCAATCTGGGGCGGATAAACCGAGTCCAAAACCACGCTGCGAATCGTTCCCGTATCACCATAATCCCGCATTGCTGTCAGGGCAAGCCGGGTTCCGTAGGAAATGCCATACAGGTTCCAACTTTCGTACCCCAAAGCACGTCGCAGGTCGTCCAGATCGGCCGAACTGGCAGCGCTGTTATAAGCCGATAGATTTACGCCCTCCGCAAGCAACCGGTCCCGGCAGGCAGTCAACGCCTCAAGCGTATTCGCCAGCTTCTCGTCATCATCCAACCGCTCCTCAATATGGGCCAACACACTTTCGTCTAGCTCCGGGCAGTCCAGCGAAGGTTCCGAATAGCCAATGCCCCGCTGGTCAAAGAAAATTACATCCCGTTCCTTCAACACATCCCGAAAACTGGCTAAGTAATTCCCTGCCACCGCCAACGTATAGCCTCCCGGTCCGCCGTCCAGATAAACCAGTGGATCAGGGGCAGGCGAACTGCTGCTGCTGGATACAACAGCAACATGCAGCCGGACCATACGCTCCGGCTCGCTGCGGTCTTCTGGGACAACCAGATATCCGCAGTGAATATCGGCATCCCCCGAATAGGAAAACTGGCAGTCGGCCGTTTCAAAGACCGGCTCATATACAGGAGTCGGCATCGGCTGCGATGTTGCCGTGGCTTCGGGGGTCAACGTTGGGTTGGGGGTCGAATCGGCCGTTGGCTGCTGCCGGCACCCCACCAACCAGAGCGACACGGCTATCACCACGACAGCAAAGAAACAAATATTTTTCACCTTCAAACTCCTTCCATCAAATCCTCGGCCCACATCTGACAGGTACATCACCGCCCTGTTGATGTTGGTTACTCAGCGGATGCGCCTGCTCCAAACCCTTTAGACAGGCTGATAAAAATTATAGAACACGGGGAAAATGAAGACAATTTCCCCTTGCCATTCCCACCCAACCATGTAACAATTCCCCTCGTCTCACCTGCCAAAACCCAATCACCCTTCACAATTCAACGCGCTGCAAGCGCCATTCACAATTCATTAACCCTAAAATCATTATGCGCCAAATCACCCAAACCAAAACCCCCTCCCTCATCTCCCCTCCCACCCTCTCCGCCGCCATGTACTTCAGCTTCTTCATGGCTCTCGGCGCATTCATGCCCTTCCTCAACCTCTACTACGAACGGCTTGGTATGACCGGCATTCAAATTGGAACCCTCTCGGCCGTTCCCATCCTCGTTGCATCCTCCACCGTCCTCATTTGGGGCAGCATCGCCGATAAAAAACAATGGCATCGCGGCATCCTTCGAATCAGCTTCCTCTTCGGAGCTGTCACCATCCTCCTGCTCTCCACCGCCAACACCTTCCAGATGCTCCTCGTCTACGTCGTCGTCTACGCCTTCTTTACAAGCCCCACCGTTCCCCTCCTCGACAGCGCCGCCCTTGAAGCGGGCGAAACAAGCGGCCGGACCTACGGCGAACTCAGGCTGTGGGGGTCTGTCGGCTGGTCTATCTCGGCCATCTTCATCGGTTACGTCATTCAGCGCCTCGCCATCGGCTGGATCTTCTACTGCTACATCGCCATCATCCTGCTCACCCTCCTCCTCTCCTTTTTCCAAACCAAACCCATCCAAACAATCCAGACCTCCCTCCGCAGCGGCTACAAACAACTCCTTTACAACCGCTCCTTCCTCCTCTTCCTTCTCAGCATCTTTTTTGCCTCCCTCACCCTCAACGCCGCCAACGCCTTCTTCAGCATCTACCTCGACGCCATCGGAACCAGCGAAGGCTGGATTGGCATCGGTTGGGCCATCGCCTCCATGAGCGAAATTCCCGTCATGCTCTTTTCCGGCAAACTGATTAACCGTATCGGGGCCAGCGGCCTCCTCATCATCGCCTTCACCGCCTTTGCCATCCGCCTCTTCATCTTCTCTTTTACCGCCACCCCCGCCCTTGCCCTCAGTTTGCAGCTTCTCTCCGGCCTCTCCTTCGCCTTCTACCTCGTAGGCGGCGTGACCTACGTCAAAGAACGCACCCCCGAAGGACTCACCACCACCGGTCAGTCCATTTACAACCTTGTTGGATTCGGCATTGGTTCCATTGCCGGTTCCCTCATCGGCGGCTATCTCTACGAAGTCGCCGGGCTGAACACCCTCTTCCGCCTCCTGAGTGTCATAGCCCTGGCAGCCCTGGTGGCTTTTCTGCTCAGTCGGCCGAACCGGTCCCCCTACACACAGGCCACGCCACCCGAATAACCAACCTTTACTTAAAAGCTCACAGAACTTTCTTCCCCTAAGTCATTGCACATAAACAACTTCCGGGAGGGTGGGATTACTCAATTAACAGTCTAGTCA
>JBAPRX010000671.1:0-2401 GCA_049281335.1 Promineifilaceae bacterium (SeqCode)
TCTATACACCGGCCCTTCAGTGGGCCTTAGACAACCGCTTGTTGACGTTGGGACTGGCTTTACTTCTCTTTATCGGCAGCCTTTTCTTGCTCGGCCAACTTCCTCTAAGCTTTATTCCAAGCCTGGGTGAGCCGACGATCAACGTTACGGCCGAACTCCCCGGTGGGACAACGATGCAAGAGACAGATGCGCTGACACGCGAACTGGAGGCAGCCCTGGTCGGCAAGGAGAATATTGAGACGGTCCAGGTTGAGATTGGCGGTGGTGGCGGACTTGAAGGTCTGTTTGGCGGCAGCGGCGTCAGCCAAAATCTGGCGAATATTACTGTAACTGTCGAAGACCAGGACAGCTTGAATGAGCTGACCAATGAAGTGCGTACCGAGGCTAACAACGTTTATGGGGAAGAGAATGTAACGGTTTCGGCCGCTTCTCAGACCGGATTTGGCGGTTTTAGCCTCACTGTTACCGGCGATTCTATGACTCAGTTAGAACCGGTCATTGGTGATGTGAAAGACGCGCTCTCTTCGGTGGATATTGATGGAGATGGCATTTCTGATATTGCCAATGTTTCCAGCAGTATAGATAGCGCTACTTCTTCGGTAGACAGTACCATTATCCGCATTGACGGCCGTCCCGCCATCAGCTTCAGCGGCGAACTGGAAACAGATAACACCCTTGGTGTTACCAACGCTGCCAAGCAGGCAATCACCGATCTGGATACTTTGCCAGTTGGGGTCGAAGTGACAGAAGGCTTTGACACCCAACAGCAGACGGAAGGGTTCCGGGATATGATCACAGCAATCGGCTATTCAGTCGTGCTGGTATACCTGATTATGGCCCTGGCCTTCCGCAGCCTGATTCACCCTTTCACCATTCTGTTCAGTCTGCCGTTCGCATTGGTTGGCGCGGCTCTGGCCCTATTCCTTACCAAGAGCGTTTTGGGTATCTCCTCTCTAATCGGTATCATGATGCTGGTTGGGGTGGTGGTTACGAATGCGATTGTGCTGCTGGAATTGGTATTGCAGTTGCGGGATCGGGGGCAGAATGCCCATGAGGCCTTGATTGAAGGCGGCCGAACTCGTTTACGGCCGATCTGGATGACGGCATTGGCTGCAATTCTGGCTCTTATCCCGCTGGCCTTGAGCCAGGAGGCGGGTGCGATTATCGCCGGGGAACTGGCCCGCGCCGTTATCGGCGGTTTGCTCGTCAGTACCTTGCTGACCTTGATCGTAGTGCCGGTTGTCTATTCCCTGTTAGATCCGGTAAACAACTTCTTCAGCAAACGGTTTCGGCGCGGATCGGCCGACGCGGGGGAATAGTTGACTGGTTGACTAGTTTATTAGTTTATTAAGAAGACAGAGGTTCCATCTTTTGTGAAGGTGGAACCTCTTTTTTGTATATAAAACTGTCTGCCTAGAATGAAAGTAAAGCTGTCCAAGAAAAACCCACAAATTTATACGAGTTGCCGCTAATTTATAGCTTTAATCCGCGTAAATCTGTGTTGGTCAATAGGGGATTGAACAACAAAATTTCTTTATGTATCTCCGCCCCTCCGCGCAACTCTGCGTCCAAAATCTTTCTGACCACTACATAATTCGTGTAAATTCGTGCAAATTCGTGGCCCACTTTTATAAGTTCATTTCCGGTTTCACAACCTCTTTATAGTACGTTCCCCAATCTGGCTGACGGCCGTCCACATCCTTAAACCCGTATTCTTTTGCCAGAGTCCAGGAGGCGAACACCTGACCGGCTTTTTGGTGGATATTGGGATCGGCCGCCAGGGCGGCGACGGCACGGCCGACAAAGAATGGGGTTTCTGAGGCAATGAAATGGCGGTCTTTCTTGGCTCCTTCCCGCCAGTTTTCTTCCGTCACACCAAAATAGTCCAACATTTCCTCCGAACGAAGGAAGCCGGGCGTGACAGCCAGAGCGGTAATGTTGTGCTTGTGCGCCTGAAGGTCTTGGGCCATATCGTAGGCCAGCCGAATTGCGCCCATCTTTGACAGATCATAAAAGAGGTTGCCCCGGTAGCTCATGTGGTCGCCGTCGGTTATTTCCACAATCAAACCCTGGTTCTTTTCAACCATCAGCGGCACACCGTGACGGCTGGTGATGATGTGGGTGGAGATGGCTCTTTCAAGCATTGTTCGACCGTCGTTCCAATTCAGCTTCCAAAACGGCTCGCCCCATTCGGAGAGGCTGTCGCCGCCCCAGATGTCGTTAACCAGGATGTCGAGTCGGCCGAATTCACTCCGAACACGCTCAAATAGGGCAATAACCTGCGCTTCGTCGGTGTGGTCGGCCTGGTGGTAGATGCCAACGCCGCCGTAGCCGGTGACAAGTTCGGCCGTTTCTTCGATTGTTTCAGGTCGGCTGCCGGAGGCCGGTTTCCCACGAACGC
>JBAPRX010000672.1:0-17370 GCA_049281335.1 Promineifilaceae bacterium (SeqCode)
TAACGACCCTGTCGAGAAATTGTGCCAACGGCCGTTCTCAGGATAATGCCATTCGCTGAAATGCAGGTAACTTCATCATCCTTGCTAACCACTCTGGCGCTGACCAACCTGCCGGTTAAAGAACTCAGCTCCATTGCCCGGACCCCCTTACCATACCGGCTTTGCTGCCTGAACTCATCCAGCGGCGTCCGCTTGCCATACCCTTTTTCAGTAATCAACAACAAATCCGACTCCGGCTGAACGACATCAGCCCCGGTCAATTGATCGTCCTCTTCTAACCGCATGGCATACACACCGGCAGCCGTCCGGCCCATAGCCCGAACTTCCTCTTCACTAAAACGAATAGACTGCCCCTTTTCGCTAACCAGGATCAAATCCTGCTCCCCTTCTGTCATTTTCACCCAGCCCAATTCATCATCCTCATCCAGGTTAATAGCAATCAAACCACTGGCCCGAACGCTCTCAAAAGCAGCCACCTCCACCCGTTTGATGCGCCCCTTCCGGGTAATCATGATCAGATATTCGGCATCTTCAAAGCTGTGGACGGGCAAAGCGGCCGTTATCTTTTCATTTGACATTAGCGGCAAGATACTCATCAAAGAAGCGCCTTTCGCCGTGCGATCCAACTCTGGAATCTCAAAAGCGCGTTCCGAGTACACCTTTCCCTTATCGGAAAAGAACAAAATATGATTCAGCGTCCCGGCCGCGAAGAGATGCTCAAGCTCGTCCTCATCGCGGGTTCCCATCCCAATCAGGCCGCGACCCCCTCGCCCCTGCTTACGATAAGCCGTGACAGGTGTCCGCTTTACGTACCCACGCTGGGTAATCGAGATAAGGACATCCTCATCCTGGATCATATCCTCAATGCTTAACTCAGCGTCCATGCCGATGGCGATCTGCGTCCGTCGCTCGTCACCATATTTATCTTTCAAATCCAGAATATCTTCTTTAATCAGCTCCAGAATTTTGCGCCTATCGGCCAGCAGTCCCCGCAGATAATCAATGTGTTCGCTGATCTCGCGGTGTTCATCTTCTAACTTCTGCCGTTCCAGTGCTGCGAGACGGCGAAGCTGCATATCCAAAATCGCCGTCGCCTGAACTTCAGTCAGACCAAAGCGAGACATCAAATCGGAACGAGCCACATCCGCATCAGCCGCATTGCGAATTGTCTCAATCACAGCGTCCAGATGGCCCAACGCAATGAGTAAACCGGCCAAAATGTGCTGCCGTCGCAGCGCTTTTTCCAACTCAAACTGCGTCCGTCGGGTAATAACCTCAACCCGGTGATCAATGTGAATTTGCAGCGCCCGTTTAAGCGACAACAGTCGCGGCTCTCGATTCACCAGCGCCAGCATTTGAACGCCAAAGGTCTGCTGTAACTGTGTATGCTTATAAAGCTGGTTTAACACCTTCTTGGGCTGGGTTCCCCGCTTCAACTCAACGACAACCGAGATACCATTCCGGTCAGATTCATCCCGCAGGTCGGAGATTTCAGTAATCTTGCCTTGATTGGCTAACTCCGCAATGCGTTCAATCAAGGTGGATTTGTTCACCTGGTAGGGAATTTCCGTGATGTTAATTCGCATCCGGTCGGCCCGCCCAGGCATATCTTCAATAGATGCTTTGCCGCGCACAATAATTCGGCCGCGTCCGGTGGCAAAGGCACTTTTAATCCCTTCTGTGCCAACAATAATGCCCCCGGTCGGGAAATCCGGCCCCTTCACAAACTGCATCAGATCATCCAGGGAAACATCATCCATATCATCCTGATGATCGATCAGATAAACGACGGCATCACAGATTTCCGCCATGTTATGAGGAGGTATATTGGTTGCCATCCCAACTGCGATACCAGAGCCGCCGTTAATGAGCAAATTGGGAACCCTGGCCGGTAAAACCAGCGGTTCTTGCAAGCTGTCGTCAAAGTTCGGACCGAAATCAACCGTATTCTTATCAATATCTTCCAACAGCTCCATTGCCAACCGGGCCAGTCGAGCCTCGGTATAACGCATGGCTGCCGGGCTGTCGCCGTCAATGCTGCCAAAGTTGCCCTGCCCATCCACCAGCATATAACGCATTGAGAAATCTTGCGCCATACGCGCCATCGCATCATATACAGCCTGATCACTGTGCGGATGGTACTTACCAAGCACCTCGCCAACAATACGGGCGCTCTTACGGTGTGGAGAATTCGGCCGAATTCCCATATCATACATCGCGTACAAAATACGCCGGTGTACGGGCTTCAGCCCATCGCGGGCATCCGGTAACGCTCTCGCCACAATCACGCTCATGGCGTAATCGAGATAAGCGTTACGCATCTCCAGGTTAATATCTACGGTCGATACTGTGCCAATATCCAAAGGAACCTCCATACGCTGAAGGGTTTAGTCTATTTGATTGGTGCCAACATATCTTGATTTATATACAGATCGAGGATTTGAAAATCGTTGGCGATTAAACCCAAAACGGTCATTAATTGGCTGCCCACAACAAGGTGTCATTTGATCAAAATAAGGTTCAATAAAATAAAAATGCCACCTCATTTTAGGCAGCTTCAACCCATTAAATTATACCTTATTTTAGGGGAATTAACGAATCAAGGACTGCTTTGAAGCGGCCCGGCCCGCATCGCAGGCCATATCAAAACAATCAGGCGATTCTCCCCACTTTTACAGCGTTTTATTTGTTGAATTGATTTGGGTCTAAACAACGATTTTGGCTGGAATGTCTCCCTCTGTCAGCAGGGAATCCTCTTCAAGAAAAGCACTTTTCACATAGGCCAAAGCGAGTGACCCTTTGGGGCCATCGGCCGTTGAAGTAACCTGGCCCACCCTTTTGCCGCCGGCCCGCAGTTCAGCCCCGTTCTCCAAAGGCGTCGCCGGGCTGAGTTTAACCAGTTGCTTGGCGATACGGCCGCGACTTTCCATCCGGGCAATCACTTCCTGTCCCGTATAACAGCCCTTATTGAAAGAAACATCATCCCACAGATTGGCTTCCAGGGGAATATAGTCGTTGGTCAGTTCCCGCCCGAATCGTGGCTGCCCACTCTCAATACGAAGATATTCAAATGCCGCTTCCTCGACAGGAACAATGCCACCTGTCTGGAGAAGCTCTTGAATCCTGGCTTTATCGGCCGTATTCCCCATCACAAAATAGCCATCCCCAGCAATCGGGTCTGTCCGGTGCAGGTAAACGGCCGTTCCCCCATTGTCCACTTCCCGCCAATGATGGAGCGGAAGTTGTTCAATTCCAGCCCCAAACAGGCTGTCTAAAAGTGCGCCAGCCTTGCAGCCATAGACGCCAAAAACGGCCGTCTCTGCGCTTAAATCCTCAATATGGAAATCATCCATAAAAAAGACAAAGCGCATCAGATACCGAGCAATGTTGTCACTGTTATTCTCACCGGTCAGGCAGTAAACAGTATCCTCCGTCGCATAAAGAATAAGCCGGTCAATAATTCGGCCGATATCCGTCGTCAAAATCGTCGCCGCCCCCTGTCCATTTTGCAACCCCAATACATTTTGGGTGGACATCCGGTTAATCAAATCCAGCCGGGTTTCCCCGGTAAATTTAAGCATCCCCAGGCTGCTGCGATCAACAAAAACCGCTCCCTCATGAGCAGCCTTATATCCACTTTCTATCCCGTTCGTCTTATCCATACCACTACCACTTTTTACTTTTAACTTTTAACTGTCTACTGTTCATTGCCCGCCAGCCATCGTTCGGCAAAGCTTTCAATCTCCGGCAGATGTTCCGCATCATGCCCAAAGCTATTTTCTTCAACAATATGAGCCAATGTTTGACCCTCAGACCAATTATACCGCTTCGGATCGCTCATATCCTTGTCGCTGAACTCCTCCAACCACTGTTCCAACTGAAGCCGCACGCCCTGCAAATCATCAAATATACGGTCAATATCCCGGCCCTTATTTTCCTCATACCGGCGGGCATTATAGCCGTCCACATCGTTAAAAGCCTCAAGCATTCTCGTCGGTTTCTTACCCTGTTTTATTTGCATCAGGCCCGTCACCATCTCCGACTCCCAGGCTGTCAGGTGGGCCAGGATGTCGGCAATGCTCCAATCTCCCATCGCGCCCGATTCCAGAAGCGCCTCATCTGGCAGCGGCTCAATTGCTACCAGGAGCTTCTCTCGGTTTTCGTCTAACTGGTCTAAAATTTCTGATACCTTCATGATACCACCAATTCCAGCTCCCTGTTTTCCCTGCGCCAAAAAGCCCAAGTATACACCACCCCAATGGCAATGGGTATCCAAAACATTTCGACTTCGCTTTCGATTTGTATACGTGCAAACCATATCATGGCATACAGAACAACCAGGCTGGCGAGAAGTGCTACCCTTTCAATTTGCAGATAACGGCCGTCTATCACCCAAACTACAATTTGGAGCAGCGGAATGAGCAAAACAATCTGATCATATGTCCAACCAAAAGGAGCCGTCATAACCGAAATGATTAGCGTGATTTGCACTAACTGAGCTGTCTTTAGCTCCTGTTTAGAAATCCACCACCAAACAATCATTACTGGCAAGATGATCAATCCCATCAACTTCGTCCACTGCCAGCCAAAAGTCGCATCCAATATTCCCCCAATGGTAGGGGTTTGCCAGCCAAGCAAATTACCCCCGTTCGTCGTCTGAAAGTATTCCCCCAAAAAGGTCGGGCGAAGCACAAATACAAACAATGTTAAAACAACAACTGGCAGCGCCAAACCAACAATAAACCGCCACTTCCGACGATAAAGGGCCTGTAATACCAAAATAGGCAAAGTCACATATACCAGATGAGGCTTGATGGTCGTCAACGCCAGGGCAGCAGCCCCGCTAAAAAGATGGTTCCGATCTTCCAAATATAAGAAAAGGGCCAGCCCAAAAAACACAAGAATATTTACCTGGCCTAAGATAACGCCACTGACCGGGGGGAAAAACAGGAAAGCAAAGGGAACGATGAGCCAAAAACGGCGGCGCGTTTGTTCCTCTTTTGCATAGGTAAGCCAGACCAGAACAGCGCCTGCAAAGATAAGCCCCACATTGAAAAGCAGCCACAACCATGCCGCCCGCTGGAAGGAGATCAAGGTAAACGGCAGCAGCAAACTCAGCAGCCAGGGTGGATTCCAGGTGATCATCGTAAAGTCGGCCGTCCACCCGGCCAAATCCCGTTCAGTTTGATCTAGTAACTGTGGGTTGGCAAAATTCTCCCCCCGGCCCAACAAATATGAGGCAGTCCAATATCCGGTGAAATCCCCCTTACCAATTTGCAGATCAGGAACAGGGCCAGTTAAAAGGATGGCAGCGAAAATAATCAGGAGTGCAGCTAGTAGTAAATATTTACCTTTCCCGCTGTCTGATGCTGCTCGATTCGTGGCATTTACTCCTAAAACCCAGACGACTTATTTGTGGGTGATCACTTAGCCCGGAGGTGCGCCACCACTCGCTATGATGTTTAGAGCCAGGCCCGTGCCAATACCAACGATTAAGAGGCCGGAAACAATGACCCAAACCCATCCCCAGGAAACAGGCGCGTAATCCGTTTCGCCCGTGTTGACCTCTTCCGGTTTCCGAACGAAGCGAAAATAAAGGATTATTCCAGCCAGCGTAATGACCAGAACGATCAGGCTGACAATTGAAGAAGGGTTGATCAACTTGTTGCCTGACGCTACTGTCCCATTCCCATACACAGCCTGTCCGATGAGGGTTCCAACGACCCAGGCGAAAACAATACCCAGGAATGCCATTGTGTAGGCAAAGCCACGACGATCCTGGACCGGGTCCTCTTGAATATGGGATGGTTTTCCCTCTTGCCGCTCTTTCAGTTCTGACTTTTGCCGCTTGCTCAACATCGAAACGGCCGCCTTATACTCTTCATCCTCTTGAACGGCAGATGCCTGTTTTTCGAGTCGGGTGTAAATAAGGGCCAGAGGGCCGCCCAATATTATCAGGCTGCCAACTGTGACAGCGATAAGAATGCCAATTGCCATCGGCTGACTTATTTCTCGGCCATCTATGTTATTGCTCAGAAAGTCACCAAGCCCTGGCAAAGCCAGCATTTCCGGCCCTAGCAGGTATTTATTAACATCCAGGACAATCGGTTCCGGCGCCGGCTTTGCTGCCGCCAACTCACCGGCTCGGCCGATATTTAGTTGCGCGGAGATAGTGGGCCAAACGGCCGAAATCAATCCACCCACCACAATCAGGCCGATAATAATTGCCCAGGTCATTCTTGATTCGTTGCGTTCCAACTAATTCCTCCTAAAAGACTGTAGTCAGAGTCAGCAGTCAGTAGTCTGTATTTTTCCTAAATAATAGGTAAACGAATTTTAACATAGAGGGAAAGCAGTCGCAAAGAGAATACCGAGACAATATGTTCGGAGCCGAAACCCAATATGTGGGTTAATAAGCGGTGGAGAAATATTTAAGGTGAGGAAGGTGAGGAAGGTGGGCAAGGTGAGCAAGTTTGTGAGTGTTTTGCAGCTGCACATGTTGATTTTATAGAGGTGGGAGAGGGTGATTGAGGTGATTGGGTTGATTGGGTTGAATGTTGTTGGTACTTTGTATCAGTTTAGAAGGGGTTATAAGGGCAGCAATTCACGGATAGTTCACGGACGGCCGTGAGAGGTGATGCAAAGGTTGGGAATTGGGGTGGCTATATGTGGGGGGAGGGAATAATGAAGTGTGAATAACGAATAATGAAGTGTGAAGTGAGGCTTAGGGTGAAATGATTAGTTGTTCAATTGAATATATTCATGTCTCAAAATACTCATCATAATTGCATTGTGGTACACCCCTTCCCACAACAGGGCATCGCGCCGCATCCCTTCACGCACAAAACCAACCTTTTCGTAAACGTGCTGCGCTCTGGGATTGAAATCGTAGACTTCTAATTCGATTCGATGTAAGGCGAGCGTTCGGAAGCCATATTCGAGAATGAGACGTGTCGCTTCTGTCCCATATCCTTTGCCAAATACCGTTTGAGAGGCCAACGCAATACGAAAATTGGACGAACGGTTCTCCCAATCAATATCATTCAAAACAACTTCCCCCAAATAGGTCGGATCTTCTTTGAGGGTAATGGCATAATCGGCCCGATCATCCGCCTTTTCAATTCTCCGGCAGTAATTTTGAACCTGCTCAAAGGTGAAGGCCCCTTTGGTTCCCGTTAACCGCATACTTTCCTTGTCGGACAGACTGGCAAACATCACGGCCGCATCCGCAGCCGTAATAGGACGCAGGAGAACGCTCTCCCCTAACAGGGTCGGTTTTTCGAGCATGGTGAATCTCTCCAATATTCAAGCAACTTAATATTCGCTGTCATTGTAGCATTTTTGTTGCCGCGAACGAGGAAATCTTATACAACTAATCCTATGATGACACCAGAACAAATCGAAATCGCGCTGGAGCGAATCCTCCCCCGCGTAACCAAACCCGGCCGATATACCGGCGGCGAATATAACCAGATTATCAAAGACTGGTTAGAGGTAGACTACAAAGTCGCCCTGGCCTTTCCTGACATCTACGATCTGGGCATGTCCAACCTGGGCTTGATGATTCTGTACGACATCATCAACAAACACCGCAACCTCCTGGCCGAGCGGGTCTTTAGCCCCTGGACTGACATGGAAGAGATCATGCGAGAACGTCACGTCCCTCTCTTCTCGCTGGAAACCAAACACGCCATTCGTGAATTCGATCTACTGGCAATGAGTTTGCCTTACGAGCAGTTGTTTACCAACGCCCTTAATCTAATGGACTTGGCCGGGATGCCCGTTCGCTCCGAAGATCGGGACGAAAGCTATCCGCTGGTCATTGCCGGGGGACACGCCTGCTTCAACCCGGAGCCAATGGCCCCTTTCATTGATGTCTTTGTCATCGGTGAAGGCGAAGAAGCCATCCTCCGTATCATTGGCACGATGCGGGCTGCCGCCCACCTGGATCGGGAAAGCCAACTGCGCCATCTGGCCCAAATCGAAGGCTGTTACGTCCCCCGCTTCTACGATGTGGATTACCACGACGACGGAACCATCGCCCGCATCTACCCTACCATGCCGGAAGCGCCTAAAAGGGTTATGAAAACCATCGTTCCGGTTATGCCCCCACCGGTTACAAAGTTCATCATTCCTTTTGTTGAAACGGTTCACAACCGCGCTCCTATTGAGATTATGCGGGGCTGTACGCGGGGCTGCCGCTTCTGCCACGCTGGAATGGTGATGCGGCCGGTCCGAGAACGGCCGGTTAACGAAATCATCCAGGCGATGGAGGAAATTCTGGAAGAAACCGGCTATGAGGAAATCTCCCTCCTTTCCCTCTCCTCCAGTGACTACACCCACGTCTTGGAGCTAACAGAGCAAATCGGCCAGAAATTCGGCCATCTAGGGTTGAGCATCTCTCTGCCCTCCCTCCGCACCGAAACTGTCTCTACCCAACTGATGGACAATCTCGGCGACAGCAAACGGGGCGGCTTTACCCTGGCCCCCGAAGCAGCTACCGAACGGATGCGGAATATCATCAACAAATTCGTCACCCATGAAGAACTGCTGGACACGGCCCGCGAAATCTACCGCCGCGATTGGCGCACCATCAAGCTCTATTTCATGATCGGCCATCCCCAAGAAACGCTGGAAGATGTCCAGGCTATTGTTGACCTCTCCAAAGCGGTCTTAGCCGAAGGACGCCGTTTTCATGGCAAAAAAGCCAGCGTCAACGTCGGCGTCAGCACCTTCATCCCCAAACCCCACACCCCCTTCCAGTGGGAGCCGATGGACACGCGGGACCAGATTGACGCCAAAATAGCCCTGCTGCAAAAAGAGATGCGCGGACAGGGGCTGCGTCTCCGCTGGAACGACCCCGACACCTCCTACTACGAAGGCTTCCTGGCTCGTGGCGACCGCCGCGTGGCCGAAGCCGTCGAACGGGCCTGGCGCAACGGGGCCAAATTCGACGCCTGGCACGAGTTTTTCGACCTGGATCAGTGGCGCGAGGCTTTTTCGGCCGAAAAGCTGGAAATGGACTTCTACACTCACCGCAAACGGCCGATTGACGAAATCTTCCCCTGGGAACACATAGACGTGGCCCTGACCCGCCGCTTCCTGACTCAAGATTACCTCATGAGCCAGCGCGAAGAGACTCGCATAGACTGCCGCGACCAATGCTTCGCCTGTGGTATCCTCCCCAAACTCAAAGACCTCCGCCGCGAAACGGCCGATGAAGCCTGGGAATGCCCGCCGGTCAGCAAGATTTCAGAGCGGAAGAAACGTGGAACGGTGGTGATGGTAGACAGTATTCAGTGAACCGGGAGTAGTGGACGGTAGGTAGTGGGGAAATAAATCGGCATTTAAGGTGTGTATATCTCGGATTGACCTTCTCCTTCTCCATCCTCCCAGCGTTTACGACTTTCGCCAAAAAGCTATCCTTTACGGGCCGATTAGCGATCTCGTTCCCTCCTCACCTGTTTTTGAGATGTACCCCCTGGGCTTCCTAACAATCACAAACTATTTAGAATCTCGTGGGCTGCGGGTACGCATTGTCAATTTGGCACTTCGCATGATGAATGACCCCAAATTTGACGTTGCCAACTTCCTCAGCCGCCTTCACCCCAAAGCCATTGGCATCGATCTTCATTGGCTGCCCCACGCTCATGGCTCGTTGGAGGTTGCCCGCATAGCCAAAGCATGTCATCCCAACGTACCTATCATCTTTGGCGGATTGTCCTCAACATATTTCCATCAGGAGTTGATTCAATATCCACAAGTTGATTTCGTGCTGCGAGGAGATTCAACCGAACAGCCGCTTCACCAATTATTAACTTGTTTGGCAGCAGGCGAACCAGTTTCGGCCGTCCCCAACCTGACCTGGCAAGAAGACGGCCGTCTTCGCCAAAACCCAATGGCTTTCGTACCCAAATCGCTCGATTACGTTGACTTAAATCCAGCCAGGATGATCAAAATGGCGCTGCGTTACCGTGATTTACAAAGCATATTGCCATTTGAAGGCTGGTGGCAAAACCCCATCACCGCAGTTTTTACAGTCAAGGGCTGCGTGCATCGCTGTGTAACCTGTGGTGCCTCTCAGGAAGCCTGCCAGCGGCTGCCAACTCGCCTGGAACCTGTTTTCCGCAGCCCTCAAAATCTGGTTCAGAATATGATCGCTATCGGCCGTTTCTTCAAAAGTCCCATTTTTTTGGTAGGCGATCTACAACAGGCAGGAGAAGCGCATTTTTACGAAACCCTAGAATTGTTAAGCCGCAGCCGTCTAAAAAATGAAATAGTGTTTGAGTTCTTTGGTATGCCTGCCCTTTCTTTATTGCAAGCCATTGATGATGCTGTGCTAAATTGGAGCATTGAGCTTTCACCGGAGAGCCATGACGAGGCCGTCCGTCGAGTGCAAGATGAATCCATTTTTTACAACAACGCAGAAATGGAGGCAGTCATCGAAACCGCCTTAGCGCTGCGTTGTCATCGGGTTGATCTCTTTTTTATGATTGGGCTACCCCGACAAACGTATGAATCTGTGTTAGCAACCATTGATTATTGTGAGACACTGTTTCAAAGAACAGATAAGCGTTTATCTTGTTTTATCTCCCCAATGGGGCCGTTTATTGATCCGGGCAGCCGGGGATTTGAGCAGCCAGAGCGGTTTGGTTATCGGCTTTTTGCCCACACATTGGAAGAGCATCGCCAACTGTTGACACAGCCATCATGGAAACACATCTTGAATTATGAAACCATCTGGATGAACCGTCACGAATTGGTGGAAGCAACCTATGATGCGGCCGAGATTTTGAATAAATTGAAATTGAAATATGGCCGTATCCGCCCCCAAGACAGCGAAAAAGTCGCTCAGGAGATTGCCCTGGCGCGTGGGCTTAAAGATCGCTTGAACACCCAAGAGAACAACCACACGCCTGACCCGGAAGCGCTACAATTGTTGGCAGGGGAGGTTCACCGCTTTAGTGTTTCTACCGTTTGTGATAAGCGAGAGTTGTTTTGGCGGCGGCATCTGTTCAACTTTAAATTTTCCGGCATTTTTCCAGTGGTCGTTGATTATTTACGCGAGCTTGTAACTGGTCGCTGAATAAAGACATCCGTATATCATCAGACTCCCTTTATTTTAGCGTCAGCGTTCCCCAGCCACGTGGGTCGGTCAGGGTACGAGTTGAGACATGGGACATCATTACTTCCTGTACGGCCGTTCCTGGCGTATCATCATCGTTGGCGTTTAAGGCGATGCCAATCACAAGCCCTTCGTGGGGGGTCAGATTTAAATCGCTCCAGGGAATCGCTGCCTCCAGCGTATAGCCCGCTGCTGTTTCTAATGCCTGCAGCGTCTCATGGCTGCCCCCCGGCGCATCCAAAATGGCCCCATTATCCCGCCCCTGGAACCGGAAAGCCGAAGGCGGTAACGTCGCAAAATCCCCCGGCGAAAAGGTAATCTGAAAATCATCCGGGCTAAGACCGTCCCCAAAATCCCCGTTCCGGTCAGTGTCAAACTGCATATCCAGGCTGTCCCCCCGAAAAATCTGATTACCCGTCTGCGTCTGCACGTGGGTATCGTCTGTTACTTCAACCCCAATATAAAGGTTGGTATTATCCCAGGCTAATCGCCAGACGGCCGTTAAATCATCCGTTCCATCCCAACTTTGGGCCGAAAAAACTCGAAAAGCCGAGAGAAAAGTCGGCGCATCGCCCCATTCCGTCAGACTGCCGTCAATCGTCGGTGGGGCGGCGAGGCGAACAGCATCCACATTACTGCTCGTCGTTGGCGTAGGGATAGTCGCTCCACTCGGTAAAGTCACCGTTGGGTTAATGGCCGTTGTTGCTGTCACTGTTGGGTTAACGGCCGTTGCTGCCGTTGTCGGTATCGTGTCGGTAGCGGCAGGAGAAACCCCGGCTCCAGGCGTATCAACAGCGGCCCCGCCTGCAATCGTTGGGACGACCGGTGGCGGTTCGGCCGTTGGACTCAAAATAAATTCGTTGTAAACCAGGAAACCCCCACCGGCGCAAAGACATAGTAAGATGAAGACAACACCTGCAACTGCCAGCCAGACACCCAGTGACGTCTCATCTTTTGGTTGTTCAGGAATTAAACCGGCCCAGGTATCATCCTGGTTATCTTGTCTATAGTTCATTACCTTATTGTAAACGACAGGAAGCTATTCGTACAACACCGAGATTGGCTACCCCCACAGGCTTGGCATATAATCCTGGTTGATGGCAAAAGTTTCAAATTATTATATGCGTCAAAATCGGCCGCGAACTGTAACCATGATGATCTGGGGGATCTTTTTATTGGGTTTAGCCAACGTTTGGAGAGCAATTGGCTTAAGCCAACAGAGCAGCCTCCTGTTATCTCTGGGCGCTTCTCTAAATCCCTGGGTGGGTCTGTCAATGGCTGCGGTCTGGAGCATTCTCTTCATGGCAGCCGCCATTGCCTTATGGCAACATCGAGCATGGACACGATTTGTGATTCCGCTGCTCCTCCTCGCACACGGCATCTATCAACTTGGATTGCTGAGCTTCTTTAGCCGTTCAAACGCTTCTCGAAACGGCTGGCTTGCCATTGGGTTATTACTTATGCTGGCACTTCTCGTCTCTCTTTGGGCGCTTAACCGATCAGCGGTGCGCTGGTATTTCGAAAAATAAACATTGAAAAGGTCCAGGCTTCTTACCGGGTGTTGAGAAAGCCAGATCATTTATAATCGTTATAATAAAGGAACATTTATGGGAAACCCACAAGTAGAAGAACTTCGTCAATTACGAGCCGAATCGCAGCTTGGTGGGGGAGATGAGCGAATCGCAAAGCAAAAATCGGCCGGAAAGATGACAGCCAGAGAACGCATTGACCTTCTCTTGGATAAAGGCTCCTTTCGAGAGATAGATGCCTTTGTCGTACACCGGGAAACAAACTTCAATATGATGGACAATCGTATCTTAGGCGACAGTGTTGTCACAGGCTGGGGAACCATCAACGGCCGTTTGGTCTACGTCTTCAGCCAGGATTTCACCGTCTTTGGTGGCAGTTTGAGCCAGGTTCACGCCGAAAAAGTGTGTAAAATCATGGAAATGGCAATGCGAAACGGCGCACCCGTCATCGGCATCAACGACTCCGGCGGCGCTCGCATTCAAGAAGGCGTCGTCAGCCTCGGCGGCTATGCCGACATTTTCCTCCGCAACACAATGGCCTCCGGCGTCATTCCTCAGATCAGCGCCATCATGGGGCCATGCGCCGGTGGGGCCGTCTACTCCCCCGCCCTGACCGATTTCATCTTCATGGTCAAGAATACCAGCCATATGTTCATCACCGGCCCCGATGTGGTCAAAGCCGTCACCGGGGAAGATGTCACCTTTGAAGAACTGGGCGGCGCCATGACCCATAATGAAACCAGCGGCGTGGCCCATATGGCCGCCAACTCTGAGGCCGACTGCCTCTATCTAATTCGAGAACTATTCAGTTATCTGCCTTCCAATAATATGGAAGACCCTCCCTTCCTGCCGGTTCGGGACGACCCCCTGCGAACAGAGGCTGCTCTCGACACCCTTGTCCCCGACAATCCCAACAAACCCTACGACATCAAAGACGCCATTCATATGATTGTGGATGACAGCGACTTCTACGAAGTTCAAGAACATTTCGCTCGAAACATTGTCGTAGGTTTCGCTCGTCTCGGTGGCTACTCCGTCGGCATCGTCGCCAACCAGCCAATGGTTCTGGCCGGGGTGCTGGACATCGCCGCCAGCGAAAAGGCCGCCCGCTTCGTCCGTTTTTGCGACTGCTTTAATATTCCTCTGATCGTCTTTGAAGACGTCCCCGGCTTCCTGCCCGGCATCAATCAGGAACATGGCGGCATCATTCGTCATGGGGCCAAGCTCTTGTATGCCTTCTGCGAGGCTACTGTGCCGAAGATCACGGTCGTTACCCGCAAGGCATATGGCGGCGCTTACTGCGTTATGAACAGCAAGCACATTCGGGCCGACCTGAACCTGGCCTGGCCAACGGCCGAAATTGCCGTCATGGGGCCGGATGGCGCCGTTAACATCATCTTCCGCCGCGAACTGGCAAATGCCGAAGACCCCATCACCCGCAAAGCTGAACTGGTCGAAGAATACCGCGACAGCTTTGCCAATCCCTACGCCGCCGCCCGTCGGGGCTACGTGGATGACGTTATCGAACCCAGCCAAACACGGCCGAGACTCATCAACGCCCTCAATATGCTCCAAAACAAACGCGACAATAACCCACCCAAGAAACACGGAAATATGCCTTTATAATCGATCAGTAATTAGTAATTGGGTAATTAGTAACTGGCTTCCACTAATTACCCAATTACCAATTACCCAATTACACCTCAACAACTATGTCTGACATCTCTATCCCCAGAAAATTCGACAAACTCCTTATCGCCAACCGGGGCGAAATTGCCCTCCGCATCATTCGCGCCTGCCACGAACTGGGCATCAAAACCGTCGCCGTCTACTCTGACGCCGACCGCAACGCCCCCCACGTTCGTTACGCCGACGAAGCCTACCACATCGGCCCGCCGTTATCGCGGGACAGCTACCTGCGAATAGACAAGCTCATTGATGTGGCCCGGCGGTCTGGCGCTCAAGCCGTTCATCCCGGTTACGGCTTCCTGGCAGAACGAGCGGCCTTTTCCCAGGCCTGTATGGATGCCGATCTGGTTTTTGTTGGTCCTACACCGGAAGCCATCGAAACGATGGGCGATAAACAGGCTGCCCGCCAAACAGTCAAAGCAGCCGGTGTGCCAATTGTCCCCGGTACTGAACCCGGCCTGAACGATGACGAAATCATTGCTGCCGCTCCTCATATTGGTTTTCCTCTACTTGTCAAAGCCGTAGCCGGCGGTGGAGGAAAAGGGATGCGCCCCGTTTACGATCTCGAACACCTCCCTGCTGCGCTTTCGGCCGCACGTCGGGAAGCCCAGGCGGCCTTTGGCGACGGAACCATCTATCTGGAAAGGATGATCAGCGAAGCCCGCCACATCGAGATTCAAATTCTGGCCGACATGCACGGCAATTACATCCACCTCGGAGAACGGGAATGTTCCTTGCAGCGCCGCCACCAAAAGGTGATTGAAGAGTCCCCGTCTTTCGTCGTTGACGAAACTCTCCGGCAGAAGATGGGCGATGTGGCCGTTGCCGCCGCCCAATCGGTTGAATACATCAATGCTGGAACAATCGAATTTCTGGTTGATAAGGAAAAGAATTTCTACTTCTTAGAGATGAATACCAGAGTTCAAGTCGAGCATCCCGTCACAGAGCTTGTCACCGGTGTAGACATTGTTCAGGAACAACTGCGAATCGCACGCGGCCGAAAACTTCGATACGACCAGTCAGACATCCATATGAGCGGTTGGGCCATCGAATGCCGCATCAACGCCGAAGACCCCTACAACAATTATCTCCCCTCCACCGGTACAATTACCACCATCCGCCTGCCCACCGGCCCCGGCGTCCGGGTAGACACCGGCGTCTACCCCGGCTATGAAGTCACCCCCTATTACGACTCAATGATAAGCAAGCTGGTCTGTTATGGAGAGACGCGGGGTGAAGCGGTGCTGCGGATGCGCCGGGCATTGGAGGAGTACCGCATCATGGGCGTCAAAACCAACATTCCCTTTCACCAGCACATGATGGCAAGCCACCGGTTCCTCTCCGGGCAGTTCGACACCAACTTTGTGGAGGAACGGTTCAGCATGAGCGAACGGGAAGAACATGAGGCTTTGGAAGCGGCTATCCTGGCGACGGTCGTCGCCCACCGCCAGAGCCAACAAGCCAGCCAGATTGTGGCACCAGGTGAACGAGATACCAGCAATTGGAAATGGTTAAGTCGTTGGGAACGGCTACACAGGTAGGAAGAGGATGAAATATATCGCTTACGTAGAAGACCAGGAATTTATGATTGTGATTGATCGGGACGATCAAATCATGGTCAATGGTCAAGTGTACAATATTGATTTTCAACAACTGGCTGAAGGGGGCATGTTGTCCCTGCTGCTCAATAACCGCTCATTGGAGGCCATTGTCGAAGAGAGTGACGAAGCCTGGGACGTATTGTTAAGGGGCGAGCTATACTCTATCCAGGTCTTGGACGAACGGACATACCGGCTGGCACAGGCCAGGGGAACGGCCGCAGAAGCCAGCGGCGAAACATTCGTCAAATCGCCAATGCCGGGGTTGATTGTCGCCGTCCCGGTCAAGCAGGGTCAAGAGGTCAAGAAAGGGGATCAGGTCGTCATTCTGGAGTCCATGAAAATGGAGAACGAACTGCGTTCGCCCCGCGATGGCTTTGTGCATCGGGTTCACGTCGTTCAGGGAGCCAGCGTCGAAAAAGACCAGGTGCTGGTGACCATCGGCGATGCGGAGTCAGATTCGGCCGAAAAGAGTGAAGATGAGCAGCAGCAATAATCTCGAAGTCGAAGTCAAGTTTCTCGTCCCTGATTTAGCTCCCATACGAGACAGGCTTCTCGAGGTCGGCGCACAGTTAGACAAGCCCCGCGTCCACGAACACAACATCCGCTATGACAACGCCTGGGACGGCCTGCTGCGAAAGGCCAAGCTGCTCCGCCTGCGACAGGATCAATCGGTCCGTCTGACCTATAAGGGCGACCCCATGCAAGAAGTCCAATCTGAAGCCAAAGTCCGGGAAGAGCTGGAAATAGAAGTCAGCGACTTTGCCACAACGGCCGCAATTCTCGAACGAATCGGCTTTGAACAGCGCCAGGTCTATGAGAAATACCGCGAAACTTTCCAGTTAATCGGCGTCGAAGTCGTCCTTGACGAACTTCCTTTCGGCAATTTCGTCGAGTTGGAAGGGGAAGAAGAGGGTATTCGGAAAGCGGCCGATCTCCTTCAACTACCCTGGGAAGAACGCATCCTCGACAACTACCTGGCGATGATGTCTCGCCTGAAAGAGCAGCATGACCTGCCCTTTGATAACTTAACTTTCGATAATTTCGCCGATTTGGATATTTCCATTGCCGATCTATTCCGGTAACATACAGTTTGAACCAGTTTTGCTTATTCCGTTTATATGATATTGGAGCTGAGAGACATGAGCACATTTGTTGAGAAGAAACCGCTAAACCAGCGGGAACTTTCCTACTATTTACTGATCGCCGCCTTACTCCTCTTTCTCTTTTCTTCTGCCGCTCTCCTATTTTATTTTGCTCTGCCCAAAAACAGTCAAGGCCCTGTACACATTCCCGTTGGCATAACGGCCGATTTTCCTTCAACTGAACGGCCGTACCCCATCACAGTCGAAGGAACACAGCTCTTTATCGTCCACACCGAAACAGGCTGGCTGGCCCTGGATCGTCGAACACCATTTTTGGAAGCGGA
>JBAPRX010000673.1:0-1576 GCA_049281335.1 Promineifilaceae bacterium (SeqCode)
CATATGATTGACGCCATTAGCAGTGAGGGAGGCATCGTCAATCAGATTGTGGGGGACGGTCTGATGGCGATTTTCGGCGCCCCCGTTCCTCATCAAAACCACTGCCAGCGAGCAGTTTGGGCCGCCTTGAAAATGATGGAGCGAGTTGAACTCTTTAACAGCCAGCAGGCCGCATCCGGTAAGGCCCAGATTCAGATCGGCATCGGCATTGCTTCTGGCCAGGTGATTGCCGGTTATCTTGGCACGGAAGTACGAGCAACATATACCTGCGTTGGAGATGCCGTCAACACCGCTGCCCGGCTCGAAGCCCACACAAAGATTTTAGGGAAGCCAATTCTGATAGACGAAGCGACCTGCCTGGCCTTAGACGGCCGAATCCAGACTATGGATCATGGCCTTGTCAAATTCAAAGGCAAAAACAAGCGAGTCCATGTTTTCTCCGTCTCTGTTTCCTAGTCCAATCCTACGTCTGATTTTCAACGACCACCCCAAATAGCGCCAATTAAATCAAAACCCGCCATCAAAATTCTTCCTTGATTGGGTAGTATGAATATTCTTGGCTTGATATACGCTTAGGTAGGTTTCACAGGAGGTAGGACAATTCTTCAGCTCAATCAAAAGTATAGGAATCAACATGCCTACGGACATGAATTTTCCAAAGGTAGAAGGCTCTTAACGTATCGTGGTATTCCTTCCTCGCCGGTTGTGCGTCAGGCTAATGAAAATTCTTTGACAAGTACACACTTTGGCTCTATTCTATTCTTCTTGTTCCAAAAGTGTTTAGTGCGAGGGATCAGCACGGTGGGGCTTAAATGATGAGTTTGGTCTTAATATGCTTACTCCCAAAAGACTTTTATGTGAATATTTCACCAATGTGGAGTGAAACTGCTTTTTGGGAGATGGGATTGCTTGACAGTAGCAACTGGCGTGCGGAGTGGATCACGCCGGAATGGGATGAAGACGCTACCAGATGAAATTTACGGCCGTTACAAGAGCTTAGGGGGTTGATATGTTACCTCGTTGGACTGATAATTACGTCACAATAGACGGTCGCCAATTTCACTATACCCGTACCGGGGATGGCAGCAAACCACCCTTAATGTTGCTGCACGGATTTTCCGACAACGGTTTGTGTTGGCTGCGGGTAGCTCGTGATCTGGAAGCACAATATGATCTCATTCTACCGGATGCCAGGGGACACGGCCTTTCAGCCCGTTTAGAACCAAACGAAGAAATTGACAACCCGGCCGATGTTGCCGCACTCATTACTTCATTGGAACTGAACAAACCAATTGTTGGTGGCCATTCGATGGGAGGTTTCACAGCTACAGACCTCGGCGCACGCTACCCGGACCTTATCAGCGGGTTGATTTTGGAAGACCCGGCCTGGATAGATCCTTCGCCTGATGAGGCTCCCGTGAAGAAAAACCCTTTTCATGAATGGCTAAAACAAATTGAAGATAATTCTTTGGAAGAGATTATCGCGTCTGGAAAAGAGATGAGTCCGTTATGGTCGGATGATGAGTTTCCGGCCTGGGCTGCATCCAAACAGCAGCTTGACAAAACAATTTTAGAG
>JBAPRX010000674.1:0-4253 GCA_049281335.1 Promineifilaceae bacterium (SeqCode)
GATAATGGCAGTTGAGTCCGATGGGGCTGTGCAGCTTGTCAGCACTTACGGCACAAATATTGCCTTGAAAACGCGCACGTCCGACGGTCTGTGGGAAGATGCGCTGCTGCTGCCTCAACCTGGTGGAGACTTTTCTACTTATGATTCAGCCTTGGGCAGCGACCGGGTACTGCATCTGTCGGGTTCTCGAACAGGCGTAGCCACCAACCAGCAAGATGTATACCATTCGGAATTAATGCTCCCGGCCGACTCCTCTGAGGTTGTTTGGTCGCAGCAGCTTCCTATCCAGACCGGCACGGTTCAGCCCATCACTTTTACTGCTGGCAATCTGAACGGAGAGGCAGGTAAGTATTGGCTTCAGGCGGAACTAGACAATTCTTTAAATCAGCCACTTGACATGCAACGCAAAGCTTTCTATCTCTTCCCTCTGACGCATCAGCTTACGCTGGAAACGGATAAGTCCATTTATGCTACCGGGGAGACGGTAATGGTATCTGGTATGTTGACCAACACCGATAGTGTGGCCCAAACCTATACCCTCACTGTTGTTGTCAGCGAGACAATGCTGCTTAGCCAGACATATACCCTTAATCCAGGTGAAAATGCACCTTATCAGTCCAACTTTATCGCCAACGAAGATGTCATAATTGAAGCCACCGTCGACGATCTGCCGGTATCGGAAGCCATCATGGTGCGCGAACCAGAAGGAGATGTCCGCCTGATTGCCCCCGACGTAGCTGGTCACGAACCCTTCTCAGTGACGGTTGTTGTCAGCAATACTGGCCAGGTGGCACTAACAGTTGCAGTTGACATCGACGGGGACGTAGCTTTTCTAACCGTTCCGCCAGACTCGGTGGATGGTTTGGCCCATACCCTTTCTATTTTCAGCACGACGTCTATCCCAATTTCGGTTGTCGGCGATATTAATAAAGATCTGACGCATACTGTCAGTTGGGGTGAAGGAGCAACCTTTTCTATTGAACGGCCGGAAGAACCCATCCTGGCAGAAGAGCAGGTGCTGATGCTGGTATTTGAGGGCACAGGTGTGCTGCCAACTCCCGTCGATCTCACCGTTGAGTTATACATGGATGATGCTTACAGCGATTATGATGTCAGTCTCACAGTACCACCCGGTGAAACCATCACAGAAACGCTGCCGGTAACCCTACAGACAGGTTACACTGAGATATTCGCCGAAATGTATGGGGTAAACGGCAATTATTTGGATTATTGGGAGGATTCCTTTGTGGTGGGCAGCACAGACAGCACGGCCGATATTGTCATCTGGGATGTGGAAGCCTATGAGGCCAAGGGATCCATCGCTTCCGATGCCAGCGAATATGAAATTGCGGTCTATTATGATAATCGCGGCATCTCGGAGCCAGTGATTTTCTCGCTGCAAGCCTTTGATGTTACTTATCAGGAGGTGGTCACTCCTACTGCCTATGAGGGCGATCAGGAAGCCCATTTCAGTCTGTTGGTTCCAGACGATCTCCCTGCCGGAGAATACATTGCCTCTTTGATGTTTGCTGATGAGGTCTTTCCCTTCACCATTAGCATCAATGGCAGCGATGCACAGATGGAGCTAGCGCTGGATTCATTGTCTTACCTGCCCGGCGATCCCATTGAACTAAATATAACATTGGAGGATTTCAACCACATCGGCGGCGATTACCAACTTGGTATCCGCTACCTGGAGCAAGAGCAGTTTATCACCGTAACTGTTCCCAGCAGCGGGCAGTTAATCCAGACAATACCACTCACAGCCACGGAAAGGGGCCGTATCAGCGTTATCCTGGCAACCGTACCGTTGCCGGACAAAGAAGCGCAGCGTGTGGTAATGATTGACAGTTTGCCTGTGCAGGTTGGTACAGAGGTTCCCTATCTTTACTTTAACAAGGCGGTATATCAGGCAGGCGATACGGCCGAGATCAGCGTGGTTACCGACGATGAGGAAGTAACCGTTCTCGGACCGCTGGAAATTGGACTGGCAGTGAGCGATCCCTTGCTGGTGCAGCTTTCGCCAGAGTCAGGCGAATTCAGTGGTCTCCACCAATTTGATTATCTAATCCCCAACAATCTGAAGGCAGGACAGTATACCTTCCTGCTGACAGCAAACGGGGAATCCACAGAATACGTCATGGATATTCAGGGCTGGTCTGTTTCCTCTCGCCGCTTCGAACTGGAACGCGTCAACTATGACCAAGTAGATACCCTGTTAGGTACAGTTGAATTTTATAATGATAGTGACAGTTATTTGTTCGGCGTGAAATTGCAAGGGGCTATTATCCCTCCCGACGATGGTGACCTGATTCCTGTTCCTTCTATCTCCCGCACTCTGACCCTCGCTCCGGGCTTGAACCAGATTGAGGTAACCGGCGCTTTTACTGCCAGCCAGCCCGGTTCTCACCGGCTCGTTGTGAATTTGGTGGATGTGGTGACGTACCAGACAATCGCCAGTGCCGCCACCCAATTTGATGTTGGCTGGGCGCAGATTGTGGAGCTGACTACAGATAAGGGAGCCTATGCACTTAGCGAACCGGCCACCGCCCGCCTGGATGTCTATGGACAAGGGGAGGTAGAAATGAGGGTACAGGATGCCGGTATGAATACGCTCTTCACCCAGACGTCGATTCTAAACGGTTTTGAAGCTTATACCTTTACGATTCCTACGGAAAGCGTGGGCGACTTCCTGCTGACGGCTGTGATCACCGACCGTAACGGCTACCAGGACAGTATAGCCCAGGCATATGCCGTACCTGGTCTGCTAGACTCCCAGCCTCCTTTCGTCACCCTGGCCTTGAGCGAGACGGTCTTTTACACCTCTACCGCGCCAACCATGACTGTAACAGTCAGCGGTACGATTAGCGACGCCAGTGATATACAGTTTGTCTCGGTTGGCGGGATTCGGGTGTTGCCAGACAGTAGCGGCAACTGGCAGACAGAAATAGCTATTGCTCAGGGACGTAATACGGTTCAGGCTATCGGTGTAGATGCGGCCAACAATATCGGCCTTTCACCGGTGGCAGGTCTCATCTTACTGCCGCCGCGCGATGTCACAATTGCACTGTCCGATGACAGTATCGGAGTTGGCGAAACCTTCACCCTCGCAATCACGATTACAACCGGTGCGCCAATGAATGACATTCAGGTGGCGTTGCCCCTGCCCACCGCTCTGGTCACTGATGTGGTGGCAACCAGCATCGGTGGTGGTGAAGTAACATTAAATACAATTGACCCGGCCTATTGGGGTGTGCGCTGGCTGGGTGATGTGACAGCCTTCCGCAGCGCGGAGGTTGTCCTGTTGGTGACGGCAAAGGCAGTGGCAGTAGGTCAAGTTAATGAAACACTCCAAGTCAATTGGGGTTATGGTTCGGTCGCAACAAAAGGCGTGGCAGTGTCCATTGGCGGGCCAACGGCCGTTGCCTACCTGGGTACAGCTATCAATGTGTTGTCACGTTCTGGCATCATCTGGCTGGTACTTGCTGTGTCTATTTTGACGCTGCTATTTTTGTTGCGAGTCGGAAATAAGTTCCCGTTAAAACATGAAACCGATCACCCTACCTAACTCCCTGTAAACCCGATGTTGTCGACTTTCGGACGGTAGAACCCATACAATTATATGGTTGCTTTTATGGCTAACATCTGACCTGCTCCCCATTGTGACCAAAAATTACCGGTACTTATTTAACCGTATATGTCATTGCGGCAGTTTTCTACCTTATCCACCAACAAAGTGGTCATCTTTGTTTACGATAGTACAAATCTTCATCTACCATAAAGACAATAAACCAATGCCCTGATATGCCACAAAAACCGTCGCTCCTGCCCATGTATAAGAGTGATTATCGATAGTTTCCTTAATAGAGGTATTTAAAACTTCAAATCCATGATCCTTAGCCATTCTTGATATCTATGTTGCTAGCCCATGAAGGAACTCATTCGGCCGAAAATCAACAACCTGCGTTCTGACCGCCGCCAGAGTAGGTGCAGGTATCAACCGTCTGACCACCACTGTTCTTGAGGGTGGCTGTATCGCCAGTATTGTTCCAGATTGCCTGATTACTTCCCCAGTAAAGGTTAGTGGCGTTATTGGTTCCGCCCCCTTGGTCTAGACCTTCACAGACGACCCAGGCTGTAGTGTGAAGGATGGGAAGGTAAAGACATGGGGGACCGGATCCCTTAAGGTCCAACCCGTCATATTGGCGGCCGTACCGCCAAAGGTTCTGATTTCAACAAACTCCCCCGCCACA
>JBAPRX010000675.1:0-3572 GCA_049281335.1 Promineifilaceae bacterium (SeqCode)
CTCTAAAACCAGAGGCCGGGTTTTTTTATTTTCTTCAATGGTATGGGCATGACGTGCCAAGCCCCAATCCCCGTTCATACTTCACAATTCATTGTTCAAAATTCATTATTCTTCCCCCCTTGCCCACTCTCCAGACAAAAAAAGTGAGGTGCCCACTATCCGGGCGGATAGTGGAACACCTCGGGGGGGGAGCCACGAATGATTATAACACAACTCTTTCTGCTGTAAAGCGAATGAGACATTTTTAATGTTGACACGCGGAAGGGGTTTGGCGCACCAAACCCCTTCCGCCAAACCAAAAACAAAAATCGGCCGTCTCGCCCACTACCCAAAAGTGCCACCAAACCCCCATATATAGATTCTCGCTCACACAACCTTATGGCAACTGCCCGTGAACAACCCGTGAAATTAGCCCCATTTAACCCGCTTTTTATTGATACTTTGTCCCAATTTCCTCCATCCTCTCCAAAAGCATCTGCATTATGTCAATCCCCCACACTATAAAAATCAAGATGATCAAACAAAACTCTCACAAACTTGCTCACCTTCCTCACCTTGCTCACCTTCCTCACCTTCCCGCCAATAATATTTCTCAAACACCCACATATAAGGGTTTTCCCCATCTCCCCAACACACCCAAAAAACAAAAAGCCCCCGACATTTCTGCCGAGGGCTTTCTCCTAATTCTCCTTCACTTTTATTACCAATACAATTACTCGTCTAACGTCGCGTGAGCAGCCGCCAGCCGCGCAATCGGAACGCGGAACGGCGAACAAGAAACATAATTCAAGCCCAGCTTATGGCACAAAGCAATACTTCTTGGATCACCACCATGTTCACCACAGATGCCAATCTCAAGGTCAGGTCGAGTCTGACGGCCGTATTGCACCGCAATTTCCATCAACCGCCCAACACCATCCGCATCAATCGTGGCAAACGGGTTGTCCGGCAAAATACCCAACTGCTGATAAGCCATCAAGAAGCCCGACTCAGCGTCATCCCGCGAGATACCAAAGGTCGTCTGGGTCAGGTCATTCGTCCCAAAGGAGAAGAACTGGGCAACCTCAGCAATCTCATCGGCCGTCAAAGCAGCGCGAGGTATTTCAATCATTGTCCCAAACTTATAGTCAATGGTCATACCCTGCTCCGCCATCACGTCTTTGGCCTCCGCCTCCAACGTCGTCTGCTGTAACTTCAACTCATTCACATGCGCCGTCAACGGAATCATTACCTCAGGATGAACATCAATCCCTTCCCTGGCACATTGGCAAGCCGCTTCAAAAATAGCCCGTACCTGCATCCTGGTCAGCTCTTGAATCAGAATACCCAAACGGACGCCGCGTGTTCCCAACATCGGGTTCGATTCCCGCAGCGCCTTCACCCGTTCCAGGAAATTCTGCTTCGTCTGAATCTCCGTCAGCAGCCGGTCAATCTCATTCATCGAATGGCTGTGCTGCAACTGCACCTTCAAATCCGCCAAATCCAGAATAAGCTCATCATAAGCAGGCAAGAACTCATGCAAAGGCGGGTCCAACAGGCGGATAATAACCGGTTGGCCGTCCATCGCCCGGAACAGGCCAATAAAATCACCGCGTTGGAGAGGAAGCAGTTGGTCGATGGCATCATTCCGTTCACTCGGATATTTCGCCATAATCATTTGCTGGACAATTGGCAGGCGCTCCGTCTCAAAGAACATATGCTCCGTCCGGCACAACCCGATCCCTTCCGCGCCATACTGTCTGGCCCGTACCGCATCTCTTGGGTAATCGGCATTGGCCCAGACACCCAGCTTCCGAATATCGTCTGCCCAACTCAGCAGCTTAATCAGGTAAGGGTTATCAAAATCCGGCACAAATGTCGGCAGTTGGCCCAGGTACACCAGACCCTGCGTGCCATCCAGCGAGATCCAATCCGACTCCTTGATAACGACTTCTTCCACCATCATTTGGCGATTTTCCAGGTCGATTTCCAACGCCTTCACACCGATAACGGCCGGTTTACCAAACTGCCGTGCAACCAAAGCCGCATGGCTCGTCCGTCCGCCCCGGCTCGTCAAAATCCCCTTGGCTGCCAACATCCCATGAACATCATCCGGCTTCGTCTCCGGCCGAACCATGATCACTGACTTCCCGTCTTTGGCCCAACGTTCGGCCGTGTCCGCATCAAAAGCTACGATACCAACCGCAGCGCCCGGAGAAACATTCAATCCCTTCGCAATCGACTTGTTGTTTCGGGTCGCTTGCAAATCCAGTTGTGGATGAAGGAAGAAATCAACCTGGGCCGGTTGCACACGCTTCACGGCCGTTTCTTTATTGATCAATCCCTCATCAACCATATCGACCGCAATCCGAACCTCCGCCTGGGCCGTCCGTTTGCCGTCTCTGGTTTGCAACAGCCACAATTTGCCATGTTCGATGGTAAACTCCATATCCTGCATATTGCGGTAATGGTGTTCCAGCTTCTTCGCAATCAATTCAAACTCAGCATAAAGTTCAGGCATCAGTGTCTTCAGATCACTCAACGGCTGCGTTGTACGAATCCCCGCAACCACATCTTCACCTTGAGCATTAACCAGGAAGTCGCCCTCCGGTTCCCGCTCGCCAGTCGAAGCATTGCGCGTCATCGCAACGCCCGTTGCCGAATCATTGCCCATATTGCCAAAGACCATCATCTGGATATTCACGGCCGTTCCCAGATCATGAGCAATTCCAGCCGCGTTACGATAATCCACCGCTCGCTTGCCATTCCATGACTTAAAGACTGCTTCCGTCGCCAGCTTCAACTGTTCATAAGGATTGTCTGGGAAATCCGACCCGGTAAACGTGCGATAAATCTGCTTAAATTTGCGGGTCACAACCTGCCAGTTTTCAGCCGATAACTCTGCATCAGTCTCCACGCCTGCCTCTAACCGCTGGGCTGTAATAACATGCTCGAACACATCGTCAGGAACATTCATCACGACACTGCCAAACATCTGAACCAGCCGCCGGTAAAGGTCATAGACAAAACGAGCATCGCCGCTTCTGAGAATCATTCCGGCGACCACCTCGTCATTAAGACCAATATTCAAAATAGTGTCCATCATTCCTGGCATAGAGAATTTTGCTCCAGACCGGCAAGAAACCAACAACGGACTTTGAGGGTCGCCAAAAGATCGCCCAGTTAACTCTTCAGTAGTAGCGACCGCTTCTAATACCTCCTCCCACATTCCCTCAGGAAACTGCTCACCGGCCTCTAAATAGGCGTTACAAGCAAGCGTAGACACCGTGAATCCAGGCGGTACAGGCACACCCAATCGGGTCATATCACCCAAATTAGCTCCCTTACCGCCCAAAAGCCCCCGGACGCCGTCCCAGCTTCCTACCTTTTCTTCGGCCGCATCAACTTCACTGAAAAGATAAACATATTTCTCACCCACCAACGAATGACCGTTGAGGTGGTTTTCAACTTTTGGTTTTTGGACTAAATCTGCAATCATGGAAATTTATCTCCTAATATTTCATTAAGTCGTGGTATTCAAACAGCACAGCATTTTTGAAAAGTTGCACACTTCCTAACAGTGTAAAACTGCC
>JBAPRX010000676.1:0-3494 GCA_049281335.1 Promineifilaceae bacterium (SeqCode)
GGGTAATACCATTCAAATTGATGTGGCCGATACGGGCCTGGGCATTTCCGCTGAAGACCAGGAAAAGCTGTTCACCCGCTTCTTCCGGGCCGAGGATTCGGCCGTTCGCCAACAGGCAGGAACCGGCCTCGGCCTCAGCATTACCAAATCATTGGTCGAGATGCACGGTGGAGAAATATGGGTAAAGAGCAAAATCGGCAAAGGAACAACCACCAGCTTCACCCTCCCCCTGCCCGCCGGACTGACCACCAAAGCACATACCCGCCTGGAAAGTTCCGAACCGGAGACCCCCAAACCCACCCTGCAACCAGATAAGACGGCCGTATCCCACAACGGCTCCCGTATCATGATTGTCGAAGATGACCTTGAAATTGCACACCTTTTCCAACACAATCTACAAACGGCCGGTTACACAGTAATCATCCAATCAAGCAGCCAGAACATCATAGAAGTCACAAAAGCCGTCAACCCCGATTTAATCACCCTCGATTTGCTGATGGATGTAGATGGCCTCTCAGTATTGGAAATGTTGAAGGAAGCAGAAGAAACCAGGGATATTCCGGTGGTCATTATCTCCGTGGTTGGCGAACCGGAAAAAGGGTTAGCGTTAGGCGCGGCCGATTATCTGACCAAACCCGTCGATGAAAAAGCGCTGCTGGATTCAATCGGGAAAATCTTCGAACAACTGGATAAAACCAAGACAGGCCATACGATACTGGTTGTAGATGACGACAAAGACATTGCCAACTGGCTCAAACACGCCCTGGTCTATTATGGATTTGAAACAACAACCGCTTACGATGGACTTCAATGTCTGGAGGCTGTTGACAACAAACTCCCCGACCTGATCCTTCTGGACATGTCGATGCCCCGCATGGACGGGCCAACGACAATTCGCAAATTACGGGAGCAGGCCCACACCCGCCACATTCCTGTGATTGTTTTGTCTGCCAACCCGCCGAAAGAAGGGGAAGAACGGGCGCAGCTTATTGGAGCCGGGGTCAAGGAATTCCTCAAAAAGCCGGTTCCGATTGAAAATGTCATTGCAGAGATAGAAAAACACCTCCATTCCATCCCCGACGCCTCCTAACCTTGCAAGATTGGCTCAATCTTGCAGCCACACCCAACCACGCCCAAAATTTTTAACGGTTTGCTTATCGTCTGTCTACCAGATACGAACAAAACCATGTTAAAATAGAGCCAGTAGCATAAAAATTACCAAATCAATCGAAAAGCCGCTGCGGGCAAGCATACAGCGTCAATGGATGAAATGTACCCTATGTTATTTCATTTTATCCGCTTCGGCGTCGCCCCGCTGCGTTAAAAAAATTTCAGGAGAATTTCATGTCACACATTGCTAACGTCATAGATGTCACAGAAGCAACATTCGAGCAAGATGTTATTCAAAAATCTTACGAAACCCCGGTTGTAGTTGACTTTTGGGCCGCCTGGTGCGGGCCTTGCCGCATGTTAGGACCGCTGTTGGAACGTTTAGCGGCCGAACCAGGCGCCAACTTTGTTCTGGCAAAGGTAGATGTAGATACCAATCAACAGCTTTCGATGCAGTATGGCATTCGGGGTATCCCCGCCGTCAAAGCCTTCAAAGACGGCCGTGTCGTCAACGAATTCGTCGGCGCTCAACCGGAACCGCGTGTCCGCCAGTTCCTCAGCCAGATAGCCCCCAGCGAAACAGAACTATCACTCGAATCGGCCAACAACTTATTAGCCGACCGTAAATGGCAGCAGGCCGAAGAACGTTTCTCCCAACTGCTGTCCGAGAATGGAGACTATCCCGAAGCAGCATTGGGGCTGACAAAAGCCTTGTTAGGCCAGGGCAAAGCCACCAAAGCAAAAACCCAACTGGAGACACTGGTAACGGTTCCCGGTCTGATGAGAACGGCCGAAACCCTGCTGCCTCTTGCCGACTATCTCAAACTGGTCGAAGGCCGCGAATCAGATACCAACCTGGAAATGACCCCCATCGAAGCCCAATACCGCCAATCCGCCCGCCTGTTCAGCCAGGGCAAGCTCGCCCCCGCCCTCGACGGGCTGCTCGACGTCCTCCGTTACAACAAGGACTATCGCAAAGGGCAGGCCAGATCAGTCCTGCTCGGCATCTTCGAATTCCTCGGCAGCAACGACCCCCTCACCACCGCCTACCGCCAGGAAATGGCCTCCATCCTCTTCTAACAACCAATTGGTGAATGGTTAGTCCACTTCATTAACCATTCACCAATTCACCAATTAATTATTTCTTTTCCCCTTCTCCCCCATCTCCCCCATCCCCCCAAAATAAACATACGTCCTATACCCAAACACAACCACCCCATCCTGCTGGTGTTCCTCAAAGATTTCCCGCAGCCGGGCCACCATCGGCTCATAGCTCGGATGGCCCGGTAAAGGCGAATAAGAAGACGAAAGCAGCCGCCCCTTCAAGCCCTCAAAATCAAAGATTTGCTGGTTATCAAGGATATAAACGTCGTGTCCTGCCGGGCCAAAGAAAGAAGCAATATCATCATCCACCTTCGGCGTATTATGGCGTACCCGGTTAGCGTCCAGGCTGTAAGTAGTCAAAAGCGCTTGATAATCAGCCAGAAGCGGCGACAAATCGGCCGACCACTGATTCCAGACCAGCGCCACCGTCCCCCCCGGCTTCAAAATGCGCCCAAACTCAATTTGGGCCTTCGGAATATTAAACCAGTGAAACGCCTGACCCGCCGTAATCATATCGGCCGACTTATCCGGCAGCCCCGTCGCTTCGGCCGTTCCTTTCAGGCTCGTAAAGTTATCGTAACCGGCCAGAAACGCCTCGCCCGCCTGCCGCATCTCATCATTCGGCTCAACCCCATACACCAGATTCCCATTTTCCAAAAACAAGGCCGACAGCTTTCCCGTTCCCGACCCAATATCCGCCACAACCCAGTCGCTCGAAAAGCCAACCACTTCAGCCAGCATCGCCAAAATCCCCGCCGGATAATCAGGCCGGTAACGGACATAGTCCCGAACTCGGTCAGAAAACCGCCGGGTTACATCCGGCAAAAGCTGGATAAACTCAACCCGGTTGCCAAAAGGATCGCGAATCTCAAAGCGGTCAAAGCCGGGGATCGGGACAGATTCGCCTATCTCAACACCCGCCTCCTTAAACCGTATCCGCCAGAGCGACAAATCCGGCACCTCATAGGCCAGATGGGCTTTACTCTTGCTGCGATCCACCCCATCTTCCGTGCCAACGTGAAGCTGCTGGTCGCCCAGGCGGCACCAAAAGCCGCCCCGCCCCTTCAACGAATCCGGCTTTTCCATCTCTTCCAGGCCAAGCAGATCGCAGTAAAAGCGTCGGGCCTCCTTTTCGGCCGTTTCCCCCTTAGGAATCGTTATCTGGGCATGATTCAAGCGCGAAATCATAACCGGCGGCGAAGCCAGCCGAATCTCCAGTTCAATTTCGTCCCGCAGAGGAATATCGTCCCTGCCTACCAGCGGAATTTCCGGTTTCAGCC
>JBAPRX010000677.1:0-24177 GCA_049281335.1 Promineifilaceae bacterium (SeqCode)
CCATAGAACCAGAAAGCCCCTCAGATCGTCAGGCATTGGTCAACCGCTACCTCGCCCAACTGGACTACGCCCCCATCACAACCGGCAGTCAGGCCATCTTCATCTACCAGGGCGCAGCCACCAGCATCCAACTCAACGGCGATATGAACAACTGGAATCTGGCCGAAGCCCCCCAATTAACCCGCCTCGAAGGTACCGATATGTGGTATCTAACGGCCGAATTCGATCCAAACGCCCGCCTCGACTACCTATACGTCATCAACGGCACAAACAGTCGTCTCGACCCCCTCAACCCCAACACCGCCCAAAGCGACTCCGAAACCCACTCCGTGCTTGCCATGCCCAACTACCAGACCCCGCCCGAACTCCTGCCAGCCACCACCGAAATCCCCTCCGGGACCATCGCCTCCTACACCCTCGACAGCAGCTACCTCAACGAAACCCGCACCTTCTACATCTACCAACCCCCCGGCCAAATCGTCGGCGCCAAACTCCCCACCGTCATTTTTAACGAAGGTACCGATTTTCTAGGAGTCATAGACACCCCCGCCCTCCTCGACCGTCTCATCGCCGAACGCTACATCCCGCCCCTCGTAGCCGTCTTCGTCCTGCCCATCATCTCCAACGAAGACTACACCCTCAACCAGGACTACGCCGACTTCATAGCCCTCGAACTCGTCCCCTACATCCAGACCAACTTCGACACCGACCCCTCCCCACAAAAAACGGCCGTCCTCGGCCCTGACATAGCAGGCGTATCGGCCGTCCAGACAGCCGTCCTCCACCCCGACGCCATTGGGCTGGCAGCCGGACTATCCGGCCCCTACACCATAGATGACAGCGCCCTCCTGCTGCGTATCGCCGGACAAGGCGCACCCGGCGTCAACTTCTATCTGGTAGTCGGCAGCTACGAAACGGCCGTCCCCGTCAACGGAACCGAAATCAACATCCTCGAAGCCAACCAACAACTGGCAAACATCCTGGAAGACAAAGGCTACCCCCACCTCTACGAAGAACTCCCCCAGGGCAACGGCTGGAGCCTCTGGCAGTCCACCATCAGCCGCGCCCTCGCCTACCTGCTCAACGAATAACCTTACCAATCCCCTAAAACTTCTCGCTAAACCGATCCTCACTCCGCGCCCGGAACACCAACCGGATCGGCGTCCCTGGAAAAGGGTACTGCTCCCGAATCTGATTCTCCAGATACCGCTGGTAGCTAAAATGCACCCACTCCGGCTTACTCACAAAAAAGATAAAGGTCGGCGGATCAACTGACGCCTGCGTCGCATACATAAACTTGACCCGAACCCCGCCCTTTTGCGGCGGCGAATGACGGCCGACCGCATCCCGCATCAGCTTATTCAACTGCCCGGTCGGAATCCGTTCATACCGCGCCTCATACACCTCTTTGGCCGTCTCCAATACCTTGTTCACCCGCTGGCCCGTCTGGGCCGAGATAAACAGGATAGGCACATAAGGCAGAAAATTAAGCGCAGTCCGCACCTGGTTAGTGTACTCATTAATAGTATACGTATCCTTCTCAACCGCATCCCACTTATTCACCAGCACCACAACGCTCGACATCTCCTCCACCAACATCCCCGCAATGTGCGTGTCCTGAGCCGTGATTCCCTCCACCGCATCAATCAACAACAGCGCCACATCAGCCCGCCGCAGCGCCTTAATCGCCCTCAAAACACTGTACTTCTCAACGCCCGGATCGATCTTTCCCCGCCGTCGGATACCGGCCGTATCAATCAGCGTCACCTCCTGGCCCTGCCACAAAATTCGGGTATCAATCGCATCTCGCGTCGTCCCGGCAATGGGACTCACAATAACCCGTTCCTCGCCCAGCAACTTATTGACCAGCGTAGACTTACCCACATTCGGCCGTCCCAGAATCGCCACCTTCAGCGACTCATCTTCCTCCTCTTCATCCGCCTGTGGGATCGCCTGAACGATGGCATCCAGCAGGTTGCCCGTTCCCGTCCCATGTAAAGCCGAAATCGGGAAAATCTCCCCCAACCCCAACTCATAAAACTCATAAGCCGTATCCCATAGCTTCGAAGACTCCAGCTTATTCACCGCAATAATCGTCGGCTTCTTGGAACGGCGCAAAATATCCGCCACTTCCCGGTCCGCTGCCGTCAGCCCCGTCTGCCCATCCACCACCTGCACAATAATGTCCGCATCCTGAATCGCAATCTGGGCCTGCTGGCGTATGAGGGGCAAAAATCGCTCCGAATCCTCCGAAAGCGGTTCCGTATGCCGCCCTTCCGTCACCTCCAGGCCGCCCGTATCCACAACCGTGAACGCCGTTCCCGTCCATTCCGCTTCCGAATAAAGGCGGTCGCGGGTCGTACCGGGTACATCTGAAACAACCGCCAGCCGCTGCCCGACCAGCCGGTTAAACAATGTAGACTTGCCCACATTCGGACGGCCGACTAGAGCCACCAACGCTTTTCGACTCATATCACCACCATCCGTCTATTAAGAATTGCAAAGGGAACCTGTACTACAGCCGCCAGGCAGAATAGATGACAGGCCGATCCTGTCGCGCCAGCATTTGCCACGCCCCCACTCGTTGCGCCCGTGTCCGGCGGAAGCAGCGACGTCGCCGTCACCGGCAGCGTCCCGGTGATATCCTCAGTCGTCGTCATCGCCTCCGTAATCACCACCGTCACCGTCGCCGGTTGAATCGAACGCTCAACAATCCTGTTGGCGCTGATCGAAACCAGCGGCTCCAGGCTGTACGTCCCTATTTCCAGGTTCAACAAATCCAGCGTCACCCGCACATCATCATCTTCCAGCGACTCCAACACCGGCAGGGGGCCAAACAAGAACACCCGAACTTCCTCTGGGTCTAAGATAGCCTCCAACCCTTCGCCCAATCCCCGAACCTCAACCGGACGCTGAACCACATCACTGGTCTGGATCGGGCCAATTTCAACCGTTACAATAATCGGTTGCGGGTCTTCCAACGATACCCCATCCGGCAAATCAAGCGCCACTTGCAGCGTCTCAGAAATCGTCAAGCCGCTAATATCCACCGGCTCCGTTTCTATTCGAAGGGCGTCCAACTGGTCCGGTGGGGCAGTAATCAAGATACTGCTCGGCTCAACGTTAATATTCAACAGCCGATAGCCCGATGCTGGTTCGCCCACCCAATTAACCGTGATCGGTTTCTCGGCAAATCCGGCCAGCTCAATGACCGGAACAACAACCTGAACCTCGCTCGGCGTAACCGTCAACCCGATATTGCTGGCAACATTACCCTGCAAATCATAAAAAGTCGGCCGTCTCAGCAAATCAACATCCTGCCGGGCATTATCCAGAAAAACAGTCACCCTGGCCTCCGCCAACTGGTTCACCAGCGAAGCAATCCCCGTCACCTGAACAAACTCCGGCGAAACCGACTCCTGACCTTTCCGATGCCCTCTGGCAACTTCGCCCCGCACATCAACCCGAACAGGAATATCACGGGTAACAATCTGCTCCATGTTAATTCGGGCCGTTTCAGGCGACTTATTCAAAACGGCAACACCTTCAATACCCCCCTCAATTTGAATGTCAACATCCGTTTCACCAAATGAAACCCCGCTCAGATCAATCACGGCCGTATAATCATTCGGCGAGACCTTATCCAAAGCAGAAACCGGTCCCTCAATCGTAATAGAAGCCGTATTCGGCGGGCGGCTCAACAACTGCGCGTCCGGCGGCAGGCCAATCGTCTGAACATCAATCTGCCACAGCCGTGTTTCAACCGGATCATTGTTTAGAATAGCCGCCGCCCAGACCAACACAGCCAGAAGCAAGGCAATGAGAAACGTGCCTAGATTATAGAGAATGCTGCGTGCGGTACTCATTTATTCTTTCGTTCTCCTCTTGAAAAAGTGGTGGAACGATTTTGAAGAAAAGCTTGCAAGATAACATCCAGGCGGGAAGGGTCCTGGCGGCGCAAAATTCGGCCGTTATGAGCAATAGAAACCTGTCCCGTTTCCTCCGAAACAATCACAATCACCGCGTCACTAACCTCACTAATACCCAGCGCCGCCCGGTGGCGCAAACCCATCTGCCGGTCAGACAAACTCCGGGTCGAAAGCGGCAGCACACAGGCCGCCGCTGCAATCAACTCCCCCCGGAAAATAACACCACCGTCATGAAGTTCCGTATTCTTATTAAAAATCGTCAGAAGCAGTTCAGGCGTAGGTTCCGCATTCAAGATAATGCCGGTATCTATATACTCCTGAAGCCCTACCTCTCGCTCAATAACGATAAGCGCCCCATGCCGCCGTTGAGAAAGGCGCAAACAGGCATTCGCAATCGCCAGGACAAACTTATTCTCCGGCTCCCGCCGGAACAAACGCAAAAATACACCGGCCAGATCAGCCTGTTCAAGCGCCCGCCGCAGTTCCGGCTGAAAAAGCACCGGAAAAGCCACCAACAAAGCCGGCAAAATAATCGAAATCAGCCACCGAAAAGCCGTTAGTTGAACAAAAACGGCCGAAATCACCACCGCCACCAACACAATGACAATCGTCCCTCGCAGCAGTTGAACGGCTCTTGTTCCACGAACAATGGCAAAGATACCGTAGATAACCAACGCTACGAGAAGAATATCAACGATGTGAGTAATCGGCCGCTCTAAAAAGCGGCTGATATAATAGATGAGTTCTTCCAAAATGGGACCTGATTATAATCTGGACAGGTGGCTCACCAAAGTAGATTAGAAAACTTTACCTGGACACATCCTGGTACAATCGTTCCAACAACTGCTTGTAACTAATTGCATTTGGCGGCCCGAGTTTTAGTATCGTTTCAATCGTTTTGATTGCACTTTGGGTTTCGCCAGCATTAAGTTGTTCCTCGCCTAACTTATCAAGAATTTGAACTGCATTCCGGGGTTTTTTCTGCTGAACATACAAACGCACCAGACGATTAACAAGGCCGGCGTCGCCAGGACGGCGATCCACCATATCCTCCAAAATGCCAGGGACTTTCGCCCCTCGGCCACTTTTAACAAGTTGAATCAAATAGCGGTCCAATTCCCGTAATGCACTTTCACCTTGCCCAACCCGATAATAAAGGTCAATCAACGTAATAGCCAATCGTTCATCATTCGGGTCAGCAGCCCGCAGTTCTCGGTAGGCTCCCAATGCCCGACGCCAATCAAATCGCTGCATATCAATGTCAGCAATGAGCCGCATCAGCTTTAACCGCCACTTCTTCTCGGCCGAACCTCTTGGGGCGAGTTTCAATGCTTCCTGGTAAGTCTCACGAGCTTTATCTACCTGTGCAAGCTGGTAATAAGCCTCCCCCATTGCCAGATAATGTTCCAGAGAACGGTCAATAAGACCATGCCGCTTGAGTATATCAATCAGACGCGCCCGAATAGACAGATCAAGAGGCGCGAAATCTAATGCACGTTCATAAGCGCTGATGGTGCCATTGGTGTCACCCCTGGCGCGATAAGTATCGCCAATGGTGACAAATTTTGTGACAGAAATGTTCATCAGGTCTTGCAAAGCCAGCAGTTCAGCCAACTGCAAATGGGCGGGCAAATAATCAGGCGAAAGCTGAATAGCCCGATAAGTCTCTTCAATAGCGCTGTTATATTTATGCCGCTTGGCATATTCCTGGCTCAGATAGAGCGATTCAAGCACCTGGGCAGAACCAGCCGTCAGAATGTCGCCCAAAATCATCGTTCGGCCGCCCGCAGAGAGCGCGTCCAATCGGTTCCGCGCTTCGCGCACCTTATCTTCCCATCCCTTGTGGCTCAGAAATTCAACCAGCGCATTGGCGAAATTGGTCGCCTGTTCCGGTTCGCCTTTGGTCAAGAGGCTGTCCGCCAGATGTTCATACAGTTCGATCAGCCGGTCTGCCTGCTCATGTTTAACCGTTTTCAGATCAACAATCTTAAGAACGTTGATGAAATGCTCAACCGCCTTATCAATACGGCCGCGTGCGCGATACGATTCACCCAAAGCAAAATGACTGCCAAGACGGTACTCATTGTCCTGAACTGCTATCTGAAACTCACGGATGGCGTCCTCAAAGCGCAGCTTATCCTGGTAGAGCAGCCCCAGATTGAAATGAGCGGCCGTACTGGTCACGCCCCCTTTAATCACCTGCTCATAGGTACTAATAGCCTCATTGATCAGCCCCCGCGTCTGGTAATCAAGCGCCTGGCTAATCAAAGCATCCCGCTCCAGCTTGCTCATACCCTGCTGGCGGATCGGCGACTCCTCTTCCTCCTCAAACAATTCCTCTGCCAGTTGCTCCAGCGCCATCCGCTGGGCGTCCTGCACCGGGCTGGAAATTTCCCCACTCTGTTCCGGCTCATCCTCTTGCAGTTCCGAAATCGAAACCGGCGCGGCATTCTCATCTCCCGCCTCGACAGAAATCTCTTCACCCTGTTGAAGCAGTTCAATCGCCGTCAACACTTCCGCATTTCTGGGGTCCAGTTTCAAAGACGCCTGGCAAGTTTCCAACGCCTGCTTCAGATCACCCTTCTGCTGAAAAATATGGGCCACCACCAGATACTCGTGGATAGCATTTTGTGTCTGTCCCTGGCGTTGGTAAATAGCCCCCAGCCGTTGATGGGCGGGAATCAGGTCAGGATCAAACCGCACAGCCCGCATCCAATTGACAACCGCTTCGTCAATGCGCTTCTGCCGAAGCAAAATCTCCCCCATAGACATATAAGTCTGGCTGGCATCCTTCGTCTGGTTCAGTTTTTCCTGAACCTCGGCCACCTGTTTCAAATAAATAATATCTCCATTGGAGTAATGGGCGGCCAATTTGTAATTTTCCAGGGCTTTATAAAGCTCATTCAACTCAAAATAAGCCATGCCAAGCCCGGCATAAGGAGCCGGTTCATTGTCAACAACCTGAATGGCTATCTGGAATGCTTCAATTGCATCCGGCCAGTTTTGATCCCAGCTAAATGAATGTCCGCGCCCTAGCGCCTCTTCAAAGAGTGCGCGATTTTTTGCCACATATACCTCCGATTAACTGTTGGAGAGTAATTTCACCAGGATTGCCTTCTGGGCGTGAAGCCGGTTTTCCGCCTGCTGAAAAAGAATAGAATGAGCGCCATCTGCTACTTCGTCGGTGATCTCTTCGCCTCGATGAGCGGGGAGACAGTGCATCACCAGACAGTCCGCTTTGGCCTGACTAACCAACTGCTGGTTGATCTGATAAGGCGGAAAGACCTTCAGCCGTTCGGCCGTTTCCGCTTCCTGGCCCATACTCGTCCAGACATCCGTATAAATCACGTCCGTCTGGTTAACCGCACGAGCTGGGTCTGCATAAACCTCAATCTTCTGGCGGTCAGAAATCCGCATCTGTTCCCCAAGCGATAAATCCTCCTCAGAGAGAGTATATCCCGGTGGGGTTGCAATCTTGAAGTGCATACCCGTCTTCATTGCCCCAAAGAGCAATGAACGAGCCACATTATTCCCATCACCGATATAGGAGATTGTTATATTTTGCAGAGTTCCCTTCTGTTCCAAAATAGTAAATAAGTCCGTTAACCCTTGAGCAGGGTGGTTATAGTCCGACAAACCGTTAATAATAGGAACAGTAGCATACTCAGCCAGTTGAAGAATATGTGCGTGATCAAAAACACGCGCCATAACCGCATCCACATAACCAGATAATACACGGGCAACATCCGGCACACTCTCTCGGCCACCCATCTTTACCTCGTTTGGAGAAAGATAAAAAGCATAGCCGCCCAGATGAACCATCGCCATCTCAAACGAAACACGAGTACGGAGCGAAGGCTTCTGAAAAACAAGTGCCAGACTCTTCCCCTTTAACAGCGGCTCGTTGCCGCCTCCCAACCACTGCTCTTTTAGCTCCAGAGCAATTGTCAATAATTCCTGAATTTCTTCTGGGCTAAGATCGGCAAGACTAAGAAAATGCTTCAATGGTGGTGAATCTCCTCAATTGGATGTAATCATACACTTGATAAAAGTATACCACAGCAAAAAAGTGAGGAAAAGAAACCATTAAACATAAAATTGTGGTTGTACACCATTTTGAGTTATGGTAAGATAAATAGTGCAGAGGGGATGTCACCTAAATTAGTAGGGTGCGTCTGGTATTTAAGAAACCTACAGGTTGACTCAGTCAGCCTTTTCGAGGATGAAATATCTTCTCATGGTTCCTACCCAGTTTGAGGAACCGACAAAATTCGTGAGTTGAAGTATTGGAAATCTTCTATATTTTTTCTTTCCAGGCGTTACCGTTGAAGTGCGTTAACTTAAAATACCCAGAAGAGGGTAAATGAAAGGTAGGTGGCATATGGATATGATTAAAAACCGGCCCATTCTTTTTGTAGTTTTGGCTTTCGTGGCTGGATGGGTCATCGGACTATTTGTTTTCGGGTGGGGAATTTGGCCCGTTCAATATACTGGAGCTGGACCACAAGATTTATTAAAAGTGCATCAGGATAGATATCTATTGGCTCTCGCCGATCTCTATGCACGGGACGGAAACCAGGCCCGCGTAAACGAGATGTTAGGAACCTGGCCCGAAGCGGATGTCGCCATCTGCCAGTTAGCTCAGGAAAATCCCGCCTCTCAATTACAGTTGAACGCCCTTGCGGCCGTTCAGAATGGTGTCGGTTGTAGCGCGGGAGCTATTGGCACGACCCCAACCGACGAGGAAGGCGGTGGTGGTGGGCTGGGCAACTTCATCCTGGTCTGCGTCCTGGGGCTTTTCCTGGTCGTCGTCATCCTCGCCATTGCCTACATGATGCGGCAGCGCAGCGGCCCCACCTCATTACAAACGACGGTCGAAATGCCAACCGCGACACCCATCATGGAAGAGGGAGGCTCACAGCAAGTAACACCTATCGCCCGCTTCCAAACTACCTACGCTCGCGGCCACGACACCTACGACGACTCCTTCAGCATCGAAAATGCAGAAGGGGACTTTCTGGGTGAATGTGGCGTTGGCCTTTCAGAAACAATTGGCGCAGACACACCAAAGAATGTCGCCGCTTTTGAAGTCTGGCTCTTTGATAAAAATGACATCCGTACAGTAACCAAAGTCATAATGAGCGACCATGCCTTCTTCGACGATGCCATCAAAGCCAAACTCGCCCCGAAAGGCGAACCGGTGCTGGCGCGACCGGGTGAAACAATCGTCCTCGAAACTGCCTCTCTCATTGTCAACGCCGAAATTGCAGAGATGGAATACGGAACTGGCACACTCCCGCCCCAAAGTTTCTTTGAACGCTTCACCGTTGAACTCTCAGCCTGGGCCAAAGATGGCGACTACGCCGAACCAGACGTCCAGGGCCGCATTGACGAACTCCTGGAGTTCTAACCTCAAAAAGTAATTATGTAATTGGGTAATTGACTGTCCACAAGACACAATTACCCAATTAACCAATCACCAATTACAGCGGTATCCTTTACCGTCCCCCCTACGCCTTCCGATAAGGATCAAACAACTTCTCCCACTCTTCCAACGCATACCGGTCAGTCATACCGGCAATATAGTCTGTAATCACCTTTTCCAGCGGCATATCCTCCAGACGCGCCTGCGTCTGTTCAGGCAGCATACCCGGCTCCTTAAGATAAGCCTCAAAGATCTCCGAGAGAAAATGTTCCGCCTTCGTCTGCATACGCATCAAACGATAATGGCGGTACATACGTTGAAAAAGGAAATTTTTCAGTTGGCGGATTTCCTTGCCAAACTCGGCCGAATATCCCACCACATTCACAGGCAGCAGTTGCAGCTTCTCCGGCGAGTCCACCTCATATTCCGCCAGATTCTCGGCCGTCTTCTTAACCACATCCGTTACCATCATACCAATCAGCTCGCGGATAACCTCCCGGCGCTCCAAATCAGTAAACTGATGATTCTTCCATTGAACCTGCTCCTCCAAAATTTGCCAGATAACCAGGTCTCTCAAATCATACGCATCAAACAAATTCGCCCGCAGCCCATCCTCTAAATCATGGGCATTATAAGCAATCTCATCCGCCAGATTAGAAATCTGAGCCTCCAGCGAAGCCCGTTTATCCGGTTCAAACTCGGCCGCATCGCTCTTATCATACTCCGTCTCATGCTTAATCATCCCCTCACGAGTCTCATAGGTTAGATTAAGCCCCCGAAACGTTGGGTACCGGTTTTCCAGCGTCGTCACAATCCGATAACTTTGAGTATTATGGTTAAAGCCGCCATGCTCCGCCATCAAAGCATTCAGCGCATACTCACCCGCATGACCAAAAGGAGGGTGTCCCAGGTCATGGGCCAGACAGATTGCTTCGGTCAGGTCTTCATTCACCCCCAAACTGCGGGCAATAGATCGGCCGAGTTGGGCCACTTCCAGCGTATGCGTCAGCCGGGTGCGATAATGATCGCCTTCGTAAAACACAAAGACCTGCGTCTTGTATTCTAACCGCCGAAAGGCAGTCGTATGAATGATGCGGTCCCGGTCCCGTTGGAAAGCAGTTCTGGAAGCCGACTCCGCTTCAGCGTAAAGACGGCCGCGAGACTCATCGCTTTTCAGCCCATAGGACGCAAGCAAGAGATGTTCATTCTTTTCAAGGTCTTCTCTGATTCTAAGGTATTTCATCAGCACTCCTTAGTCACTTACTACTTGCCACGAACTCATCCCAAGTGTAACATAAACCCCAAGGCAGGAAAATGGAACAACCGCAGCAGAAAAATAACAGCATGGTTTTTGTTTTGGTGGTCAGCGCACTGATACTGGCTGTTGCCACCTACATTGCCATCAACCTGATTACCACCCGCTCCTCTTCCTCCTCCTCTGAGACCAATTCCCCTCCTGCTCAACAAGACTATCAACAGTACACCTTAACGGTAAACGATATTCCCATCCTGGTAAATTTGGACCTCAACAAAGCATTCGCGCTGAACAACCAGATAAACGCCCCACAAACCGACCTGAACAGTCAGGGCGGCCTGCCAACAGAAACCCCACAAGTGGAAGTGCCAACGGCAACCCCGCTCATCCAGCCCACCCCAACGCGAGATCCCAATCCCGTCATCTTCATCGCCTACACCGTCGTCCAGGGAGATAGTCTCTACAGCATTGCCGACACCCAAAACAGCAGCATCGAACTGATGGCCAAACACGGCATTGACGCCACCGACCTCGTTCCCGGCGCTGTGCTGGCCCAACTACCAATTGCCAACCCCGCCTACTGTCCGGGGACACATGCCTACGTCGTCCGCGACAAAGACACAGTCTACAGAATCGCCGTCCAATTCAACACCACCGTAGACGCCATTGCCCTCCTAAACGGCCTCGACGCCAGCTACCAAATCCAAGTCACCCAGGTTATTTGTATTCCCATATAAAACACCTAATGACCGCAAGAACCCGCCCCCCTTGTCATTCCACGATGAGCGTTGTACAACAACCGGCTAACTCCAATAAAAACAAGCGATTGAGGAATCTTTCAGGATACAAAAACACCCTTTGGGAACACAACAACAATGATCGAAAAAGACACTGTCTGGAACGGCATATGGCCGGTCGTCCAAAACCTCGTCTTAGCCGCCCTCGAAGAAGACACCGCCAAACTAAAAGCGCTCCTCGTCCCTCGCAGCCAATCGGCCGAATTATTTGACCTCTTTGGCATCCCCGTCTTCGACATCCTGCTAAAAACCGTCTTGGGCCGAGAACGCCTGGGACTGGCCCGTGCCATCGAAACCGAAAACGGCCGCTTCGTCTACCTCGAATTCGCCTGGCCCGACCCTACATCAGAAGGAAATCAATACGCCGCCACCGATGTCGTCTCAGTCCAGTTAAAACGCTATCGAAACAAATGGCGCGTCGTAGACGTCAACCCCGCCAGCACCGACCTGCTCATGACCGAACCACGCGCCAATTCAATCCTTTTGGCAAACCAAAGCCTGGAAGAAAAAGAAACAGCCACACTGGAACCCTGGCTGCTGCCCGTCGCCCTCTTTGCCGGAGCCTTACAACTGCCCATTCAAGAGAGAGCCTTGCGCGACTCCATTGAAGCCCTGCTGCTGCCCGGTTTGCAAGCCCGCAGCTACGGCCTGGCCTCCCTCGTTGGTGGTCGTCGCCTCTGGCGCGACTTTCACAAGAAGAGCCAGCCAGAACTAAACAACCCCGCCGCCTGGGCCGCTGCGGCCGAATTTCTCATGGCCGAACAAGGGATGCGCGAACAGACCCAGGCCGCTGTCGGTCAATACTATCAGGTCAACCTGACAACCCTTCTGCCCCGTATCCGGCAGATTAAACAAACCCTGTCCCTCGACGGGCTGCACGAGCGGTACTCCCCATTTGGTGCAACCCGCGTCATGCTGCCGGACAAAGAAACCGCTTGAAACCAGAATGACCCGATCACACCTGCGTTGGTGGCTCCTTTCAATACTCCTCTTCTCCTTCCTGCTCCGGGCCTGGAACCTCGGCGGAAAAAGCCTCTGGATTGATGAAGCCTTCGCAGTCTGGAACGCAGAGCGCACCCCGGCAGAAATTTTGGCCGAAACCCACGATAACCACCCCCCCGTTTACTATTTAATGCTCCATGAATGGATCAAAGTGAGCGAAGACGAAGCCTGGCTCCGCCTGCCATCCCTCTTCGCCTCGTTCCTGTCCCTGCCCCTGACCTTTGCCCTCGGCCGTTTCCTGTTCGGGGAGAAAACCGCCCTGACCGCCCTCATCCTCCTGGCTGTCGCCCCCCTCTCCGTCTGGTATGCCCAGGAAACGTGGATGTTCATCTTCATCGCCCCCTTTGCTCTCCTCATCGCCTTGGGGTTAGTCCGCCAGGGCTGGCAGGGAGGGCTGCTGCTCTTTATTGGGCTGGCAGGCGGCTTCTATTTCAATTACGCAATTGTGCCATTATGGGTCATTCTAAGCGGTCTCTGGCTCGAATTCTGGTGGCGCAACGGCCGTCCCCGCAGCCAATTAATCATCTGGCTCCTCAGTTCCACCGCAGGCTGGCTGGCAAGCATCCCCCTGTGGCCCCACCTCGCCCTCGTCATCGGCCGTCTCAGCACCATCTTCGTCTTTGCCAACTTCCGTGACCAATTCGGCCTGCCAGACCTCGGCGGCCCAGTCTACCTGCTGGGATTAATCGCTCTGGGAGGCGCAGCCTTTATTGCCAGTTGGCTCTGGCGCTGGCTGGCGAAAAAGCCAACCATTCGGCCGATCCTGACCATCACCATCATAGGCGGCTTCCTCCTGCTAACCCTCCTCACCCCAATTCCGCGCCTCTACAGCATCAAGCGCGTCGTGGTAACAGGCTGGCCCCTCGTCATCTTCCTGGTCGCTATGCTTTTCAACTGGCTAAAACCAACCCAACAATGGATCAGACCGACTACAATCATTCTCTCTCTGCTGGCCGCCTGCACCGCCCTCCTGCTCATTCCCAAAGACGACTGGCGGGGAGCAGTTACTTACATCAACCAACACATCACCCCAAATGATGTCGTCTGGCTCTCCCCCTCCTCCGACCAAATCCCCTACAACTATTACCAGCCCCAAACCCCCGGCATGATCGGCCTCAACCTGCTAGACGATCCCCCAACGGCCAATATTTGGCACATTGCCGAACGACAACCCGGCCTCCCCATCCCCAACGGTCCAATCGAAACCTGGCTCGACCAAAACCGCCCCCTTCTCGAATCCATCCCCTTCTACCGCCTCGAAGTCCGCCACTACGGCCCCCCAACTCCGTAAATCGATTTGCAATATCGCGCCTAACCCCCACCACTCAAAGGAACGAGTGCAAAAACCCACATCGTGATTAGACCGCGTCGGGTGCAATGCCCAACCTGCCAGCACAATCCGACGACTTAAGTATTGAGTTGGTATGAACAACGCAGCCCGCACACGAAGGCTTATGACCGCTATCTGATGAAGCAACTCACGGGTTTTTACCAATGTCTACGCTGTCAAATCTCTGGCAGCAATCGAATAACCCGGTTTTTTCAGTGAAGGTTTTTAGGCTTCTGTGGATTCTTCCGCATTGATTTGCAGCAAACTGGCAGCAGGATAGGAGCCTAAGACTTTTAGAAAGGAAGCATGTTTTAGGATGCCCAGCATGGCGTCCCTGACAGGCGGGTCTTCTTCATGGCCCTCAAAATCAACATAGAAGAGGTAGTGCCAGGGTCGATTGCGGCGAGGACGAGACTCGATCTTGGTCAGGTTGATGTCCCGACCGGCCAGTTCGCCCAGGACTTTATACAACGCGCCAGGGGTATGGCGGGTGGTAAAGATGATGGAAGATTTGCTGGGGTCGCGGCGCGGAGGATCGGCCGAACCCAGAACGAAGAAGCGGGTATAGTTGAAGGATTCATCTTCAACGCTGTGGGAAAGGATGGTTAGATGATAAATGTCGGCAGCAAGTTCACTGGCGATTGCGGCCGTTCCCTGTTCATGGTCGGCGGCCAGGTCGCGGGCGGCTCCGGCGGTGTCGTAATGAATGACCGACTCCAGACCCATACGGCGCAAGGTGCGTTCGCATTGAGCCAATGCCTGGGGATGTGACTTTACCCGCTTGATGTCGGCCAGGGTCGTACCGGCGGGGGCCATCAGGCAGTGGTTGACTCTCAGAACCACTTCGGCCTGAATTCGCATGTCGTGGTCCACTAACTGATCGTAAGCGGGGACAACAGTACCGGCCAGCGAATTTTCAACGGGTAACATGCCGAATTTAGCTTTTCCCCGATGGATAGTGTCGAAAATATCTCTAAAGCTGCGGCAGGGAACGGCCGTTACTTCTGACCCGAAATGTTGGTAGATAGCCTGTTCGGAGTAAGCGCCATGTTCACCCTGAAAAGCAACAGTCACTTCATTTTTTCGATTTTTCATAGTTGGGATTGTTATTTTATTAAATTTTTCTATACTTAAAAAGTTATTTTCTTTCAGATGTAAGGCACTTTATTCCATCAGAAAATCGGCATCATCTTACTTATTTAAATTAAGTGCCTGACGTCTTAATAATCGATTAGTTGTTATGAGCGAACGAAAGATACCAAACAAAGTAACCTTAGATGATGTTTTACGTCTGGTTTTGCCTCTGAACACTCAAGTGGTCGGCGGATTACCGGCTGACAACCGTATTGTGAACTGGGCAGCGATGCTAACGGATTTGAACGATATTCCAGATCAGGTCCAAACCGGCGATCTCGTTATTATACCGCCCGCCCTGCAAGAACAGTTAAAGAGCCAGGCTTTTATCAGCACCCTCAAAATGCTGAATGAACTGTCCGCTTCGGCAATTCTGGCTTTTAGCCCCGTGACCAAGACTGTTGAAAAGAGCGCCGTTGCGATGGGGCTGCCGATTCTTGTCGTAACGGATGATACAACAGTCCGCGAGATACACCGGGGTCTGGCTGCGCTTTTGATTGACCGTCAGAAGCAAATTACCGAGCGTGGGATGCAATTGTACCGCCGACTGACGGAGATGTCCCGTGAAGGTCAGGGATTGGCGGCCATGACGGACATCATCTGCAAATTGACCGGGAAAATTGTTGCCATCCAGGATAAACGGCTGGAAATCAAAGCCATCTCGATACCAAACGACAGTCTGTTAGACAGAGATACGGTCAGTGAGATTCTAACCAATTACGACCACCTGCCCCCTGCTCTACGGAACCGTAAAGCGGTGGCTCGTGTCAGGCAAAGTCACTGGCAGCAGCTTTTGCCGGTGAATGACCATAAGATCGCCCGCCTAATCAGCCCCGTGATCTCCGGCGATAGGGCCAGAGGATATCTCTCTCTGATCGGTACGCCGGACAATCTAGATCTGTTGGACACGCTGGCGGCCGAACATGGAGCGGCAGCATATGCTCTGGAGATGGCAAAGGCCAAAGCGGTCAGTGAGGCGAAGAAGGCGCTGCGAGGCGACTTTTTGGAAGGATTGCTGGCCGGGACACTGCCGGAAGCAGAGATGGAACGGCTGGCCGGACGATTGGACCACAATACAGATCGGCCGCATGTCGTCATCACCTTTGCTTGGCTGGGCAACAATGCCCCTTCTCTACGACGAATGGAGACGACGATTAACTGGCTGCTTTCAAGCCACAGCCGAACCGCGCTTTGTCATGTTTACAGCGATGATCATGTCGTTGTTTTCCAGGCGTTGGAGGACAGCGACCAGGACATTTCGACGGCCAGAGAATTGGCAACACGAGTGCGAGACCACCTCCAGGCTGAATACCCCCAAATGCAGCTAGTTGGCGGCTTGAGCGGCCCGGCCAGAACTTTGAGCGAGTGGCCGGAAACATACCGGCAGGCTGTCCATTCGATGGAAGTAGCCCGACGGTTGAAGCTGGCGCATTTTGTAGAGTTTAACAGTCTGGGAATTTACCAACTGTTAGCCCAACTGGACAATATGCCTGTTTTGCAGCAGTTTTGCCAGCGGTTGATTGGCCCATTGGCGCATTATGATGAACAACATCACAGCGAACTGGTACATACCATCACGGCTTATTTTGACCATCACGCCAATATCAGCCAGACGGCCGAAGCGCTGTTCATTCACCGCAATACGCTGCTCTATCGCCTGGAACGGATTCAGGAATTAACGGGGCAGGACTTAAATGAAGCAGACACCCGGCTGGCGCTGCATCTGGCGCTGAAGCTGTGGCAGCTTCGGCCTGGGTCAAAACCGCCGAAAGAGGCATCTATTGCTAAATTTTAGGGAAATGGGCGCTGTGGCATAAGAATAGGCTATAAGATTGGGGGAGCCATAGGACACCGGGCATATTGACCCCGGGTGGTACGGTCGTATAATAATTGGTAGTGGGAGTCGCTCACCTGAAACATGCTAGAGAATGCTTGGGAGCTGCGACAGGTGGGGAACTTCCAGACGCTCGTTTTTTGCCGGCTCACTTCTTTGGGAGTGTTGGTTGGTCCGATTGGTTTCGGGCGTTTCTATTCAAACCGCATAGCATCCAGGGAGGGATCGCATGAAGGAACAGAAAATCACCCGGCTGGTGTCAATCATCGGCCTATTTTTATTGTTATCTATCTGGCTGTGGAGTACGTTCAGCGCTGCCGCCGAGCCGCCTAAGACGGAAGGAGAGCCGGATCAGTATCTACCAATCGTATTTCGACCGCTGCCCACCCCGACCCCGACACCGACGCCGGTACCGGTGAACGTCATTGTGAACGGTAATTTCGAAGCGGGGCAGGTCGGTTGGCAGCAGTATTCTTCAAACGGCTGGCAGTTGATTTTGCAACAGAATTATCTACCCGTTCCACCGCGCAGTGGAAACTGGGCGGTGTGGTTAGGCGGGGACTATAATGAGGACTCGGTTCTCACCCAAGACGTGACCGTTCCCGTTAGCTATACAATACTGACCTACTGGTTGTGGATCGCATCCGAGGATGATTGCGGTTCTGACATAGGTGGCGTCGTGATTAACCAGGCTGAGGCTGTGGATTCTTATTGGCTGTGTTCAGGTAACAGCACGGGCGGATGGCTGCGCCGCGATGTGAACCTGGCCTCTTACGCCGGACAAACAGTAGAAATAGCCTTTGCTGCTTTCACCGATGATTCACTTAACAGCAACATGTTTCTGGATGATATTAGCCTGGGACTCTTGTCGAACGCGCCTACAGCATTAGAGACGCCAGCAGTGTCTATGGAGACAGCAAACAAGGCACAGGTGGGTCTCGATGCCCTGCCGGTTACCACCGATGCAACATCAGCCGCTCCGCTGAGGGCGCTCCTGTACGAAGCATTGGGCGGTTCGTCTGAGTAACGAAACTGACGGAGGTGTCCCCCTGCCTAATTAAACGATTTTGGAAAGTAACTGTACAGCCTTAGAGGTGACAGTCACTTCAAAATGGTTGCTATCGCTATACCATCTCTTTGTAAAAAAGTGACTGTCACCTGAATAGTTATTTTAAAAATACGTTCTAGATTACCGTGCAGGAGTCGGTTACGATGTAATCGAGCCAGGCTTCGGAACGGGGGTGCTTGCCCCGGACAGCATCGTGATACAGCTGCTGAATCTGTTTGGTGATTGGACCGCGTTTTCCGCTGCCAACGGGCCGGTAATCTACTTCACGGACGGGGACAACTTCAGCGGCCGTTCCACAGACAAAGATTTCATCGGCGATATATAGTTGGTCGCGGGAAAGCCGTTCCTCTACCACCTGATACCCGGCATCACGGGCCAGGGTCAAAACGGTGTCGCGGGTTACGCCTTCCAAAATGGTAGCTCTGGGCGCGGTGTAAATGACGTTGTTGCGAATCACGAGCAGATTTTCGCCGGTACATTCGGCCACGTAGCCTTCGGGGTCAAGAAGCACCGCTTCATCAAATCCGGCCCGGACGGCCATCGTCTTCGCCAGGATCGAGTTGACGTACTGGCCGCTGATTTTGGCTTTGGTCATACTGGCGTTCGGGTGCATTCTGGTGACGGAAGAAACCATCATCCGCGCACCGGTTTCCATCTTTTCTTCACCCAGAAACGCGCCCCAGGCCCAGGCCGCAATGCCAATAACAGGGTTGTAAGCGTCCAGGTTCAAACCAAGCGGTCCCTCAAAGTACATCATCGGCCGAATATAACATTCTTCAAAGCCGTTGGCGGAGACGGTCATGCAAACAGCCGCCATCAACTGATCCAGGTTATAGGAGATGTCCATCACGCCCAACGTATGGGCTGAATGGAGAAATCGCTGCATATGCTCCCGCCCCCGGAATACAGCCGGGCCGCGCTCTGTTCCATAGCATCGAATTCCCTCAAAGATGCCGGGGCCATAATGCAGGGTCGGGGTCAAGAAATGAACCGTTGCCCGCTCAAAAGGAACCAGATCGCCATCCATCCAGACGTAATCGGCCTGGATGGGCGTCTTTTTTCTGCGGCTACTCCCAACGCTACTCTTCACAGCCCCATTCCCATTCGCTTTCCCATTTGCATAAGCTTCTTTTTCCATCTTTCATCTCCTTTCAATCAAAAAACCTAATAATTCCATTGAGGGATGGTAATTGGTGAATGGTGATTGGTGATTATTTGCCCCAATCACCAGTTATTCATTACCCAATCACGCCTCTTTTAAATAAGTCACAATCTGGGCCGTCATTTCCTTTGTTCCCAACGGCTGACGGCCGTTTGTTGCCAGATCGGCCGTTCGGTATCCGGCGTTCAAGGCTTGATCAACGGCCGATTCGACCGCCTCCGCTTCAACCGAGAGGCCGAAGGAGTGGCGGAGCATCATCGCCAGGGACAAAATTGTCCCAATGGGGTTGGCAATGCCCTTCCCGGCAATATCAGGGGCAGAGCCGTGAATCGGTTCGTACAACCCTTGTGGGCAGCCGTGCCGGTTCCGTGATTCGCCTAATGAGGCGGAGGGCAGGTTGCCCATCGAGCCGGATAAGACCGATGCCTCATCGGTTAAAATGTCGCCAAACATATTTTCCGTCACGACCACATCGAAGGAGGCGGGCCGGGTGACGAGGTACATAGCGGCGGCGTCTACCAATAAATGCTCCAGGGTGATGTCAGGATAATCGGCCGCAACCTCGGTGACGGTTTGCCGCCATAAACGGGAGCTTTCCAATACATTCGCCTTGTCAACCGAAGTCACTTTGCCGGTGCGTTCCCCGGCGGTCTGGAAAGCGATGTGGGCAATGCGGCGGATTTCGCTTTGGGTGTAAGTCAGGGTATCCACGGCCTGGATTTCGCCGTTGACCTGCCGCCGTTCGCGGGGTTGACCGAAATAGATGCCGCCGGTCAGTTCGCGGATGACCAACAGGTCTACGCCTTCCAACCGTTCGAGGCGGAGGGGAGAGGCGTCGAGCAGGAGAGGATGCGGCCGAACGGGGCGTAAGTTGGCATAGAGGCCCATCGCCTGACGAATGCCAAGCAGCCCTTGTTCGGGGCGAACGGCCGCAGTGGGGTTGTCCCATTTCGGCCCGCCAACTGCCCCAAGCAGAACGGCATCGGCTGCCAGACAGGCGGCTTTTGTCTCTTCCGGCAGGGCTGTGCCGTGCGCGTCAATGGCGCAGCCGCCCATAAGTTTTTCTTCGGTTTCAAAGGTGTGGCCGAATTTTTCGGATACGGCCGATAAGACAGCCAGGGCTGCATCGGTTACTTCTGGGCCAATCCCGTCGCCGGGGAGGGTTACTATTTTCGCTTCCATAAAGTTCCTTTTAAGAGTAGCCACGAATTAACGCGAATTACCACGAATTTTTTCTTTTAGAGACTTTTGTTGTTTTAGTTTGCGGTGTTTGAATGGCCGCAGAGTGGCTAAACAACAAAAGTCGGGTGGTTGTTGTCCTTAATTTCCATTGCCATTCAATAAGGCGTATTCAAGGCTGTCAGTTAAGGCCCACCAACTGGCTTCGATGATGTTGGTGCTGGCCCCGATAGTGCTCCAGCGGTGGGTTCCCTGCTCGGAATCAATCAAAACCCGCACCGTCGCGCCTGTGCCATTATCGCTGTCTAAAATACGCACTTTATAATCTGCCAGACGGACATCGGCCAATGAAGGATAAACGTCAACCAGGGCTTTACGAAGGGCAGCGTCGAGGGCGTTGACCGGGCCGTTGCCTTCTGCGGCCGTGTGAAGCACCCGTTTGCCTACCCTGACTTTGACGGTGGCGTCGGCGCAGATGTTTTTGGCTTCGCGGTGCTGCACCAGGACGGTGAAGTCTAATAGTTCAAAGGGGGGCTTATAGTCGGGTTTCATGCGGCGCAGCATGAGGCTCATTGAGGCTTCTGCACTCTCGAAGGCGAAGCCCTGCGCCTCTAACTCCTTGATTTGAGTCAAGACCTGACGGGCCTGCTCGTTGTCTACGTCTACACCGAATTCGGCCGCTTTCTCCAACACATTCCCCCGCCCCGACAGTTCCGAAACAACGGTGCGCTGTTTGTTCCCGACTAAGGTCGGGTCAATGTGCTGGTAGCTGTGTTCGTTGCGGCGCATGGCAGCGACATGGATGCCGCCTTTGTGAGCAAAGGCGCTGACCCCGACAAAGGGCAGATGGGTGCTGTGGCCCAGGTTGGCAACTTCGGCCACGTAGCGGGAGAAATCGGTTAGCTGGGTCAACGTTTCCGGCGGCACACAGGACATGCCCATCTTCAACTGCAAATCGGGAATGATGGTGCAGAGATTGGCGTTGCCGACCCGTTCGCCGTAGCCATTGATCGTCCCCTGCACATGCACTGCCCCGGCTTGAACGGCCGCCAGGGTGTTGGCGACGCCACAGCCACCGTCGTCGTGGGTGTGGATGCCGACCGGTACGTTGACTTCTTGAATGACCTGGCTGACGATGTCGGCAATTTCCCAGGGAAGGGAGCCGCCGTTGGTGTCGCACAGAACAACGGTGTCAGCGCCGTGTTCGGCCGCGACCTTGACAGTCAGGAGGGCGTAGTCGGGTCGGGCTTTGTAGCCGTCGAAGAAATGTTCGGCGTCATAAATGACTTCCTTGCCCTGTTCCTTGAGGTAAGAAACGCTGTCGGCGATCATAGAAAGGTTTTCTTCGAGGTCTGTCTCCAGCACGTCAAAGACATGCAAATCCCAGCTTTTGCCAACCACCGTCACAACGGGGGTCTGGGCTTCCAGCAAGGCTTGAATATTGGGGTCGTCTTTGGCTTCGGTGTCTTTGCGGCGGGTGGAGCCGAAGGCGGTTATCCTGGCGTGTTTCCAGTCCATTTCTTGAGCGGCCTTGAAAAATTCGGCGTCTTTGGGGTTTGAACCGGGCCAACCGCCCTCAATATACTGAACGCCGAAGTCGTCCAGATGGCTGGCAATCTTCAATTTGTCGTTCAAGGAAAGCGAGATGCCTTCCCGCTGCGCTCCGTCTCGGAGGGTTGTGTCGTAAATATGGACTGTTTTGGTCATAGTCAATTACCTAAAGCTGTGTAATTGGGTAATGGCTAACCTGCGGTTAGCTTGGTAATTAAGTAATTGAGCAGCTTGCAATTGATTTTACTCAGTTACCCAATTACCTAATTACTTAATTACTTATTCATTTCCTCTTCAAAAGCCACAATCGCTGGGGTCTGCTTCATCAGGTAGCCCAACTGGTCAATGCCATCCAGGAGGCAGGTTTTGCTGAAAGAGTCGATGGGGAAGGGAACGCGACGGCCGTCCGGCAGCACGACCGATTGGGAGGCCAGATCAATATCGAGTTCCGTCTCCGGCGCTTCTTCCACCAGGCTGAAAAGCTGGCGGTGGGTTTCTTCATCTACCATAACTGGCAGCAGGCCGTTTTTTAGGGAATTGTTGCGGAAAATATCGGCGAAGGAGGTGCTGATGATGGCTCGAAAGCCCCAACCGGCCAATGCCCAGGGAGCATGTTCACGGGAGGAGCCGCAGCCGAAGTTGTCTCCGGCCAGCAGAATCTTTGCGCCTTCATGTTCGGGGCGATGGAGGGGAAAGTTGGGGTCGGGCTGGCCGTTGGCATCATATCGCCAGCGGGAAAATAATCCCTCAACCAGCCCTTCTTTGCTGGTCACTTTCAAATAACTGGCCGGGATAATCTGATCGGTGTCTACGTCGTTATAGGGGAGTGGAACCATTTTGGATGTTAGGGTTGTGAATTGTTGCATAATTTCCCTTCAAGGGTAATTGGTAATTGGCGGTAAAGGACACCGCTTGTAATTGAGTAATTGGATACGAGTATCAACTAATTACCCAATTACGAATTACTTAACAGCGTTCTTGGATCGGTCACCTGTCCATTAACGGCCGAAGCAACGGCCGTCAGGGGGCTGGCGAGGAAGGTTCGGCCGCCCTGGCCTTGCCGTCCTTCAAAGTTACGGTTGCTGGTGCTGATGGCGTATTGGCCTGGCTCTAGCTGGTCGCCGTTCATGGCGATGCACATGGAGCAGCCCGCGAAGCGCCATTCGGCCCCGGCTTCCATGAAAATCTTATGCAGTCCTTCGGCCTCGGCCTGATGGCGGACGCTTTCAGATCCCGGCACAACCAACATCCGCACACTCTCGGACACTTTGCGGCCCTGAATCAAAGCAGCCGCTTCGCGCAGGTCGGAGATGCGGGAGTTGGTGCAGCTTCCGATGAAAACAACGTCTACCTTGTGTCCCAATAACGGCCGACCGGGCTGCAAAGCCATATAAGTCAAGGCTTTCTCCAGCGTCGCTCGCCGTCCGGGGTCGGATTCAGCGACCGGGTCAGGAACGGGGCGGCTGATGGGCATACCCATGCCGGGGTTGGTTCCGTAAGTGATCATCGGTTCGAGCATGTCAACGGGGACGGTGACGGTGCTATCGTAGACTGCGCCTTCGTCGGTCGGCAGGGAGCGCCATGTTGCTAAAGCCTTGTCCCAGTCCGCGCCTTTGGGGGCAAACTGGCGACCGGCGACATATTCAAAGGTGGTGTCATCGGGGGCAACCATTCCGGCCCGCGCCCCACCTTCAATGGACATATTGCACAGGGTCATCCGGCCTTCCATTGAGAGGGCGCGAACGGCGGGGCCGCTGTATTCGAGAACGTGGCCGGTTCCGCCGCCAATGCCGATTTTAGAGATGAGGGCCAGGATCATGTCTTTGGCTGTAACCCCTTCGTTGAGGCCGCCTTCAAAGTTGACCTGCATTGTTTTCGGCCGATATTGGAGCAAACATTGGGTCGCAAGCACATGCTCGACTTCGCTGGTCCCGATACCGAAGGCCAATGCCCCAAATGCGCCATGCGTCGAGGTATGGCTGTCGCCGCAGACAATGGTCTTGCCCGGTTGGGTCAGCCCCAATTCCGGGCCGATGACGTGGACAATGCCCCGCTCGCTGCTCTCAAAGTCGTAGAGATGGATGCCGAAGTCCTGGCAGTTGTCGCGTAGATATTGCAACTGTTTAGCCGCGATACGGTCCACGAGGGGCAGGGAGGGATCGGTGGTTGGGGTGGAGTGGTCCATCGTGGCGACGGTGCGATCCGGCCGTCTCACCTTCAATCTCTTTTCCCGCAGCCCATTGAATGCCTGGGGCGAGGTCACTTCATGAACCAGATGGAGGTCAATGTATAAAACGGCCGGTGATCCCGGTTCATTGACGACGATGTGGCTGTCCCAGATTTTGTCAAAGAGTGTTTTTGGTTTATTCATAATCATTTTTTAATACTTGTTCACAAATAAATGGCCGGGTACCGGCTCGTAATTACTGGGCAATCACTTAATTCCGCCAAAGAGAGCCAGTTCAAATATTTTCAAGAAGCAGTCCACTTCCTTGAAACCAATCTCACGC
>JBAPRX010000678.1:0-2092 GCA_049281335.1 Promineifilaceae bacterium (SeqCode)
GACCATGCCTGTGCAGAGGCAGTCAAGTTAAATGTGAGAACTGATGATAGGGTGTGATTCGGGAGCGTGTAGGTTAATAATAGTGGGGCGGCTGATGGAAACTAGGGCGTAAACTTATGGATGACCAAACAAGCGAGAACTTAAAGGACCTACTTGGTGCTGCCGAAGCATTACGAGATTCGATGATCTCAAGCGTTCGTTCTGACGGCGGTAGCGTTTGGAAATACAGCGGTTATAAGATATTCATGCGTAAATACAATCAACTTGCGAAGGCCGTAGCAAAGGTTGTGCCTGTTGATGCCATTGTTGACATCTACGATCTTGATCGTGTTCTTAGTGGTGGGGATACTATTGCATTCCAACAGAAGGAATACTTTGATTCAGTTTTCACTGACCTTTTGATTCTTACATCATTCCTTGAATCGAAAGTTGGTGTTAAGACTGATCGCATCCAGAGTCTCAAAGACTTTTTCCAAGCAAACCTACGCCGTGCTCTGTTCACCAAACCTGAACGCGAAGTCGATGTGCAAAATGCCATCGAACAACTCCTCATTGGACGCGGGATGGTAAAGGGTGTTGATTATGATCGGGAAACAGGCCGTGTGAAGGTATCGATCAAGGAAGTAATCCCAGACTTTCTCCTGCCCAAATTGGGAATGGCGATCGAAGCAAAGCTTTCAAAAAACAAAACCAAAAGCAAAGTAATCGTTGATGAAATCAACGCGGACATTAGATCTTATGGGAAGGAATATGCCGCGATTCTTTTTATAGTTTATGATCTGGGTTCAATCCGAGATGAGGTTGAATTCAAACGCGATCTCGAAATTGAAGATAGCGTCTCAGTGATCATTGTCAAACACTAATCAAAGTGTGATGGTACACCGCCCAACAATGCTTGCACTGGATAGGCGAGCCTGAGACTCATTCATGATTTGAGGCTGTGGTCATAAAATGCATCTATGACAAAACGGCCGACATCTCCCCAACCAACCTCTCCGCATCCCCCTTCTCAAAAACCAACGGTGGCTTAATCTTAATCACATTGTGCAGCGGGCCGTCGGTGCTAAGGAGGATGCCCCGGTTTTTCATCGCCTCGACAACGGCCGAAGCCGCCTCCGCCGCCGGTTCCAACGTCTCCCTATCCTTTACCAACTCAACCCCAATAAACAACCCCTCACCCCGCACGTCGCCAATGATGGGGTGCTGCTCTTTGAGCGCTGTCAGCCCTTCCTTCAAATAACGGCCGACTTCCCCCGCATGTTCCTGCAACCCCTCTTCCTCAATCACATCCAGCACCGCCATCCCAATCGCACAGGAGACCGGATTGCCGCCGAAGGTGTTGAAATACTCCATGCCGTTGGCGAAAGCGGCCGCAATTTCCGGCGTTGTCACAACGGCCGCTAATGGATGACCATTCCCCATTGGCTTGCCAAGCGTCACAATATCCGGCACCACGCTCTGCAATTCAAAGCCCCAAAAATGACGGCCGACCCGCCCAAAGCCGACCTGTACCTCATCAGCAATACAGACCCCGCCCCCTTCCCGTACCGCTTCAAAGGCAGCAGTTAGATAGCCCTCCGGCAGAACGATTTGCCCGCCACAGCCCAGCAGTGATTCACAGATAAAGGCGGCAATGGGGTGGTTGTTGGTTGCGGCCGTTTTCACTGCTTCTTTCACATGCTTGGCATATCGCCGTCCTGTCTCAGCCGTTTGTCCTTTATACCGCCCTCGAAATCCATCCGGCATTTCGGCAATGTGAACGTGATCGGCCTGTCCTTGCCCGCCAGGGCCGTTGAATTTGTAGGGGCTGATTTCGACCAGGGCCGAAGTATTGCCATGATAGGCACCATCCACCACCAGAATACCCTTTCGCCCGGTGGTGGTTTGGGCCAGCCGCAGCGCCAGTTCATTGGCTTCGCTGCCGGAGCAGACAAAGTAGCAAACGCTTAACGGCTCCGGGAAAGTCGCGCACAGCCGTTCGGCGTACGCCGCCAGCAGGTCATGCAGATAGCGGGTGTTGGTGTTCAACAGCGCCATTTGCCGCTGTCCGGCTTCCACCACCGCCGGATGGCAGTGGCCGACATGGGCGACA
>JBAPRX010000679.1:0-2349 GCA_049281335.1 Promineifilaceae bacterium (SeqCode)
GTTCAACGGCGGCGGCTGGCAAACAACCGCCAACAGTGAATCCTGGAGCTATTCCTGGGACATTAGCAACCTGGGAGATGGCTCTATCCTGAATGTAAACGCCCGTCCTATTGATATTCTGGGCCACGTTGGTAGCATGGTGTCCGAGTCATACATTGTAGACCGTCAGGCTCCAACAGTTACGCTTATCTCCCCTTCCGTCTTAGCCAGACCATCTCTTGAAACTCAGGGACGTTTGCTGGTGGCCTTGAGCGGCACGGTGAACGACCCAGTCTCCGGCAGCCAACCTGGCAGCGGCGTGGTATCGGTCGAGGTCTTGCTGGAAGGAGAGGAGGGGCAGTTTGGCTATGGTTGGCAAAAAGCAGCCTTGAACGGATCTACATGGACACTGGATTACCTGTTACCGGCAAACGCTGACCCGAATGGTATATATTCCGTTCAACTGCGGGCGACAGATGCGGTTGGCAATGTGTCGCCACAGTCGTCCTCCGCCGAATTTTCGGCCGATTTCACCCCGCCCATCATCTCTTTGGACAGCCTGGACGCAACAACGACGGTGATCTCTCAGCCACTAACGCTCAGCGGTCAGGTGACAGACACAAACGATGTTGAATCGGTGGAAATTAACTTCACCCCCGCAGAACAGATTGCGGCTCTGGAAGGCGCAGTCCTGCATTTACCATTCGACGAAACGGAAAATACGCAATTCTTCGCCGACCAATCCGGCTCTAATCATCCGGCAACCTGTACAACATGCCCCAACGCAAATCAGCCAGGACAGCGTGATAAAGCCCTTGAATTTGATGGCAACGATATTCTTACGGCCGAAGGTATTGACCTGGCGAACAGCTCCTTCACCATTGCCACCTGGGCACAGCAAAATACCAGCGGTGTTTATGCCCCGATGTTAAGTCAGGGCCAGCTCCAGGCAGGAGGAAAGTTATCCCTTTCATTCTTTCAGACTGGCGCCGTCGGTTGTTCCTTCGGAGGAAGCACTCTGGAGGCTTATGTCGGCTACACCGCTACCGAATGGAACCATTGGGTTTGTACCTACGACGCCGATACTGGCTCGCGGAGGATCTATTTGAACGGGGTATTGGCGGCCCAGGATACGGCCGATACTACCTATCAAGGATCCGGCCCATTCCACATCGGAACAGATTCCGACGGGACCTATCCTTTAGACGGTCAGTTGGATGAAGTTATCGTTCACCAGCGGGCATTGGCAGATTACGAAGTTGCCAATCTCTATGCCTATGGCCTGGGTACATGGGAGACGGCCTCAATAAGCGGCCCATCCAACCCTACCTGGAGCTACACGATACCAGAGGGCAGCGCGGGTCTGGAAGGCATTTACCAGATTAATGTACGTGGCGTTGATACGCTTGGTAATACCACAACCCAGGACGGCCAGCGCGTCTGGCGCGGTGAAATCGACACCCGCCCGCCCGAAGTGACCTTCCACGGACAAGGAATCACGGCCTACATAAATGGCACGCCTTACCCCAACATCGCCGGCCAATTTGATTGCACAGCCACTGACTTTAATCTTGATGAAAATCAGTTCTGTGTGGGTACTATCTACACCGACCCACCTGGTTTTCAAACCAGTGATATGACGCTAACTACTTATAACTCCGTTGACCAATGGTATGCCAGTACGATTAACGATACATCCCGCCTGTATCAAATTTATGCTTCGCATACCAGTAACATCCCATTCCAGGATGGCACGATGGTCAAAACCTGTGATATCTACGGTCACTGCACAACGTCAAGTATAACGAGCGCGGTCAGTGAGGGTGCATTAGGCGAGGCTGAAGGTGGAACGGCTGGTGATGACTCCATTGACGTTAGAATCCTAACCCCTTCCACCAGCGCCGCCCTGTCGTCAACAGTCCCGATCACTGTGAGCGGCTATGCCTATGCCCTGGACGCCCTCCACACCCTGACCGTCACCGTGAACGGCCAACCGGAATATATTCAGGACTGGGCAACCAACAACATCACCGGCACGCTCTGGCAGTTTGAGTGGACGCCGCCAGGACAAGGATTGTATCAATTTCAGCCCTTCCTGCGGGACTGGGAAGGGGAGACGCCACCAGCCCTGGTTCCTCAAGTCTACCTGCCATTTTTTGTCGCTGATATGCAGACAAACGGCTCGCCAAACGAATCTGCACCTCTGGGCGGGCCAGGTGCGAGCAATGGCACAAACGCCGTCTATACTGGAACGATTACCACCGTCTACGTCGATACCGAGCCACCCGTTATCGCTATCGGGCCGGACGTGCTGACAGAGACCCATCAAATCGGAACCAATATCGTCCGTCTGGATGGCACGGTCAGCGA
>JBAPRX010000680.1:0-10605 GCA_049281335.1 Promineifilaceae bacterium (SeqCode)
GGACTGTGGGAGCATTGGCAAGGCCCTGATGGCTCTGAGATTGAGTCCTGCACCCTGCTGACCACAACCCCCAACGACCTGCTGCAAAAGGTGCATAACCGGATGCCGGTTATCCTGGCCCCGGAAGATTACGAGTTGTGGCTGGACCCTTTCGCACAGCATCCAGGGGAAGTGCAGTCGTTAATGCGGCCGTATCCCAGCGAAGAAATGACCTTCTACCCGGTCAGCCCCCACGTGAACAATCCCCGAAACGAAGACCCAGCCTGTATCGCTCCACTTTGAGTCGTTTCAGATTGGTTCAATCTCCAAAGATTGAACCAATCTAGCAAGAACTCTAGGGTAGTAACACAGCATAATACTCGCCTCTTTCTAACCAGGCGAGTTCAAAATCCACATGTGGAACAGGGATGAAATCGGCTTTAACAGCCGGGTCGTTTACATAGACATAGTGATCTGTCATCCCCACAACGACAAGAGCATGATTGGTACTTTCAGGTGTATAGGGAAGTTCGCCTGTAAATACAGGGACAATGGCCGGATGGCTGTCTAGTAGATGGCTACGCAATCCCTCTAATGTACCCTGCTGATAAATGACCTGAATACCAAGTTGTTCGAGCAATTTAATGTTGGAAAATGGCGCCCCAAACCATTGAATGTTGAGTATTTTTAACAGGTCAGGATAAGTTGCCTGACGATCTATAAAGCTCAGAACCATCGCTGAACAAGCTGCCAGACAATCTGCACCTTGTTCCTGGTAAATATGCGGAACAGGAAGTATCAAGTCAGCCACAAAATCAGATTATTTCCTAAAATTGTTGGGGAACAGGATCCAAATCTACAATATAGTCAGGTGGAAGCTCTCGAACCACAAACTCAGACGGCATCATATCAGGTCTAATTACTTTCTCTAAATAATGTTCTAACCTTGCCTTTGTCTCGGTTGGGTTTAATATCTCCCCTGTTTGCACATCCACGTCCACAACGCCAACAATATCCTTTTGGGGTACGCCGGGAAATGCTATCCAGGCCGGGACACGCCAAGTCGGCCGATTACTCAAAACTAAAGTGGCATTTCCCGCCCCAACCATGTAGCTAACTTCATTTAGTAACCAGGAGGAAACAACCTTTCGTGCTTCCAGCGCATCAATATTTATCTCGAATGAAAAACGGACATTGATATTGACTTGACCCTGTTCTGGTATTGGATAGTTGTCTAAAATAATATGCATGATTACCTCCTTTGAGGTTCAATACAAGGAAGTGATATACAAATCCATTATACTTCTTAATACAGACTTTAGAAACCGGGGTTTTCAACTTCATAGAGACAATTGTTTTTTGTCAGCTAAACTAGACTCAATCCATTAAGAACCCGATTTCTCTACGAGGGATATGATGACAAACCAATTACAACACTATTTAGAGTTTGCAACGGAGACGGCCTGGCAGGCGGGGCGGTTGACGTTGGGGTATTTTCAGACAGGCATACGGCCGGATTTTAAGTCGGATGAAACACCGGTGACGGTGGCGGACCGGGAGGCGGAGCGGTTGATTCGCGGCCGTATTGAGAAGGCATTCCCCAGCCACGCCATCGTCGGGGAGGAGTTTGGTTCGGCCGAAACGGACGAAGGAGCCAGTCACCGCTGGTTCATTGACCCCATTGACGGAACGCGGGCCTTTGTGCGCGGCGTACCTTTGTACGGCGTGTTGATTGGCCTGGAAATTGACGGAGAGATTCAGGTAGGCGTAGCAAATTTCCCGGCAATGGGCGAGATGCTGACAGCGGCGAAGGGCTTGGGCTGTTGGTGGAACGGCCGAAAAGCACAAGTTTCCCAAATCACCCGTCTGGAAGACGGCATCCTAACCCACACCAATCCAGCCTCATTTGCCAAACACGGCCGTGCAGAAGCCTGGGAGCAGCTGCAAAATACGGTCGGATACTGCTTTGGTTGGTCTGACTGCTATGGCTATCTACTGGTCGCCACCGGGCGAGTGGAAGTAATGCTCGACCCGATCATGAGCGTCTGGGACTGCGGCCCTTTCCCGGTGATCCTCCAGGAAGCGGGCGGCTATTTTGGCGATTGGCAGGGGAACCCGACCATTTATGGCAGTGAAGCAATGGCAACAACGGCCGTGCTACTGCCGCAGGTGTTGGAGTTGATTGGAAATTAATTGGGCGAATAAATAGGGCATCGCGTTTTCAGGAAACTGAAATAATTAATTGTTGAATTGGTGAATTCGTGAATGATTAATGAAATCGAGTATTTGGAATGTGTCATTAACGATTCAACCATTCACGAATTCACAAATTAATTATTTCTTTCTTCCAACGGTTACAGCCAGTTCGGCATCATAACGCATTTATTCGGTGTTTTGGAGGGAAGAAATGATAGCGTTTACATCTGAACGAGTCGAGGGAGTCGTTGGTCAAATCAAGGACTTTGTAGAGGAGGAACTATTTCCGCTGGAGGAAATGTTCCGGGCGAAGGCGTTTGACGACCTGCTGCCGCTGCTGGCGGAAAAGCGGGAACGGGTGAAGGCATTGGGATTGTGGGCGCCCCATCTGCCGGAGGAATTGGGGGGCATGGGGCTGTCTTTGTTGGAGTTTGCCCATGTCAGCGAAGCGCTCGGCCGAAGTCCATTGGGCCATTATACCTTCAACTGTCAGGCTCCCGATATTGGCAATATGGAGATTCTGCACTTGTTTGGAACGGCCGAACAGCAAGAGCGGTTTTTACGGCCGTTAGCGGCGGGGGAAGTCCGAAGCTGCTTCTCGATGACGGAGCCGGAACATGCCGGGTCAAACCCGGTCTGGATGAGTACAACGGCCGAAAAAGATGGCAGCGATTACGTCATCAACGGCCACAAGTGGTTCACCTCTTCGGCCGACGGGGCGGCATTTGCCATCGTCATGGCAATTACCAACCCAGAAGCGGACAGTCCCTACCGGCGGGCAAGCCAGATCATCGTTCCGACCAACACACCTGGCTTCAACCCGGTGCGCCTCATTCCGGTGATGGGCGAGGAGGGGGCTGATTATTTCAGCCATTCGGAAATTCGCTACAACGACTGCCGGGTTCCGCAGAGCAATTTGCTGGGCGAAGAGGGCGGCGGCTTTGCCATTGCCCAGGAACGATTGGGGCCGGGGAGGATTCACCACTGTATGCGCTGGATTGGCATCTGCGAACGGGCCTTGGGAATGATGTGTCAAAGATCGGCCGAACGGGAACTGTCCCCGGGCAAGCCGCTTGCCACTCGCCAGACAGTGCAGCATTGGATTGGGGAAAGTGCGGCCGAAATTCACGCTTCCCGGCTGATGGTGTTGGATGCGGCGGCCAAGATTGACCAGGCAGGCCAACGGGCAGCGCGGGTGGAAATTTCGATTATCAAGTTTTATGTGGCGGGGACGTTACAGCGGGTATTGGATAGAGCTATTCAGGTACATGGGGGGTTGGGGCTGACAGAGGATACACTGCTCTCTTTCTGGTACCGGCATGAACGGGCCGCGCGTATCTATGATGGGCCGGACGAGGTTCATAAATCAGTCGTCGCCCGCCAACTTTTGCGAGAATACGGGGTAAATATATCGATCTAAAATAATGAACTACTATGGGATCCAACGTATGGGATATCGCCAGTCTGTATACTCACTGTAGGAATCAATTGCTTGAATCATTGATAAAACAGCAGTCAATTGAGCATCTGGACGGACAATTAGAATATGTGGTGATAGAACCCCTTGATCCAAACGTTGAGCAACTAGTGGTGGAATTGTGGCACGGTCTTTTGTTATAAGTACGTGGTTATTTTCAACTGCCCAATCGAGGACGGCCGTATCATCCATACCCAACAGACCAACTTCATAAACCCGAACTATATTGATGGATGGATCGTAACGCTTCAGTGCGTTTACAAATCTACGGCTTAGATTTTCATCGGCCAGAAAATTCATTTCCTTTAGGCCTGTTTAGCAACGAGGCGTTGGCGTACATCATCTAAGTTATACTTAGTTTCAATAGATTGCCTTATCTCTTCGGCTTCCCGGTTTAGCTGACTGATATACACATCTACATCTCTTTTATTCGACAAATAGTAAGTGATAACAGCATATGTATCTGCCAGGGATAAAGATGGGTAATTGTAGGCGACTTCTTCAGGCGACATCCCTGCATTGTAATCTTCAACAATGATGTCCAAACCAATGCGTGTTCCTGTCACTCGGATAACGCCATCCTCTGTTGTTGTGAGTGGTATTACTTGTGTTTCAGGGTATGTCAGCATATTTGCACCTCTTCTAATATTATACATCATATTTGGAGGGGACGATTAGTTCAATTTGTGCAATTGAACCAATCTTAGAGAGAAGGACAGGATGAGTCTGGTCTCTAATGGTTACTATTTGCGACATGTTCGGCCGATTGAGCCACAAGCTCCCGAAGCGTATCCAGGTTGATGTCTTCAATTTTGTTCACGTAGATACAGCCCTTGCCCTTCTTGTACTTGCCGAGATTCTCCAACAACCCCTGATAGTTATCGAAGCCCGCCATAATATAAAGCGTCAGAGCTTGTTTGCGAGGGGAGAAACCAACCAGGAACCAATCATTTTCTCGGCCGCTTTCATATTTATAATGATAATCTCCATAGCCAACGATGCTGGTTCCCCACATCTTCGGCTCCTCTCCGGTTGCTTCTTTCATTAGCTCCAACACAACAAAACTGTCCTCACGTCTTTTGTCATGTTCGACGCTGTTCAAGAAAGCTTCTACATCCTGTTGGGTCTTTTTGGTTTTTAATTCTGCCATCGTTTTCTCCTTAGGAAATTAATCTCACGCAAAGGCCGCATAAGTATGCGGGCAAAGAGCGCAAAAAGAGTAATGGGGGAGATCAAAGTCTGCGTTAAAAATTATAGTCTATTTGACCAACAATAGAATAGAGAAATTGCTCGAAAGAATCAAACACCCTCTAAACAACGGACAAGAAAGGAGATGATTCGGTTGACAGTATATAGTCAAAAATATATACTTGGTGTATATACATAAAGGTGATTGTGATGCAAAAAACAACCTTATTCCAAAACGGCGGCAGTCAAGCCGTACGATTACCAAAAGCCTTTCGCTTTGAAGGAACAGAAGTATTCATTAAAAAAGTTCCCGAAGGGGTTCTTTTGATCCCGAAAGAGAAACATGTGGCTATGATGTGGCAAGAGTGGGTGGAGAATTTGACCAAGTTCGACGAACCACTTGAGATTGAACGCGGTGGGCCTCCACAAGAACGGGATGGGTTAGATGAAGTATTCCCTTGACACGAATATTTGCATCTACATTATTAATAAACGTCCCGCCACCATAATCGCAAAGTTCGCCCAATTTGAACCATATGAAATCGGTATATCAGCTATTGTTGTTTCCGAACTCCAATATGGGGTTGCTAAAAGCAGCCACCCCGAAAAAAATCAAGAACGGCTAGATGCTTTTTTAGCACCTTTTCAAATTCTTCCCTATGATGAGTCCGCTGCTCAAGTATATGGAACGATTCGGGCCACGCTAGAAAAAACCGGACAGCCAATTGGACGAGAAGACTTGCTTATTGCCGCCCACGCCCTAGCTAACGCTCTTACACTTGTCACAAATAACGAACAGGAATTCCTCCGCGTACCCCAACTAAAAGTCGAAAACTGGGCTGTATAGCCCAAAAGAATATCTATGGCTCCTGTTGCTATTGAAGATTAATCTTGAATGGGTTTTGTTCCAGGCCGAGGAGTTCGTACCATTTGCCTTCGAGGAGGGGCTTTTGTTTGTCCACCTGGACAACTCGGCCGTTTTTCTTCGCTTCAATGGCCTGTTGGTAAACGTCAATCAGTTGCTCGGCCTGGTGCTTGATGTCAAAGGTATCTGATTTATCGAGCGCGGCCGTTTGCATTGATGTACGTAGTTGGTCGTCTTTCAAAACGTGGATGATAGCCTGAGCCAGCGCATGAGGGTCATCGGCCGTTAGGAGGCCGTCTTTTCCATCTTCGATCACATCGGCCGTACCGCCAGCTTCGACAGCGACAACGGGCAGACCGACCGCCATCGCTTCCATTGTGACCAACCCCTGTGTCTCCGTGACTGAGGCAAAACAGAAAAGATCGGCCGCTGCCAAATAGTTGGGTACATCTTTAAAAGGAACAAGTCCGGGCAGCTCTATTTTATCGGCCACCCCTAACTCTTTCGCCAACTTCTCTAGATCGCGGCGTTCATCCCCCTCCCCTAAGATAACCAACCGAACATGGGGGATTTCCTGAATGACTTCGGCGGCGGCTTTGATAAGGGTGTTCCAATTCTTTTCTTTTGCCAGACGCCCGGCCGAAATAAGAACCGTCTCCTCTCCCCAGCCATGTTTTTGGCGAATCGCCGTGCCATCGGCAGAACGGTAGGGGTGCAAATCAAGACCGGTAGGTAAGACAGTCACCTGCTCCGTAACCCCGTAGAGATCGGCCAACATCCGTTTGATGCTCGGAGAAGGGACGATAATATGGTGACACTGCTGCATAAATGTTCCAAGCAGCCGGTCAATGGCCTCTTTGACGATGGACTGGTTGAGCGAAATGTAGTGACTGTAATCCCGGTAGCGGGTGTGGAAGGTGAAGACGAAAGGGAGATCGAGTTCCTGGGCTTTGTGTGCGGCCGTTTGCCCTAACAAAAAGGGATGGTGAGTGTGAATGACGTCGAGCTTTAAGATAGGAAGCACCCGGTCTATGAAGGCGGAGACGGGAATGACGAGGGGGAAGTTGTTGTGGAAAGGCATCTCGATGGCCGGATAGCGAAAGATGAACGGTTCTTTGTCCACAAAGCCGCTGGAATCCTGGGAGAACACAAATACATTATGCCCGGCTTCGGTCAATGCCTTGCGAAAAGCGCTGACGGAACGCACGACACCGCTAACGACTGGATAATAGGTATTGGTATAATGGGCGATATGCATCTTACAAAATCTCCTATGGCAAGTATGAAACATTTATTCTTTCAAGGCAAACGACGCTCATGGTTCGGCCGAATAATACTGTTATTGGTTGTTATGATGGGAACATTGGCGGCCGTTTTGGGCTGGGAGTTTGTCCGATTCTGGCATCGGTTGTGGCGGCAGCCATTTTTATCGGCCGTTCCATTGGCCGCGCTGCCGGAAGAAGCAGTTCCACAAATGGAAAAGGCCAGACTGATTGCAATAGGAGATGTGGAAGGAGCTATTGAAGAACGGCCGATTGGAAACGGCCGACACAAGCTGATCATCAATGCCGGTTGGCGCAACTTTCGGGAACCCTGGGCCAGAGATTTCGGCTTTGCCAGCTTCGGACTGTTAGAGATGAATGCCTTTCGAGTCGTGAAAGAGACATTGGAGCTGTTTCTGCATTTCCAACGGCCGAACGGGCAGTTCCCGGTCAAGATTCATTCAACCAACGTCTTGGAACGGTACATCTATTCCCTCTTCCAACGCCAACAGCCCATTCACGAACCGTTACGGCCGAAATACCGCACCGCCCACCGCACCATTTCGCTGGACGGTAACGCCCTGCTGGTCATTGCCGCCCTGAATTACCTGCGCCGGGTGAAAGACGATGAATTTGCAAAACGGTATTGGTTGTCGTTGAAGGAGGGGCTGCACTGGCTGGAGTCGAGGGCCTTAGAGGCCGACGGACTGCTCCACCAGGGCGCGTATACCGATTGGGCCGATTCGGTCAAGCGAGTTGGCTGCATTCATTACACCAACGTTCTGTACTGGAAGGCGCTCCACGAATTTGCCATTGACGCGACCCGGTATGGCTTTACGGCCGAAGGACAGTTATTCGAGGCACGGGCAGAACGGTTGAAGGAGGCCATTGACAGCCATTTCTGGCGGGAAGATGCCGGTTTTTATCGCACCAGCAGCCAGTTTAGTGATGTCTTGAGCAGTTCGGGCAATCTGCTGGCAGTGGCCTGGGGATTGGCCGGGGAAGAGAAGGGTAATCGCATTCTGGACACGATGAAACAGCTCAAAATGGCGGAGCCGGTTCCGACAAAGGTCACGAATCGGCCGTATGGCAGCAGCTATATTGCTTTAGAGAATAAGTTGGCCGGTATCCCCCATTATCACACCTCGGCGGCCTGGTTGTGGCTGGGGGCCTGGCATGTCGTCGCGCTGTCCAGGATCAACCGGCTAGAGGAAGCGGCGCAGTTGTTAGAGCGAATGAGCGCGGCAATTGTTCAGGATGGGGTGGTGCATGAGGTGTATGGCGAAGACGGCCGTTTTCTTTCGACTCGCTGGTACACATCCGAAGCCCCACTAACCTGGAGCGCGAGTCTGTTCATCTATGCCAATGCTTATTACAATCGGGCGTTAAAAGTAATCTCCTGAAGTAATCGGGTTATTGGAGTTTTTCAGTGTATAATATAGTCTAAGTCAACTCAAAAGAGAGAAACTATGACACCATATGAACTCCTAATTGATATTCATGCACTCGAAGAAGAGCTTCTGGCTTTTGAACGTAAATACGGTATTCGTTCAGAGACATTTTATGCTGCCTATAACAATGGGGAAGAGCCTGAAGATGATAATTGGGTATTAGATTTCGGCGAATGGGCCAGTGTTTATAAATCATGGCTACAATGGCAAGCTGAGTATCGTAACACCATTCAGCAAATTCAGGGACAATCACCTAGTCTGTCTGGTTTAATTCGAGTAGCTGGATGACGGACCCATTACGAACAGACGAAGACTATGAGCTGTTCCTCTATTCGTTAACAGAACAATTTCCTTCCATTCGCCGCTCAACCCTCACTTTCATTCGGAGAGGTGTATCTTTTGCCAGGGTTATAGGAGAGTTGTATTTTGAACACGATTTTCGGATCGTTGTCCGAGAACGTGTGCTATTCCATCGTTTGCCAGCCGTTATTGATTGGTATGGATACGAAGTATGGCGAGGTGAGGAAAAGCTGTTTTGGTATGATTCACAACCGCACCCAAATGATCCTACTCTCCAAAGCACTCATCCCCATCACAAACATATTTCCCCTGATATAAAACATAACCGAATCCCAGCGCCAGGAATGACTTTTGTACAACCCAACTTGCCTAAAATTATAGGAGAGGTTGAAGAGTTGATTCAGAAAATCAAAACAAATTGAGGTTATAGGAGGTACGGAGCCAACTGGACCATGATCTGGGCGGCCGTTTTTTCCAATGCCTCTCTATCAGAAGTTGAGCTGTAATCAATCCGGGTTGTTTGGCCCGATTTCAACATCAGCGCCAGACTGTAATCATCATCACCGGTATAAAGCGGCTGGATTTTGGCAATGTCGGTGAAGGGGAATTCTTTGCGGGATGTCCACAACGGCCGTTTATAAACCAGCTCCAAAACCCCTCTATCTGGGTGCATGATGGTGACGATGGAAGGAATGAACACCACCAACAAGATAGCTATTATCGGCAAGGCAGCCCCCGCAACGGCCGCAATAGCGATTGAAATGAAAGTGCCCGAACCGGTCGGCTTGATAAGGATAGGAAGTCCGATTGCCATTGCCAAAATAAGACAGCCGAGCACAAAAAATATGGGGACGACGATCCACAAAAAAGTTACGCGGTATTGATGAAGCACAATGCCAGGAGAGCCGGACATCAGCATGCCTTTTATTTAAGAGATTTGCACATAATAAAAGATAATTGAAGCGAATACAATAGGCAGCCATCTGAATTTTACGGGGCGGGAAATTTCCGTTAGAATGCCTTCTAGAAACTTTTTATCTCCGGGAGGCACCTACAATGCAACACGTTACTTCAAAGGATGGCACTCGAATTGGGTTTAAGCGCAGTGGAACAGGACGGCCGCTTATCCTGGTGCATGGCACAACGGCCGATCACAGACGATGGGCTGATATTAGTCCCCGCTTTGAGCAGCACTTTACTGTTTATGCAATGGACCGGCGTGGCCGAGGGGCCAGTGGCGATGGGCCTGATTATCACATCATGCGAGAAGCTGAGGATGTCGCCGCAGTTGCAGCTTCCATCGGGGAGCCTGTTTTATTACTGGGTCACTCTTACGGGGCAGTTTGCAGCCTGGAAGCCTCTCTGTTGAGTGGGAATATCGGCCGTCTCATCCTCTACGAGCCGCCCATTCCAACCGACGTCCCTATGTATCCGCCTGGCATCCCGGATCAGATACAGGACTTTGCCGACAGCGGCGATTTGGAAAAAGGGTTGGCGTTGTTCATGAAAGCAGTCGTGAAAATGCCCGACCACGAATTGGCTGCCTATCGTGAGCTGGATATGTGGCCTAACCGCATCAAACTCGTTCCAACTATCGCCAGAGAAATGGTGTTGGATCGGACCTATGAATTCATGCCGGAGAAATTTGCCAACCACCAGGTGCCAACCCTGCTGCTTCTAGGCGGCGACAGCCCGCCGCTGTTTCGACGGGCCATCGAGACACTCAGTGCAGCCCTCCCCAACAGCCAGACGGCCGTCCTCCCCGGCCAACAGCACATTGCAATGGATACCGCTCCTGACCTGTTTGTGAAAGAGGTGTTGGATTTTTTGGAGAAAAAGTAAATTACGAACACCACAAACGTATTCCTTAATGGGGGTCTTTCCACC
>JBAPRX010000681.1:0-9416 GCA_049281335.1 Promineifilaceae bacterium (SeqCode)
AATCCAGGTTGAATATTCACCTGTTCGGGAATTCATTCGAGGCCGATCCAGTGCGACAACATTGTCACCCTCGGCCGTTCGAATGGACAAATTCAGGCGAAGATTTTCATAGAGTTGTTGGGATTGATAAGCGCCTTCGTCACCCAGGATGAGGAAATGCACGGAATAACGGTCTCCGTATTCTAGAGGTCTATCTTCAAATCTATCTATAAAGGAGACAACCCCAACTGCCTTTGTCTCTTCTGACTCCGATTCGCCGGACGCTTCTCCTCCAGGTGTAGGAGTAGGAGGAACATAAATTAATTCTGGTGGTGGCGGTTCAGGAATCCAGGCTTGTTCCTCTCGGACTAAATTAACCAACGTTAGAGATAACGTTTTCCCATATTGGGCCAGGGCATTTTGAGTGACTGCTTGGGTAGTTTCAGCACCGCTGCCCGCCCAGTCCATATAAATCCAGGGTAGGGAGGAAACCAAAGGAGCAACCGTTTGCGAATCAGCCGCTAAACGTTTGGCGCCAGCCCGGTTGGCACTGTCATTTACGAGGTCGGCTATTAACGCCGGGCTGTCAGGGTTAACCCAGACCCCACCAGGATTATTCCCGCTGTCAATCTGGAGTACCATCGTTGGTTCAATGGAGACCCCACCAGAACCGGTAGACAACCTGCGAAAATTATCCCGATTTTTGACGAAATTATTAAGATCATCCGCCTCCGAACCAGAGGCTTGCCAGGCGACAAATAATACAGAACGTCGAGGGTTAACATCAGACGACTTCAGAAGTTGGATCGTTTCGAGTAAGACGGCCAAATCCGTCTGATCATGACCGTTCAAACCAAGAGGATAGTTCTCGGTGTTATCTGCCGGTACGTCGTATGTTGTAAACAAAATGATTAATTCGCCGGATAGGTCCAGATCATAACCGGGCCAAAAGCCGATAACGTGAGCGGTCGAGTCATCCGGAGCATAGATAAAGCGGGAATTGATGCCTTCTTTCCAGCCTGGTTTCAGGCCGAGTTCCTTGAAAGAGTCATAAAGAAATGCGGCCGTAGGAGACAATTCATGACCCTCAATCGTGGCTTCGGATTGCCCGGAGTCCTCCAGAGCTTCTAGTTCATCTAGCCAACTTTGAGCAGCGGCCGAATCAAAAGCAGCGGCCGTTCGCTGGTACCAAAACGCAGAACCGGTGTTTTGGATAATGAGAAAAGTTGCCAGCGATACACCACCAACCAACAGAATGAAGCGTCTCTTGAGTAAAATGGCAGTGTTGATACTCGTGCGCTCAAAAAGCGCCCGCAGCCCTTCTCCGAGGCTGTTAAAACCAATGATGGAGATGAAAAACGCCATTGCAGGGCCAATGATGACGAATGGCTTTGAACGGAGATAACGAACACCTTCAGAAAGCATTGCCCCCCACTCAGGCGTATCCGGGAAAACGACCGTGTTGCCAAAAATATCGAGAATGATGCGGTTATTGCCGCCTATAAAAACGCCTAAGAAGCCCAGTTCAGCCATCAGGATAAGGACAGCGCCCATTTCCAGGAAGGAAATGATAAACAATTTTGGAGCGATATTGGGTAACAAATGACGAACAACTACCTCGCGCTCATTCAAGCCGATGCTGCGGGCAGCTTCGACAAATAGCTGCCGCCGCAACACTAATATTTCACTGCGGACGATTTGGGCCGTTTCCGTCCAGCCAACGACCGATAAGGCAATGATAAAGGTTGTCATCCCCGTTTCAATACCAATTGCATAGATCAGGATCATACCGCTGATGAGCATTGGTATGGCAGTAATGATTGTGATTACTTGCATGATGATCCGGTCGGCTAACTTGCCGTTTGCCCACCCGGCAATACTGCCGAGTACCAGACCCAGGATAATGCGAGCCAGGGTGATAAAGGTGGCGGTTACGAGAGTGGTTCTGGCTCCGTGCAGGAGATTGCTCAGGTTATCAATGCCGCGACTGTCGGTTCCAAGGGGATATTCGGCCGAAGGGGAAAGGGGCGGCCTGATGGTTGTGTTTGTTTCAGGATCGTAGTCGGAAAAAGGAATGGGCAGGGGATTCAGGTAAGGATTTTGACTGGCCCAAAAAGGGCCGAAGAAGACAATGAGCAATAATCCAAGAGTGATGAGTCCCCCGATGACCAGTGATGGGTTGCGGAGCGAACGGCCGATCAAATATCGGCGGCGGCGAGCTGTATCTTCAATTGAAGTTTGGAAAGAGGGATCTGTTTGTGTATCTGTCGTTACTAACCTGGCTCTGGGATTAAGCAGCCGGTCGAAGAATGCAGGCAGTTTACTCATTCCGTTTCCCTGATTCTGGGGTCAATTATCCGGTAGGAAAGGTCCAGCAGGAAATTAATAATCAATACGGACAGTCCAATAACAAGCACCATTGCCACAGCGAGATTGGTTTGTCCATTGGTGATGGCGGAGAAGAGGTTTCGGCCGATTCCGGGCCATCCAAACAAGAACTCAACCACGACCAGAGTAGTCAGCGAAAATCGGAATGAGACGCCCAGCGCTGATAAGAAGGGAATTGCCAGATTGCGAAAAGCATGACGGATGAGTATTCTGAAGCGGCTCAAACCTTTAGAATAAGCCGTGCGAATATAATCCTCCTCCATAATCTGGCCAAGGGAGATATAAACAGTACGGGTGATATAGGCCAGCGGACGGGCTGCCAGGATAAGAACCGGCAGCAGCATTTTTTCAAAGCTCCATTCAAAGCCGCCCATGCTAATGAGCCGAACCCCTAAGGCGTTGTTAAATTGGAGGCCGATTTGCTGCAAGAGGATAACAGCCAGAAAAGAAGGGACGGATATGCCAATGGCTGTCATCGTCAACAAAGGGAATCGGATCGCCTCCCAACGGCTTAACGCAATAATGGTCCCAAAAAGGAGGCCAAATGTGACGGCGATTACCATTGCTGCCGCAAGCAACCCCATACTGTTGGCATAGGCCGGAATCAAAACTTCTGTCACCGGCGCCGTGCGAGTAAAGCTTTGGTATGTCCCTAAATCCCCGCTTGCTAGATTCCCGACAAAGGTTATGGTGTCTGTAACGGCCTGGGAAAGGGGGGATTGTACGGCGATACGGCCGATTTCTGCCGCAGCCTGATTCGCCAGGATATGCATTCCCAGGTAGGCCAGGAAGACAATTGCGACACAAACAAATAGGAGGATGGCAATCTGCCGAACTAAAAAACGGATCATGGTTTATCAAGCCTGGACCCGGATGGTAACGCAAATGTCACTATTTTGCCACTGACCGATAGAGGTTTTCCAGCGCCCGGCATCGGGCAGTATTAGAAAGAATATCCGTACTATCTACATATTGGTCAACCTTTCCCAACCCGAACGGAAGGGTGCGGACGGCCGTATCCTGAATGGATTGCCAGGTGATTTCGGCTGCCGTTCCCCCATCTATGACCTGAAACGGGCGGTTGTGAAAGTAGGAAACTTTGTTCTGAATAGGCGGCGTTATTCTCAGGCGGTTGTGCATTTCAGCCACATATTCATAAGCAGTAATCAGGTGCGACTCCCGTTCCTGCCAGTTTGTGGCGCGGTGAACGGCGGTAAAGATCGGCGTCAGCGCCGGCGCACACGCCAGCCGGGAAAATCCGGTGCCAAACCATTTGGGATAAGGAGCATATTGGCGTTCCAACAGCAGGCACAGGCGCATCAGGTCGCGCACGAGCCGTGAGGCAAGGACGGCCGATCCTGTTTCATCCCCCACAATTCCGGTTCGGCCGACAAATGGTTCCTCCTGGCCGATGCGCTGCCATTGGGCAGAGAGCAAATAAAGCCAGACATCATGAGGATACCAGGCCAGTTGTTGCCGCAGTGGTTCAACAGTTCCCAATCCGTCGTGGAACAGCCCACCTGCTACTAATGTCCTTAATTTCTGTTCAGGAATAAGGAGCCAGTCCAAAAGGGTGATCTCTTTGTCCAGCGCCGAGCCAGTATAAGATTCCAGAAAATGGGAAAGAGTTGTAATAACTACCCGGTGATGGATCGGCCGTTCGTCAGTTGGTCCTGGAATATGGCTGTTTGGCTCCTCCGGCAAAGTTTCGTAATGTGTGTAGAACCCCCGGAAGTCCAGCGGCAGTTGGTATCCCAATGCTAACCGGATCGCTTCTTCCAGCGTTTCATGGTCGCTCTCTTGCAAGAAAAGAAACAGACGCGGCCCCCAACTGTGGTCGGTGGACATTTCGGTGTCAAAGCCCAACACTTCGGAACCGCTTCCCAGGAGCGCGGCCGAATAGATAAGATTGGGGAAATCACTTTCAAGAATCGGCCGAACCGCTTCCCGATAAAATAACCGAGCCAGTTCAATACCGGGAATAAATGCCATGCGGCATGTCCTACTCAGTTAGTTCCAGGAAGTCGCTGTTGATATATTCCAACGACTGATGGCGGAAGTACGTGTCATATAGGGTGGCATAATGACCTGACTGGGCTATCAGGCTGTCATGGGTCCCAGTTTCGATGATTTCACCATGGTCAATAACAATGATCCGATCTGCTTCCCGCACTGTTGAAAGACGGTGGGCAATGACGATGGCTGTACGATCCTGCATAATCGTTTCCAACCCTTCCTGAATTTGGGTTTCCGTAAAGGGATCAACGCTGGCGGTAGCTTCGTCCAGAATGAAGATAGCCGGGTCTTTCAGCAAAACGCGGGCCAGAGCAACCAGTTGTCGCTGGCCCATTGAAAGGTTGCTGCCCCGTTCACCAACATCCGTATCCAGCCCATTGGAAAGCCCATCCAGCCAATCGCCTCGGCCGATATGAATGGCAGCCTGATAGACTTCGTCGTCATTCGCTTCAGGACGGCCGTACCGGATATTCTCCCTTACCGTTCCGGTGAAGAGAAAAGGCTCTTGGGGAACCAGGCCGATAAAGTGGCGATATTGTGCCAAGTCAAGGCTACGAATATCACGGCCGTCAATCAACAGCCGCCCGTCCTGAAACTCGTAAAAACGGCTGATAAGATTGGCAATGCTGCTCTTGCCTGCTCCGGTATGGCCAACCAAGGCCACCGTCTCGCCGGGATTGATGTCAAGTGAAAAATCGGGCAGGACAGTTTCAACGTTGTTGTAAGTCAGATAAAGATGTTCAAAAGTAATTCGGCCGTCCACCTTCTCAACCGGTTCCCTGGCTGCCTGGGCCACTCGCGGCTCCCGGTCAATTAGGGCAAAGACCCGTTCCGACGCCGAGAGGCCATCCTGAAACTGGCTCCAGAAAGAAGCGATGCTCATTACCGGAAACCAGAAGAAGCCGATGGCCTGCATGAACAGATACCAATCGCCGGGTGTGACCCCACCACCAAAAATTCCGCCTTCCCTTGTTGCCAGACCACCGATGTAGATCAGAGCGGCCGTACTTACACCGGAAGCCAGCCCCAAAGCAGGAAAGATGGCTGTCAGAACCATGCCCCGACGCACACCAATGCGATATCCTTGATTGTTATTGGCGTCGAAAGTGGCATAGATTGCCGGTTCTTGTCGAAAGCTCTTGGCAACTGTAATACCACTGATAGATTCCTGAATCTGGGCATTGATGATTGCTGTTACCCGGCGGGCCTGTTGGGTGACGCGACGGGCAATGCTACGGAAACTGAGCGCCATCACGAAGGCGATGGGTACAACCCCTAACATCAACAGCGTCAAGGGTACGCTGATCGTCAGCAGCCAGACAACGAGAATAAGTACCAGGAGCACCTGACTGAGCAAATTCAGAACCAGAGCCACCACATCGGAGAAGTCCTGTGTGTCGGAGGTGATCCGGCTGACAATTTTGCCCGAAGGATGCTCGTTGAAGAAGGAAAGGTCATGCTGGATAGTGGCGTTGAAAACGTCTTCCCGCAGTTGCAACACAACATTGCCGATGACATGGGCTGAGAAATACTGTCGAATATAGTTAAAAAACCAGGCAGAAGCTCCTAAAAGCAATATCCCGCTGGTCAACAATAAAATAGCCGTCAAGGTTGCTTGCTGGGTGAGAATATCAATTGCCTTCGAGATGAGAATCGGGCCACCGGTTCCAGCCAAAGAGTTAAGGGTAATCATTGCTGCGACCAGGATCATCTGGCGAGTATACGGCCGAAAATACGCAGCGATTCGCTTTAACAGCGCCCGATCATCATATTGACGGTCGTAATCTTCTGTTTCTAAACCATCAAGAATAAAACCCATTATCCAACCTCCCACCCTGCCGCTTCTTCAACCTGCCGCAGGGGAGACAATAATAACCAACCTGTTGACACTAAGATACCAACCGCTGCTATTCCGAGAGCCGGTCGCAAGCCAAGCCACTGACCAGTCAGGCCGCCGACCATAATACCTGCCATCCCAACACCGCCAACCAAAAACTCAAAGCTGGCATTGATCCGGCCCAATAACCTATCCGGTGTGATGGACTGGCGCAAACTCAAACCACCTATCATAAAAATCGCCAGGGCGGTATCGCCCAGCAGTTGACCCGCTAGAAGGATCATAAAAGCCACCGGAACCGGCCCAAACGCCAACGGCGTGAGCAAGGTCAGCAGCCCTGAAATAAGGCCACCAATTACGATGGAACGGCCGAGTCCCAACCGCTGAATAATCCGGTTTGAGAATATCGCTCCAAAGAAAGCACCAATACCGCCGCCGCCGATTAGAATACCCAGCCCGACAGGATTCAGACCTATCTCGCGCAGCACAAAAAGTCCATAGAGGGCGGCAAAGAAGCCGCCAAAGAAAGCCCGCAAAGCGGACGCCCCGGCAATTGGCCGCAGCAAGGGATGGGTCACAACGATCCGTAATCCTTGCAGAATCTCCTGCCAGATTCGCCTCGGTTTCTCAATACCCACATCCTGCTCAACGACCTGCTCTGGCGTTTTGATTGTAGCAATGAAAATGGCCGAAACCAGATAAGAAATCGCGTCGAGTAAAAGTGTCAGGGGAGCGGTAATCAACTCCACCAACGTTCCACCGAGGCCAGGAGAAGCGATTTCCGCCAGGGAGGCGGTCGTTCCCAATTTGCTGTTGGCTTCAACCAGTCGTTCCCGCCGGACAAGAGCCGGAATATAAGCCTGGTAAGAGATATTAAAAAAGATTGTCAAAGAGCCGACCAGGAAGGCAGCCGCAAAGAGGTAAACCATCGTCAGGTGGCCGGTGAGAGCCGCAGCGACCACCAGGCCCAACAGCAGTGCCCGGCCCAGATCGGCCGCAATCAAGATCGGCCGACGGCGCAGCCTGTCCACCCAAACCCCGGCCAGTAGGCCCAATAGCAGCGCCGGTGCCGCCCGCAGCGTCTCTAACAATCCCATCTGAGTCGGCGTCGCGTCCAATACAAGGATTGCAAGCAGTGACAAAGCACCCAGCCAGGAACCAAACTCAGAAATGGTCTGTCCGCTCCACAGCCGCATAAAATCCCGGTCGCGCCACAGGCTGGTCGTTGTAATCGGTTGAGTCATTGGCGATACGTCTGTCATTCGTACCTTGCAAAAATCCGCCGGTAATCCTCACTCCGGGCAAGCAGTTCGTCGTGAGTTCCCTGGTCAACCAGCTTACCCTTCTTGAGAACCAGGATGCGATCCGCCCATCGAATCTGGCTCAGACGGTGGGTAATGAGAAAAGTCGTCCGCTGGCGGCTGATGCGTCGCATAGCCCTTTGAATCTGATCCTCGGTGGCGCTGTCAATGGCGCTGGTACTGTCGTCCAAGATCAGGATGCGGGGATCGGTCAGAAAGGCGCGGGCGATAGCCAGCCGCTGCCGCTGACCACCCGACAGGGTAACGCCGCGCTCCCCAATTTCCGTTTCGTATCCTTCATTGAAACTGGTAATAAAATCGTGAGCCTGGGCTTCATGGGCTGCTTGCTCAATTGCATCCTGGGATGCCTCAGGACTTCCAAAGGCAATGTTTTCTGCAATGGTGCGCGAGAATAGGAAGACATCTTGCTCGATGGTCGAGATTTGGGAGCGGAGCGATTCCAGCTTCCAGTCTCGGACGTCAATACCATCTACCAGAACACGGCCGTTCTGCACATCAAAAATGCGGTTAATAAGCCGGGTCAGCGTCGTTTTGCCGGAACCTGTTTGGCCGACAATCGCAATTGTTTCCCCCGGTTTTGCTGTAAAATTAATCCCATCCAAGACAAGCGATCCGTTATAACCAAAAGCGACATTCTCAAAAGCGACCTCACCCTTAATGGGCTGGCCTTTACCTGCTTCGTTCTCATCCAGGTCTGTCTCGGTGTTAATCATCTCCAAAATCCGGGCCGCACTGGCAATACCTAACTGAACCAGGTTAAAGGTAAAGATGGAGATGAAGGTTGGGAAGCGAAGTACGCCAAACAGCCCCATGAATGTCACCACCTGGCCCAACGTTAGCGTTCCAGCCTGCCACAAGAGAATGCCATGCAGAAAACCAAGCGCCAGGGCAATGCTGTAAACCAGAAGCGGCAAGTAACGGGCCTGAATCACGCCTTGCTCAATGAAGTAGTCTCGAAATAGACTGGCGTCGTTGACGAAGCTCTCAACTTCCTTTTTTTCCTGGACGTTGCCTTTCACAACCTGGATTCCGGCAATGGCTTCTGCTAAACCGGCATTCATCTTACCAAATTGATCCCGCTGAAGAATGCTCACCGGGTTTAACTGCCGGGTATATCTGCGCAGGGTAATGCCAAAGGCAATTAGAAATAGAAAAGGTACCAGGAGCAGTTCCAACCGCATCGCGCCAATCAGAATGATAGGCACGATCACCCCAACGGTCGCATCCATAATCAGCATCACCCCTGGACTGAACATGATGTTTAAGGTGCGGACGTCATTGGTGGCGCGGGCCATGATGTCGCCGATACGCTGACGGCCGTGAAAAGTCTGGCTTTTCCCCAGCAGGCTGACATACAGTTCGTCCCGGCTGTCCCGCTCAATCCGTTGGGCGATAAATTCGGTGGCAAAGTTACGGGCCAGCCCCATTAACCCCTGACTGGCAGCGCCCGCAAAAGCCCCCACTGCCGGAACGATTAAAGCGGCCGTCAGCCAATTGTCGCTGACGATAATATCAAATGCTCGGCCGATGAAGATTTGGATATAGCTGTAGCCAACGTTGTTGACGATCGCGGCAATGACAGCCAACAAGGGCAGCAGTGGGTAGCGGAAAAGGTGGGAAAGGATCCAACGTACCGGGCCAGAACGATCATATTCATATTCATTTTCTAGGCGAAACTCTTTCTTGCTCAATATTGTCCTCTTGGGAAGGAAAAGGCCAGCAGGTATTGACAAACAGCTCCTTACCGGCGGCGACACGAAACATATGTTCCATTATTATAGCCAAAGAAGGCCGATTAGCCAGCAAACTAAATTACACTTTGAAGTTGGATTTTGTCCTGCATAAATATAAAAATGTGCAAGTATTTATCAAGC
>JBAPRX010000682.1:0-1962 GCA_049281335.1 Promineifilaceae bacterium (SeqCode)
CTGCATATCAGTGGCGTCATTCCCACCATGCAAGATCGAACGGTGCTGTCCCGCGATACCATTGACCAACTGGAGGCCGGGTTTCGGGGGCTGGTTCTGCCCCCGGTTCCACGCCGGGTTGCCGTTGGCGAGGCCCATGCCGAAGGAAATGATATTTATGTTTCCTCCCCCGGCAGCGAAGCGGCCGAAGCCTATCTACAAATCACCCAGGAGCTAATCAATCATGGCTAAAAGAAAGAGCGCATTGGCAGGGTTGGATTTCAAGCGGGTTGATCCGTTGGGGTTAACGGATAAGGAGGCCAAAGCGGCCGTTTCCGGCCCGGCCCAAACATACCACATCGAATCCATGCTGCCCGATCCCAGCCAGCCCCGCGCCTTGCTGCCGGAAGCGCTCAGCCGCCAGGTCGCCAACGGACAATTAACGCCGGTCGCAGCCATGAAAGAATGGGAGCGGCTGGCAAGTGCAAGCGGCCCCGATTCGCCCGACGCCCAACTGCTGGCAAGAGTAAAAGAACTGGCCGAGTCAATCGCCACACACGGCCTGATCAACGCCGTCACCATTCGCCGCACCGACGAGGACGACCCGGTTGACTCTATCGAGTACCGGATTGTTACCGGCGAACGACGTTGGTGGGCGCATGTTTATCTGGTCTCTCAAAATCGGCCGATTCAAGAAGGACATGAAAGCAAAAGCGCCGCCCACATCAAAGCCGCCATCACAGCCGAAGGGGTCAGTGTCCGGGCGCACCAATTGGTCGAAAACTGGTTCCGAGAAGACATCAGCGTGGTAGAAAAAGCATACGGCCTCTGGGCGCTGCGCTGTGAAATGTCGGGACTGCCCTTCGGAAACTACTCCGACCGCGAACTGGTCAACTGGCAGGATGTCGAGGCGCTGCTCCATATCGGCCGTCGCCAGCGGCGGCGTATTGTCCGCGTGCTGGAGATGAGCGAAGAGGCCCAGGCCATTGTCAACGGCTACCGCCTGTCAGAACGCTCCATTCGGCCGATTGCAATGAAGCTCGTTGACTATCCGGAGCTGCAAATCAAAGCCTTAAACCAGGTCGTTGCCTGGATTGGGGCCGGGGAAGATTACGGCGAACGGCAGGTGACGAAGCTGGTCGAGTCGCTGTTGGCGAAAAAGGGAAAGGGCAGCAAAACGGCCGTTTCCACCCCAACCTTTGAAGCGAGAGCCTTTCGCAGCCGCATTCGGGGAGCGGTCAAGCTGGTTTCGTATCTGGAGACAGTCGGGTGGGGGGATGCGGCCGAATCTGTTGCGGCCGATGAAGCCTTAGCGGCCGATTTACGCCGTCTCCGCCGAACCATTGACCAGATTCTGCCAGAATGAGGGAGCAGCAGGAAGTCAAAAGTTAGCAGTAAAAAGTGGAGCGTCTGCCATCAACTGCATGTGACCCGCGTGTCCCATAGACATTTTGTATTTACATAACGCAACTTCGCATAGTAGTACGACGATGTTACGATTGACTCCCGGAGTGTAAGCCCTATATAGGCAAAATTCGCATAATTCGTGAAATTCATTGCTATTTTTCTTACAAAACTCTTTGTGACATACCTAGAAGGGCAGGCTCTCGTCCGTCAACTGCTCATACCAATCAGAGAGGAATTTCATCGCCTCGCCAAATTTGGCAAGAGACAGGTTGCGGTATTTGGAGACCCCAAACTTACGGTAAAACTCCCCCCAAACTTTGCCATATTGATTTTCACCCGTTGTCTTGGTCAGGGTCAGACCGATAGCGCGGACAGCCTGACTGATTTGAGTCGCCTCATCCTCCCCAATCGTGCGCGTATCATCGTGCATGTCGGCCTCGATATTGGTCAGCCGCTTCTCCAGATCATCCAACCGTTCTCCATGATGGCTGAGTCGGGCTTCGAGCATCACCTGATTCCGGGCCAGTTTGACCAGGGCCAGCGCGGTCTTATAAGCATCAACCGCCGGTGTATCTT
>JBAPRX010000683.1:0-19653 GCA_049281335.1 Promineifilaceae bacterium (SeqCode)
AAATTGCCGCCATTGGCGCTGGCGACCAGGGGATGATGTTTGGCTTTGCCTGCAATGAGACAGAAAGCCTGATGCCCCTGCCGATTTTCCTGGCCCATAACCTGACCCGCCGTTTGGCCCAGGTTCGCCGGGACGGAACGCTGCCCTGGGTTCGGCCGGATGGCAAATCTCAGGTGACGGTTGAGTATGCCTATGGCAAGCCCAAGCGAATCCACACCGTCTTGATCAGCACCCAACATGCCCCGGAGATTGACGCCGAGGCGATTCGGGCAGGTATTATCGAGCATGTGATTAAGCCAATTTTGCCGGAAGAGTTAGTTGACGACGACCTGAGAATTTTTGTGAACCCAACCGGCCGTTTTGTGATTGGCGGTCCAATGGGCGACGCCGGACTGACCGGGCGTAAGATTATCGTTGATACCTATGGCGGTATGGGCCGTCATGGTGGCGGCGCGTTCAGCGGTAAGGACTGCACCAAAGTTGATCGCAGCGCCGCGTATGCCGCCCGCTGGGTTGCCAAGAATCTGGTTGCCGCCGGATTGGCTGAACGGTGTGAAGTGCAGGTGGCTTACGCCATCGGCGTTGCCAAGCCTCTGAGCGTCAATGTTGAAACTTTCGGAACCAGCGATTATGATTCTGACCTGTTGGTTGAATTGATTAACGAGAACTTTGACCTGCGTCCAGGTGCAATCATCCGTGATTTGAACCTGCGTCGGCCGATTTACCGGGCGACGGCCGCATATGGTCATTTCGGCCGTGATGACATTGACGCCCCCTGGGAAAATACCAACCGGGCCGAACAACTGCGAAAAGCGGCCGAGAAACTCACTTTAGTCCCGGCATAAGTGCCTTAGACTTTTGTTTTCTCACCCCTTCGTAACTGTTTATTGAAAGGGAGGCAAGAAAACAAAAGTCTCACCAACGTTGATGCTCTCCAGCTTGACGTTCCTGTCTGGCTGCGTTAGAATCAACGAGTTTGCAGCATAAACAGTCTGAATTGAGAGACCCGCCAGATTTGCAGCATAAATCTGACGGGTCTATTTGTGGTGATTGAGCAGCTTTGTTTGAATCTTTAGGTAGTAGACTTCAGAATACCTTTGACAATCTTCGGCGGCGAGGCAAATTAACAGAGGCCGACGTTGATGTCGCCATGCGTGAAGTACGCCTGGCGCTCTTAGAGGCCGACGTTAACTTCAAAGTTGTTAAAGATTTTGTCAAGCGGGTTCGGGCACGGGCCGTTGGTCAGGAAGTGATGCGCAGTCTCTCTCCCGGGCAGCAGGTCGTTAAGATTGTTCATGAAGAGCTAATCACCACGCTAGGTGAACCAGGACGTTTAAATTTAGGGATGCAGTCTCCGGCTGTGATTATGCTGGTTGGCTTGCAGGGCGCCGGTAAGACGACAATGGCTGCCAAGCTGGCTCTTCACCTTCGCAAAGAGGGAAGACGGCCGCTTTTGGTGGCTGCTGATGTTTACCGACCTGCCGCTATTGACCAGTTGCAGACACTCGGCCGTCAGCTAGACATTCCCGTATTCAGCGAAGGCACTGATGCCAACCCGGTCAATGTCACCGCCAATGGTGTCAAATACGCCGTTCAAAACGCATTGACCGTCGTTATTCTTGATACGGCCGGCCGTCTGAACATTGACGAAATGAAGATGGACGAACTGCGCGGCATTAAGAAGAAAGTCCAGCCCATCGAAACCCTGCTGGTAGCTGACGCCATGACCGGCCAGGAAGCTGTTCGGGTAGCGACTGACTTTAACGAAGCCGTTGACCTGTCAGGCCTCATCATGACCAAGATTGATGGTGATGCGCGAGGTGGTGCGGCTATTTCAATGCGCGAAGTGACCCATGTTCCCTTGAAATTCCTGGGAACGGGCGAAAAACTGACCGACCTGGAGATCTTCTATCCGGATCGGGTCGCAGGACGTATTCTCGGCATGGGTGATGTTCTTACCCTCATTGAGAAGGCCCAGACCGAAATGGATCAGGAAGAGGCTGCCAAGGCGGGCGAACGGCTGCTGGCTGGCGAATTTGACCTCAATGATTTCTTGAAGCAGATGCAGCAGATTAAGAAAATGGGGCCAATCGGTCAGTTGCTGGAGATGATTCCGGGTGTTAAGGGTAATTTGCCCGCCGACATGGATTTGAGCGGCGCTGAAAAAGATTTGAAACGGATCGAGGCGATTATCTCTTCCATGACAATGGGTGAGCGCCGGAACCCGAAAATTATTAAAGCCAGTCGTAAACGACGTATTGCGACCGGTTCCGGGACAACGGTCCAGGAAGTGAATATGCTTCTCAGACAGTTCCGTGATATGCAAAAAATGATGAAACAGATGAGATCAGGTGGCGGTCGCCGAAATTTGATGAATATGATGGGCGGCGGCCGTTTTTAAGATTGGTAATTAGGCAATGGCTAACCTGCGGTTAGCTTAGTAACTGGGTAATCAGGGTTTGTCTCTGAGGACATTTAAATTACCCAATCACTTAATTGCCCAGCAATAATTTCTATTAAGCAAGTTAGTCTGGAGAGAAAGAATGCTTCGAATTCGTTTAAGCCGTACAGGCAAGAAAAAACAGGCCAATTACCGCATTGTGGTCGCTGATGCCGACGCCAAGCGGGACGGCCGTGTCGTTGAGAGAATCGGCCATTATAACCCCCGCACCGAACCGATTGATTACGCTATTGATGAAAAGCGGGCTTTATACTGGTTGAGCGTTGGAGCGCAGCCCAGCGATGCCGTTCAACGGCTGCTGGTTAAGCAGGGAACCATTGAGCGTCTCGGCCGTCACAGACAGGGTGAATCGTTGGATGCCCTGGTCGCTGAATTTGCTGGTGTCGAGCCTGAAACGGCCGTTTCAGCAGCGGAGCCGGTTGCCGTAGAAGAAGTTGCGGCAATGGTGGAAGAGATCGTCACTGACGAAGAGGAGTAATTTCCTGTGGAATCAAACTCTTCATTCAAAGAGTTAGTTGAATATATTGTGACCTCTCTGGTGGACAATCCGGATCAGGTTACTGTAAATGAGTCAGAACAGCACGACATGATTGTGCTAGAAATCAACGTTGCCACCTCCGATATGGGCCGGGTTATTGGCAAAGGTGGCAGGGTTGTCAACAGCATCCGTACCCTGGTACAGGTTCTGGCTGCCAAACAGGGAAAACGAGTTTCCCTGGAGGTTCTTTAACCTCTTTGCGGTGGTTGTCACTTTGACTCAGTGACCCAACGCCTGTCACTAATCTCTGGTACTGAGCGATTCTCTTTGACTGACACAACATCTTCTGAACAACAAAATGAACGGCGAGGCCCGAATTCACCAGCAACGGAGTCTCGCTTTTTGGTCATTGGCCGGATTGTGAAGCCGCATGGCGTTCGCGGTGAAGTACGGGTTGAAATAATTACCGATCTACCGGAGCGTTTTACCTGGCTGGAAACGGTTTACGTTGGGGAAGAGGATCCGAAAGAGGTAGGAGTCGAATCAGTCCGCTTTCATAAAAATTTTGTGCTGGTTAAACTCGCCGGATATGATACTCGCGAATCGGCCGTTGAGCTTCGCGCCCAAATGCTCCTGGTTCCTGAAGATGAAGGGATTCCATTGGAGGATGGGGAGTATTACCTCTATCAATTGGTTGGTTTGGCGGTTTATACAGACGAAGGCGAGCATCTTGGAGAAGTGGTCGAAGTGCTTGAGACAAAGGCTAACAACGTTTTTATCGTAGATGGCCCCAGGGGTGAGGTGCTTTTGCCGGATACGGACGAAGTGATTCTGGACATTGATTTTGAAGACGGCCGTATTGAAGTTCATCTCTTGCCCGGTCTGATTTAGAAGGCAAAGTGCCTGGCACCTACGCTAGAATTTACGGACGTGAAATACCGGCTGCCACACCTGTTAGACGAAGTGTCTGGCACTTGTCGATGCAGAGTGGATAGAAGATAAAACGCTCATACCCCTTGACACATCATCATTGTCCCCTTATGCTTTTTAGCCATGTCCGATAACCATAATCCCGACTTGAAATACTGGTTGGGCTTTAATCTTATCAAAGGAATTGGGCCGGCGAAGATTCAAGCCCTACTCGATTTCTTTGGCAATATCAAAGCTGCATGGCAGGCGAATGACAGCCAGTTACGACAAATTGGAATAGACCGCCGTGCGATCCGAACCTTTTTCGAAGCGCGGGAAAAGTTAGATCTTGACGCCGAACTTGCCCGCCTTGAAGAAAATGGGATATGGTTGTTGGTCTGGGATTCTCCCAACTACCCACGCTATTTGCGGGAAGCACCGAACTCGCCACCTTTACTATTTGGCCGGGGAGAATTGTTAGAGGCTGATCAATGGGCTGTGGCTGTGGTTGGAACCCGCCGCCTGACGGCCTATGGCAAACAAGTAACCCGCGAACTGGTCAGCGGACTCGTTCGTAGTAATGTCACCATCATCAGCGGTCTGGCAAAAGGGATTGATTCAATTGCCCACCAGACGGCTGTCGAAATGGGCGGCCGAACCATTGCCGTCCTCGGCTCAGGGCTGGATCATATCTATCCGGCCCAGAATCGCGCCCTTGCCCATCATATTCTGGACGGACACGGTGCGATACTTTCTGAGTATATGCTCGGCGTGAAACCGGATGCGCGAAATTTCCCGCCCCGCAATCGTATTATCAGCGGCCTCGCGCTTGGCGTGGTCATTGTGGAGGCGGGCGGCCGCAGTGGCGCATTAATTACAGCGAATTTTGCGGTTGAGCAAAATCGGGAAGTTTTTGCGGTTCCGGGTAATATTAATAGTCCAGCCAGTGTTGGCCCAAACCGCCTCATCCAGCAAGGGGCAAAACCAGTTCTGGATGTGGAAGATATTTTAGAAGAATTAAACCTGACGATGGTTTTGGAACGGGTTGCTGTCCAAAAAGCAGTTCCTGATTCGGCCGAAGAAGCCTTGCTTCTGAGTCATCTAACACACCAGCCGGTGCATGTAGATGTCTTGAGCCGAGAATGTGGTTTGCCGAGTGCAATGGTTAGTAGCACCTTAACCTTGATGGAACTGAAAGGGATGGTGCAGCAGGTCGGCGGCATGAACTATGTGCTGCTGCGAGAGGCTGATCCAGTTTACAAGACTGAGAAAGAATGAGTTATTGCCAATATGAAAATTGTTATCTTTGCTGGTGGCTCTGGTAGACGGCTCTGGCCGATAAGCCGCCAAAAGTCGCCCAAACAGTTTGAGCCAATTTTGGGTAAGAAATCTACGGTTCGACTGGCTGTTGATCGGGTGATAGGTAAATATGGCTCTGAGAATATATTTATCTCAACCAACGTTCAATATCTGGATATTATCAGACGACAACTGCCGGAACTCCCAGAGAGCAACTTTATCGGCGAACCCGTCCGTCGCGATCTGGCGGCGGCGGTTGGTCTGGCAGTGACCCACCTGGTTGCCAGGTTCTCTTCCGACGAACCGATTGCCATTATGTGGGGCGATAATTACATGACCGAGGCGGATACTTTTCGGGAACTGTTGGACACGGCCGAAAATCTCTTGCTTGAAGATAGGGCAAAGATTGTTTTTATGGGTGAAACGGCCCGTTTTGCCAACAACAACCTGGGCTGGATTGGGCTAGGTGAGAAAGCGGGCAATCTGAACGGCCGCAGCTTCTATGAATTCAAGTCCTGGGTTTATCGGCCGTCTGTTGAACAGTGTCAAGAGATGTTTGCGAAGGGCAGCTATGTCTGGAATACCGGCTACTTTGTCACCACGTTGGGCTTTGTCAGCCACGCCTATGCCACTCACCAGCCGGAGATGTGGGAACAACTCCAGAGGGTTGGCCGGGCAATCGAAACCGAAGCGTACGAAAATATCTTATATGATATTTATCCGCAGCTATTGGTAGATAGTTTTGATGATGCTATTGTAAAAAAGACCAGTCTCGAAGAAGCAGTGGTCCTACATGGTAAAATGGGTTGGAGTGATCCGGGAACCCTTTATGCCCTAAAAGAGGCCATCAATCCAAATACGGCCGAAAATGTGATCCTGGGTGATGTTATTGCAACCGGGTCAACGGACTGCCTGCTTTATAATTATGAGCCAGATAAATTGATGGCCGTTGTTGGTCTGGAAGGAATGGTTGTTGTCAATATGGAAGATGCCATCCTGGTGGTTCATAAAGACCAGATACCACTGGTGAAGCAGATGGTAGATAGTCTGGCAGAGTCTGAATTGGAAAAATATAGTTGAGTAATGCGTAAAACGTAAAACGTAAAAGCGGATGAGAATTGCCAGCTTATTACGGATTACGAATTACATCCTAGAGAATATGACGGAAGAACTGAAAATAGAAGGTTATTGCTTTAAGTGCCGCGAAAAGCGGATGATGGAACAGCCAAAAGCTGAATGGGCTGCCAATGGAACGCCAGGAACTCGCGGAACATGCCCGGTATGTGGGGGAACCATTTATAAAACTGGTCACACCCCCGCCCATGATAATCTGCCCAAGCCCGACATTCAGCCCAAAGCGAAGAAGAAGGGTAAAGGCAAGAAGAAAAGTGCCAAAAAATCATCCTCCAACAATCACCGGTCAGGAAAGCTGGTTATTGTTGAGTCTCCGGCAAAGGCCAAGACAATCGGCCGTTATCTCGGTAAGGGCTACAAGGTTATGTCAAGTGTTGGTCACGTCCGCGACTTGCTCAAATCACGGTTGAGTGTGGATATTGACCATGATTTTGAGCCGGAGTATCGCGTTCCCAACGACAAGCGCAAGGTTGTGAAAGAGTTGACGGCTGCGGCCAAAAAATCAAAAGAGATCTTCCTGGCAACCGATCCCGATAGGGAAGGGGAGGCGATTGCCTGGCACGTCCTGGAATCGGCCGAGATGGATCCGAAACGCACAAGACGTGTCGTGTTTCAGGAGATTACCAAACCAGCCATTATCAACGCTTTCGAGCATCCCCGTGAGATTGATATGGATCGAGTGAATGCCCAACAGACCCGCCGCATCTTAGATCGGCTGGTGGGTTACAAACTCAGCCCGTTGTTGTGGCGCAAGGTTCGGGGGAGATTGTCGGCCGGTCGGGTGCAGTCTGTTGCCGTTCGTCTCGTTGTGGAACGGGAACGGGTAATTGATGCGTTCGATCCGGAGGAATATTGGACACTTGGAGTTGAGTTAAGCCAGCAGAAGTACCGCAAGACAAGCCCCCGGCCTTACTTCCAGGCTAAACTCCACAAGCTCAATGGCGAAGATCCGGTCCTCACAACCGAAGCGGATGTACTGCCCCATCTGGAGCAGCTAGAAAAGGCGGATTGGACGGTCCAAGCGGTGCGTCTAGGCAAAAGAACTCGCCGTCCTGCGGCCCCTTTTACAACCAGCACCATGCAGCAGGAAGCATCGCGCAAGGTCAACTTTGGAACCAATAAGACGATGCGAATCGCCCAGCAATTGTATGAAGGGGTGGACATTGGCGAGGAAGGTTCTGTTGGTCTGATCACCTACATGCGTACTGACAGCGTGACCGTTTCTAAAGAGGCGCAGCACGAAGCCCGAAATTATATCATCGATACCTTTGATGCTGACCATGTGCCGGACGAGTTACCGATTTACAAGACCCGCTCCAAGACGGCCCAGGAAGCCCACGAAGCGGTTCGGCCGACTTCGGTATTGAGAACGCCAGCCAGAATCAAAAAATATCTTTCCAGGGATCAGTTCCGGTTGTATGAGTTAATCTGGCAGCGTTTTGTTGCCAGCCAGATGGCCCCTGCTGTTTATGACACTGTTTCGGTAGACATTATGGCCGGAGATAAACAGGTTCCTCTGGATAAACGGCCGTATCTTTTCCGGGCCGCCGGTTCAACCCTGCGCTTTGCTGGATTCCTAGCCCTTTATGAAGAAACGGAACCGGCAGACCGGCCGGATGATGACGACAATAAGGTGCCAACCGACCTGACTGAGAACGAAATTCTGGATATGCTGAAACTGCTGCCAGAACAGCATTTCACCCAGCCGCCACCGCGCTTTTCGGAAGCGACGCTGGTGAAAGAGCTGGAAGAAAACGGTATCGGCCGTCCCAGCACCTATGCCAGCATCATCTCCACTATTCAATCGCGGGGTTATGTGGAGGTGGAAGATAAGCGGCTGGTTCCGACCGAGATTGGCGAACTGGTAACTGATCTGTTGGTTGAGCATTTTCCCGATGTCATGTCGGTAGACTTCACTGCCCGGCTGGAAGACGAATTGGACGAGATTGCCGAAGGCAAAAACTGGCTGCCGGTAATGGACTCCTTCTACGGCCGTTTTTCCAAACACCTTGAACGAGCTGACAAGGCCATCGAAAAGGTGGATGTGGCCGCTAGAGAGCCGGAACCGGTCGGTCGTGATTGTCCCACCTGTGGCAATCCCCTTGTTTATCGTGAAAGCCGTTACGGCCGTTTCATTGGGTGCAGTGATTTCCCCAACTGTCGCTACACCGAGCAGATCATCACCAAGATTGGGGTCAAATGCCCCAACGATGGCGGTGACCTGATTGAAAAGCGTACCCGCAAGGGCGGCCGATTGTTCTATGGCTGTGCCAACTATCCTGAATGTGAATGGATGAGTTGGAAAAAGCCACTGCCCACCCCCTGCCCGATTTGTGGTGGTATGTTGGTGCAGGCGAATCGAAGAATGGCTGAATGTACTAAATGTGGCGAACGCCAACCACTGCCGCAAGAACAGGGGGAGAAAGAGGCGGTATAGGGGGAGGGTTAACTGTAGAGCAACTTGTTGATTCGGTTGATGGCTTACTTTTGGCGAGCTTAGTTGATTATTTCAGTCAACCGAATTAACTCAATCTACAGAATAAAGGAGTCGGGGTGTTTCCCAACCAGCCCAATCGCCGGTGCTGTCTCCCGCCGGGCCTGCCTCTGTTGTCAGTATCAGCGTTACTGTTTGTCCAGCATAATCTGACAGGGGGATAGAGACATCATGCCAGCGCTGATTGTCTGGGGTATTTTCGATATACTGGCGGAAAAGTTCCACTGTCTCTCCTTCGGCCGTTTCCAGACGCAGCACGAAGGTAACGCCATCACCGCCCCATTCCCAGCTTTCTGGAGCCAGCGCAATCCTGGAGGCGAAAGTCACCGGTGTTTCTGGCAGCGTGAGATCAAAAGCGGCCGTTGCCGGAGGATGAATGAACAACACCTCGCCTGCATCCCCGGTGTCGGGCATGACGAACTCCTTCACGGAGACAGGTTCAGGAGCTTGATTCATTTCGACCGTTGCCTGTCCCTGTTCAAAGAGGGTCTGTAGATTTTCGGCCGTTAGTAACCCCAACGCTTCTTCCTGCTTGGGGTCAAAAGTCAGCAGGAGATGGGCCAGGGAGCGGGCTGTTTCAGTTTCTCCGTTTTGGTTGACCTGCTCCATTTGGTCGAGAAGGCCGTCAAAGATCGCTTCCTTAGTGTCACCTCGTACACCCTTATCAATTTGGTCTGGCAGCCCATTACAGGCCTCTCTAGCAGCGTTTAACCAATCGTCGGCCTGTAAAAAACGGCCGTTGGCCGCTTCCAACGCTGACAAATTACGATAAAGCAGGCAGAACGCGACAGGTTGAGTCGTGATGGTCAAAGTTTGTTCATAGTAGGTAATGATCCTGTCGAGAATGGGACCATCCTGATCAATATCATCAACCACATAAAGGTAAAAGGAAAAAGGGACAACCTTTAGCGTTGGGTCTTGGAACTGGGTGGGCGTATCCCAATTAGAGAGGATCAGATAGACATTTTTGCCCGTCTCCGGCAGAGATTTTAACCGCTCGACCTCATAATCGTCTTCCCGTAAAAGTTGGAAAGAACGGCCGGTCCGCTCAAGATAATAGGGTACATCATGGTAAACAGCGTTGAAACCGTTGGACTGGCTTAAAGAAAGGCCGAGAAGGATGTCTCCTTCATTCGCGTTTTTGTCTAAATATTGAAGAATTCCTTTCCAGTCAGATTGAACGTAGTCATATTCGTATTGCACCGGTTTCAGGCTGCTAAACCCAAAAGCCAGGGCCAGGACAAGCATTCCGGCCAGATAGGTTTTTGATGGTTGATTTTTTGAAAGCCATTGTAAGAGGAAGACCGGGACAGCCGCAGCCAGAAGGAGGTAGAAGGGGAGCAGATAGATGATATACCGGGCAAATGCCCCGCGAGAAACATCAAAAATCTGGATTAAGATAAAGGGGAGGATCAGACTGGTACAAATAAAAGCAATGGGTTGCCAGCGGCGGTGACGAATCCAAAGCAGCAACCCTATGATGGTAAGGACCAAAAAGAACCAGGGCCGCCAACTATAATACATGCCGAAGGAAGTGAATGCTTCTCGCAGCCAAACGGTGAGTGAGGCGGAGCCTCCAGTACCGGTTAACCTATCTTCGCTGGTATTGAAAAAGAAAGCGGTCAAAAAGCGGGGCAGCCAGGGCAAGTATAATATGGCTACCAGCAGGACGGCAGGAATGAATTTGGAGAAAATGGTGAAATCTCGTCGCTGAATTCGGCCGATCAGCCATACAGCAATAATGACCGTCTGAGTAATCATTACAACGAAACCTGCATAATGGGTATACAGCATCAGCGTTGTGAAAATGGCGTAGGCTGCCCAGGTAGAGCGGCGTGGCTTGACCATAGCCTTATAGAGAAGGGTATAGCTGGCAAGCGAGGTCAACAGCAGTAGGGAGTAGTGGCGGGCTTCTTGAGAATATTTCACATGGAAGGGGGAAAACACTAAAAAGAGGGCTGCCCAAATTCCAACCCAGGTATGGCCCAATGTTTTACCCAGGATTATTATTAATGGGATTGTTAAGACGGCCGCAAAGAAAGACGGCAGCCGTCCCGCGAATTCGTTCTCTCCCCACGCATTGATAGACAGGGACGTTAAGACATAGATTAGAGGAGGGTGGTCGCGGGGAGCATCTATTGCTGCGGCCAGTCCGTTGTGGGAATCTAGCATTGTCTGAATCTCATCCGTCCACATGCTGTCCCCTCCCAAATTGTGCAGTCGAATGACAAAGCCCAACCAGATCAATAGAATTGCAATGCCGGTGAGATACATTTTGGGCAGTCTTTTTTTCATGGGGGGATCATATCAAGAGTTCCCTGAAAATGAAAAGGGCGTCATGTTGCCGCTTTCCAAATCTTCATTCATAATGCCATTATGCCTGAAGCGCCGAATGAGGACTTGATAGATATATTAACGGCCTATGTGCCTGGTCTGGTTGTGCGGAGATTGGCGGCCGATCCGACGCCCATTTCCCAGCAAACGGCCGAACGGTTCGCAGCGGCCGTTCTCTTTGCTGATATTAGCGGTTTCACTGCTCTCGGCGAACGGCTGGCCCAACATGGACAGGTTGGCGCTGAAGAGCTGGCGCAGTTACTAAATAGCTGTTTCGGACAGTTAATAGATTTAATCCACCACTATGGGGGAGAAGTGACCAAATTTGCCGGGGACGCGCTCCTGGCTGTGTGGCCTGTTCCTGAGAACGTTGTCCGTCTGAGTCATGCCGCACGGGAGGAACTGACCAAATCTGCCAGCCGGGCCGCTCAATGTGGTCTGGCGATGCAAAGAGCCTTAGGTAAGAATGCGGCCGCCCGAAAGGAAAATTTGAGCCTGCAAGTGGGCATTGGGGTGGGGGATGTCTACAGCATTCATCTTGGTGGCGTTTTTAACCGTTGGGAGTTTTTATTGTCCGGGACGCCACTGGTTCAAATTAGCCAGGCCAAAGACCAGGCTATTCCTGGGAAGGTTGTCCTTTCGCCAGAAGTCTGGAATTTGGTGAAGGGGAACTGCATCGGCCGTCCGTTGAAAGAGGGCTTTGTGGAACTGGCGAGAATGACAAGAGCGGTTGCAACCAAGGCTGTCCAACTGCCACCCCTGAAATCGGCCGCACAAGAGGGGCTGCTGGCTTATATTCCGGCTGCTGTCACCTCCCGGCTGATAGCTGGACACGAGGGCTGGTTGTCTGAGATGCGCCAGGTAACGGTGATGTTTATCAAGCTGCCCAGCTACGGGACGTCCATTACCCACCCTTACGTCCGCACCCTACCAAAAGCCCAGGCCGTGATGCAAGCTCTTCAGACCCGGCTTTATTACTATGCCGGGAGCATCAACAAGCTGAATGTGGATGATAAGGGTATTACCCTGGTGGCCGCGCTGGGCTTGCCTCCCCTGGCCCATAAGGATGACGCTGCCCGTGCGGTCCATGCTGCACTGGAAATGCGGGAAGCATTACAAAAGCTCGGCCGTCCCAGCGCCATCGGTATCACAACCGGCTACGTTTTCTGTGGCCCGATTGGCAATATTCGACGACGCGAATATACGATGGTTGGGAATGTGGTCAATATGTCGGCCCGGCTGATGCAAGCGGCCGAGGTAAATCTAACTGCTCGGAGAGGTACGCTCTCCGGCTCAGACATTCTGGTGGATGAGAATACCTTTGCCATCATTCAGGAACAGATCGCCAGGGGCCAAGAGTTGGCCGGACAGTTGTCCTTTGAACGACTATCACCGCTGCGTGTCAAGGGCAAGCAGGAACCGGTGAATGCCTACCGGCCCAGTTACCGCACCCTCTTCAAAGCGCGTCAATCTTTTTCCGACAATACATTGTGTATCGGCCGTGAAAGAGAACAAGCCCGTCTTCACGCAGTGTTGAAGCGTGATAACGGGAAAGGGTCGGAAGAAAGAAAATCGGTATTTCTGATTGAGGGAGAGGCAGGCGTTGGAAAATCGCTCCTGATGAGGGACTTGATGCGGCAAGCGACGGCGGAACAGATTCCCTGTATGAATGGGGCGGGTCGGGCGTTAGACCGGAGCTTTCCCTATCACGCCTGGCGGCCGATCTTCCACCAAATCTTCGAGCTGGATGCCGTTTTTCACGATGCTGCCTCGCAGCGGGCGCATGTATTGGGCCAACTGCCGACTTTGCGGAGCGAAAGGGGGTTCCCCGGCCTGGCGCTGAGGCTTTCCGCCTTGCTGAACCCCATCTTGCCTTTCAACTTTCACGAAAGTGAGATGACAGCGACGATGGATGAGGCGGAGCGGCGGCAAATGACCCAGCTCTTTTTGCTGCGATTGATTGAGAATGAGGTAAACGGCCGACTTCCTCGCTCTGGCAAACCACACCTGCTGCTGATGGACAGCGGGCAGTGGCTGGATAAGGATTCCTGGGCGCTTTTGCGGCTGGTCAGCCAGCGTATCCCCGACCTGACGGTTGTGGTGGCAACTCGGCCGTTATTTGAAGAGCGATTGGCTTTTCCCCTTTCTGAGTCCTGCCGCTATTTTCTGGAGTCGGATGCCGTTGAGCGTCTTTTCCTTTCACTGCTTTCCCCGGAGCAGATTGCCGCTTTCCTGTGCAGCAGGGAGCGGATCGCCGACCTGCCGGAAGTGATGCGGATCGTATTGGCCGGACGGACTGGCGGCCATCCTCTTTATAGTGAAGAGTTGATAAGTCATTGGCGGAATAAAAACTTTGTCGTCAAAAATGGGAACAGTTACGAGATTGTTGTCGAACCACAGTTATTGGCTTCCACTGCTCCCCCTGAGCGAATCCAGAAGGCTATCACCAGCCGCCTGGACAATCTACCGCCCCTGGAACTGCTCCTGCTGAAAACGGCCAGCACTATTGGCCCGAACTTCACTCTGGCTGAGTTGGAGAGCCGCTATCCGATTACGGCCGAACGGCATAGACTGGCTGAGGGTGTGGCTCATTTGGAGCAGCTGCAGCTAATTCGGCCGCTCAGTTCAACGAATAATCCCGCTTACACTTTCATTTATGGCTTTATGCAAGAGGTTGCTAACAGCCTGCTGCCCCATAGACTGAGAGAGATGTTGGTGGATGCGTAATTGGTAGTAAAAGGCACCGTCAGGGTGCATACCCGGCGGCTTGTTCTTTTGGTGAGGAGGTGTTTTTTGCAAGCGAAAGAGGTGCAGACTTATCTACAATCGATGGCCGGAGATTGGCCTTACCCGACCGATACAGTGGATACATTCAAGGCTGGCGACCCGACTGTTGAGATAACCGGCATCGCCGTTGGCTGGATGAGCTATAGTTGGGCGCTTGAAGAGGCAGTTCGCAAAAATTGTAACCTCTTTATTACCCATGAACCCACCTTATATGACCACCATGACAAAAATCCAGATGTTTTCCGATTTGAGGCAGCAAATAAGAAACGCCACTATATTGCAGAACACGGCCTGGTGGTACTGCGCTGCCACGATCTATGGGATCGAATACCGGAGATTGGCATTCCGGACAGTTGGGGAGCGTATCTTGGTTTCCAGAATGCCGTCCACGGTGACGACTACATTCGTATTTTTGATGTTGGTAAAAAGAGTGCTTTGGAAATCGCGCAAGGCGTCTCGGCCGTTCTCCGCCAACTGGGTCATGAGAGGGTGCAATTAATCGGCCCATCTGATAAACAGGTTCGTTTCGTAGCGACCGGAACCGGGGCCATTACTCCTTTTATGCGCTGCCTGGATGAATTTCAGGCTGACATGGTTATCTGTACTGATGATGGTCTCTGGTACTGGCGTGATGGTGCGCTGGCAATAGACGCCGGGGTCCCGCTGTTGGTTGTCAATCATGCTGTCAGCGAGGAAGCGGGCATGGTCAGCCTTGCTAACCATCTCCGCCAAATCTTCCCCTCTATTCCGATTCATCATCTCCCCCAACGGTGTATGTACCAACTTGTCTGACACTTCATAACAGCTTAATAAATAATCTCGCCTTTCAGAAAGGCGGCCGTCTTCGGATTTTTTGGGTCAGTGAAGAAGGTTTCCGTCTCGGCGATTTCAACGATTTTTCCTTCTATCAGCAGGGCTGTGCGATGGGCCAGGCGGCGGGCCTGGAAAATGTTATGAGTTACCAGGACTGTTGTTGTCTGGTTCTCGCTGTTGTCCTCTCGAATAATGGTTTCGATCAACCCCACGTTGTAGGGGTCGAGGTTGGCGGTTGGTTCGTCCAGAAGCAACACATCTGGCCGGATTAGCAGTGCCCGAACCAGCGCCACTCGTTGGGCTTCACCAGCCGATAGTTTGCGGGCCGGTTGGGTGGCGAGTGTCGTTAATCCCAACCGTTCCAGCCAGTATGCCGCTTTTTCCTCCGTTAGCTTCTTTCCCCGCAAAGCCAGACCATAACTAAGGTTCGCCAGGACGCTCCGTTTAAGCAGCAAGGGTTGTTGAAAAACGGTCGTCACCCGGCGGTGCTGAGAGAGGGACAGTTCGGCCGTGGCGGTCTGTCCATCAAAGGTTATCTTCCCTTCTGTTGGTGGTTCCAAGAAATTTAACAGCCGTAACAGAGTGCTTTTTCCAGCCCCGCTTGGGCCAACGATGGCCAGAATTTCGCCTGAATGAACCGCTAACTGGTCAATGTTGAGAACACAACGGCCGTTATACCACTGTTCTACCTTCCTTAGTTCGTACAAAGAGCTATTTTGCACCCTAATTTTTTCCTCGCACCTGGAGCCAGTAGAGGCTGAAATTAGCCAGAAAAGCCAGCGTCAGCAGGATAATGCCGATTGCCAGAGCCAGATCGTAGTTGCCTTTCCGCGTTTCCAAGACGATAGCCGTTGTCATTACCCGCGTCTCGCGGGCGATGTTCCCGCCTACCAGCATGACCGCCCCGACTTCGGAGATGATGCTGCCAAAAGCCGCCACAACGGCCGCAATCATGCCCAACCGCGCTTCGGTAAGAATTGTCCAGGCCATCTGGCTGCGGGTTGCCCCTAGGGAACGAAGTTGGAGATAGAGCAGGGGATCGACGGATTGAACGGCCGTTAAGGTCAGCCCAACGACCAGCGGCAAGGCAATGATAATCTGAGCCACAATCATGGCCGAGGGGGTAAATAGCCAATGCAGGCCGCCTAACGGCCCCTGGTTGGAGAGAAACAGGTACACAAACAGCCCGACCACGACCGGTGGCAGCCCCATGCCAGTATAAATCAGTGGCAGGAGGCAGCCCGCAGCGGGAATCTTTCGGCTTAATCCCATCGCAACACCGATAGGAATGCCGATTATCATTGCAAAAATTAAGGCTTCCCCCGTGACCCGCAGTGTCAGGCCCATGATCTCCAACAGGGCCGGATCGAGCGACGTTAGCAGCCGGAGCGCATTCTGAAGTGCCTCAACTAAAGTCTCCATACTTCACAAGGGGTGACAGTCACTTGTTGCGCCATTCTTCGGAGTCGGGGTAGAAGAGTGACTGACCATAGGTGTCTTTGCCAAATTCACCAATCACTTGCTGGGTGTCTACGCTTGTCAACCAGGTGACGAAATCGGCCGCTAAATCATTGTTGATATTGCCCTTATCGGGATTGACTGGGATGACACCGTAGGGGTTGAACAACGCCGGGTCTGCATTCTCATCAATTGTTGCGCCGCCGACCATCACTGCCAGATTGGGCAAGTTATCTGTCATAGATAAGTAAGTTCCTCTATCGGTCAGCGTATAAGCGCTGGTTTCGTTAGCAAATTGGAGGGTTGCGCCCATGCCCTGACCAAGCGAATTGTACCAGTCTCCTTCCGGATCGGTCGATAACCCGGCCGTTTCCCACAGGTTGCGTTCTTTGGTGTGGGTTCCGCTGTCGTCGCCACGAGAGGCGAATTCGGACTCGGTCGAAGCAATTGCTGCCAGAGCCTCGGACGCTGTCGTCATGCCCTGAATACCGGCAGGATCGGCCGTTGGCCCTACGATGATGAAGTCGTTATACATGACGTCGTACCGCTGTGTGCCGTGTCCCTCCGCCACAAAGGCGTCTTCCCGGCTGCGAGCATGAACCAGAATAATGTCGGCATCCCCCGCTTCACCTAACGTGATAGCTTCCCCTGTTCCAACTGCTACCACATTGACCTGGGCATTATATTTCTCCTCAAAGTCTGGCAAAATTGCATCCAACAACCCGGAATTGTCGGTGCTTGTTGTCGTTGCCAATCGCAAGACCTCTGGTTCTTTGGACCCGCAAGCTGTTAACAGCAGCGCCAGAACGAATAAAGCAAAGAAAACCTTTCGCATGATTTCAGACCCTCCTCTGAATAAGTAGACAGTTCGCAGTGAACGGTGAAAAGTAGCTGTTCTTGAGATAGGTGGCGCTTACAAGAGCTACCCTAAAGACGTGGTGCAAGAAGAGATGTGTTCGTTAAATCTCCTGTACACAAGAAATAAGAGCGCTATGACGATTTTTCATAGCGATGGCGAGTTTAACATTTAGTCTTGTATTGTGCAATGGAAGGGGAGAGGCGGGGAACTACCTTTACGAGAAGGAGGTACTCTTTTAGTTAAAAAGCAATGTGAGTAGATTTTTTCCGACAATTAGCTGGAGGCCGGTAAAAAAGAGGAAGGTGTAGATCAGGCGGTTGAACCATTTGTCTGTAAAACGGCCGTTCAAATAGACCCCAATCCTAACCCCCACATAGGCCAGCGGTGAGAGAACGAGGACGGTTGTCAGGTTGCCCAGGCGCAGCAGCCCCAGGTAGCTGTAAGGGATTAGTTTGATGAGGTTGACGGCGGCAAAGAAGACGACTGTTGTGCCTACGAACACCTGTCGCGGCAGCTTTTGTGGCAGCAGATAGATTGTTGCCGGGGGGCCGCCCGCATGAGCTAATGTAGAAGTAAACCCGGCCAGACCACTGAAAAGGATGCCGGTGAGGGGGGACGGCCGTTTCTCCTTCAGCCGGTCAAAAATCCGGGTGCGGAACAGTTCAAAGACAACAAAAGAAACGGCTAACAAGCCAATACCCAATTTGAGGATACGCTCGTTCCGGCTAAAGAGGCCAAAAAACATGGCTCCAATGACAATGCCGACGGCTGCTGCCGGAATCATCAGGCGAACAATGCGGCGATCATAGTTGCCCCAATGGTAATAAATTGAGAACATATCGGCGATGATCAGCAGGGGCAACAGCAGCGCCGCCGCGTCGGCTACGGAAATGGTGAGCGCCAACAGCGGCGTGGCGATTAGGCCGACGCCGCTGCCAAAGCCTGCCTTTGAAATGCCAATCAGGATCATGGCAATAACGGCCGTAACCCAAAACATTGCCGGATAAGCTGGCAAAGTCATCAGTTAACTCAATTTCGACCGGAGAACAATCTAATGGGTGCGCTGACGAGGGAGACGAGTATGAAGAAAACACCGATACCTAAAACGATGTAGCTTCCGGCAGTGACACCCGGTTCCAATACGGCTTTGTCCGGCCGTTCCGGATCGTAATAGACCGTCACCTGTTGACCGACCGGGTAATTGCCGGCAATTTCCTCCGCCTTGCGACGGTTGCCGTAGCTGTTCTCTCCAAATTTTATCTGGCTGTTGACAATACTTTGGCCATCAACCTGGTATTGGTAATCTACTTCAGGGCTGTAAGAGTCGTTGCCGTCAGAATCTGTGCTGTGGCTTACTTCTGAACTAGTTACCAGACCGGAAGCTGTAGGCCAGGATGCGCTGGCTTTGGCATCTTGCAAAATAGTCCACCCCCAATAAGAAAGCCCTGCCCCAATCAGACCGAATATAGCTAAAATCCCTAATGATCCCAGACAGCCCGATAAACTCAGCTTCATGTTATTTGTCTCCAATAGAAGGACGGTTTCGGCCGTAGAACTTCACGTGCCGGAAAGGTTGGCTTGTAATCGGCCGAAAAACCTCCTGATGGCGACTAAACAGATGCCTTCCTTTTCGATAGCCGGGATTATAGCCGGTTTTTATTTTTACAAATATATAGGATTTAACGCTTATTCGGAGAATGCTTTATCAAACTGGCTCTGCAGATCGGCCTGGGTTTCTTGTTGGAACTGGTTGAACTTCTGAATATAGCTCTCCGCCAACGGCGTTAGCCGTGCGCCGCCGCCGTCCGCTCCGCCAATTTGGGTTTCGACCAGCTTTTGGCCGAGACGGGTTTCCATCTCGTGGATTTTTTGCCAGGCGACGCGGTAGGGAACGTTCATTACGGCCGCTCCGCCGCTAATCGAACCGGCTTCTCTAACTGCTTCCAGCAACTGCACGCGCCAGATAGAGAGGACGACTTCGCCGTTTTTTTCCAACCAAAAATTGAACTTAGGTTTCATCAGCTAATAGGGAGGCTCAACGGCCGTAAATTGGGCGGTGTAAGGTACGCCACTAATGGTAACAGTTACTTCATAGCTGTTCCCAATTTTCAGGGGATTCTGGGGAACAATGATGATGGCATCCCGGTCGTCTAGAATCTTTCGGCCGATTTCTTGGGTTGTCGGGTTGGGGTTGGAATAGGAGCCTTCATGAAACATACAGGATGGAACAGCATTGCCGTTCTCAGAAAAAACAAAGCTGTTGACATTTGGTCTGCCACTGCCGAAGCCAGTCTGGATAATTACCGGGGGGCCGGTCGGCCGTGAGTAACCTGGGCAGCTAGTCACGAGGTTAGGATATTCAAAAAGACTGTGGCTCAGAACCCAGGTTTCGCCGCCATCCGGTGGGAAAAATAGTGGGAATTGAACCGCCACATTCGCATTTTGAACCAGGCCACGTTGGACGTCGAGGGTTGCGCCATAAACTATTCCTTGCGTACCAACCGACGAGCCAGAGGAATTTAAGTAGTCGCCGAATCCTACTTCGGTCAATTCGGGGTCTAGCATAGGAAGGGCGTGAAATGGAGCGGACATCCAGTAGTTTATGGCCCAGGTGTAGTCAGCGCCAG
>JBAPRX010000684.1:0-43235 GCA_049281335.1 Promineifilaceae bacterium (SeqCode)
GGTTATGTTATCGCCGTCGGCAGCGCCGTCAATACCGTAGTTGGTTGTCCAACCACCATCGAGGGCAACTTTGACTTCATAGTCGCCAGCGGGAACATCAAAGGTAGCGGAGTAGGTTCCGTCGCCATTGTCTGTCAAAGCAGACGCTTCACAGGCCGGGTCCCAGTCGCCTTCGCAGAGACCGGAAGCAGCTTGCCAGGAGCCAGGAACGTTGACCATGCCAGTGGCCGAACCACCGATTAGATCGCGGATTTGGGTGGCAGCGTTGTCAAGCGCATCAGCCGGGTCTTGTTCGCCGTTCAGGATCAGGGTAAAGGCATCGCCCCAACTACCCCAAACAGAACCCATTTCAGGGATGGCGGGCATGTTTTCGGCCGTTGCACCAACCTCACCGAAAGAAGCCAGGTCAGGATCAGTGCTAACAATATCGAGCCAGGCAGAGGGACGATTACTTCCATCGGCTAAGACTTGCATTGCTTCCGGGGTTGCCAGAACTTCGGTCAAAAAGGTCTGGGCAAGGAGAACGTTGTCGCCTAAGGCGTTAACAGCAAAGCCCCAGACACCGCGGAAAGGTACACCCGCCTGAGTCTCGGAGGGGAAGCTGGTGATGGCGTAAGGAACGCCGGAGGTACGAATGCGATCCAATGCCCAGGGACCAGCCATCAGGAAAGGTACTTCGCCGGTTTCAAACTGAAGGTGAGCGGTGTCCCAATCAGCGCTGCTGCTGATGTAGCCAGCTTCAACGTTTTCCTGGATAAAGTTACCGGCAGCAATCATGCCTTCGCTATCAATACCAACATCATTGGGGTTGTAAGTTCCGTCATCGTTGAGGCCGAAGACGTAACCACCAAAAGCCGTTTGAAGCGGGAAGGCATCATAGGTCGTACCGGACAGGGCTAGAGCGTAGGTTGCATCGCCGCTGTCAACCAGGGCGGAACCCATCTCGATTAGTTCATCCCACGTTTGTGGCGGGGTAGCAATCATGTCAGTGTTGTAGAAGAAGGCCATATTTTCAACGGTGTAGGGTAAGGCGTACAGTTGGCCGTCGAAGGTCATGGCCTGAAGAGCATCAGGAGCGAATTGATCGGCCTTGTCACCAAGATCAATTGGGGCTAACAAACCACTTTCCACAAAACCACCCAGGCGGTCATGGGGGAACATGGCGATGTCAGGGCCTTCACCGGCAGGTACAGCGATGGGGAACTGGTCATTGCGGTCTGGTACGTTTTCGACGACGAGGCCAATGCCATATTCTTCCTCGAATGGGCCAATGAGTTCACTTAGAACTGGGGTAAGCAGATCGTCGGACCAGATGGTGATGACGGTGTCGAATTCGGAGGCCGCTGCTTCGGTTGGCTCTGCCATCACTTCTTCAGTTGGCTCTGCCATTGGTTCTTCAGTTGGCTCCATCATCTCTTCAGTTGGCTCTACCATGACCTCTTCGGTCGGTGCTTCGGTGGGTTCGGCCGCCGGTGCTTCGGTTGGGGCTGTGGTTGGTTCGGCTTCATTGCCACCACAAGCGGTTAAAATAAGTGCTCCGATTAACATCAGAGCAAGTAAGACGGAAAGTTTTTTAAACATTGCTGTATTCTCCTCCACTAGAGTTTTATTAGCATATTCATTATTATTGAGGGAAGACTACCCTGGTGAATACGGTTTAACGACCATCGGTGATAGGGACATCACCTCCTTTCAATAGGATATTTATAAGTCTACATCGAGCCTTGAACGCAGGCTGCTTTTCAACTGCTGTAACCCTTCTAGCAGGTTATCTTTTTTAATATCTTCCAGGTCGCTAAAACGCTCCTGGTTGTAGTCGCGGTGGGCAACCATAGCTTTTTTGCAAAGCATTTTGCCTTTTTCGCTTAGAAAGAGCCGTAATGTTCGGCCGTCTGTCTCGTGCGGCCGTCGAACTACCAGTTCGTCAGACTCCAACCCCTTGATAATCCGTGTGATGTTGCTTTTGTCACAGAGCATTAGATTGCTCAGTTCGCTAAACGAGATGCCGGGTTGTTCTAACAGGTGGAACAACGCATAGTATCGGGAGGGAGATAATTCATAATTGCTAAAAAAACGACGATCTCCATCATCGAGAATAAGGAAAATTTCGTTTAGGGTATTGTAAAGCATATGTGGATCGGACATAGTTAGGAACAAACTTAGTTGATAGCACAATAGTTGACGTATCAACTGTTGATACGTCAACTATATCATTTGCTAATTGAAGTGTCAAGTAGTTTACAGTTGAATTTTAACCGAATATTGAGATGTGACGAATGGTTTATAAGAATCGTAATTGGGTAATTACAAGTAGTAATTACCCAATTACCTCTTCTACGCATCGCGGAGTTTGGCTCCTAACTGCCGTTCTAACTGTTGGACAAGGCGCTGGCGGTTTTTGCGGATTTCTTTGTCGGTCAGCGTTTTGTTGGGGGATTGGAAGGTCAGGTGATAGGCCAAACTCTTCTTACCCTCCGGGATCGATTTGCCTTCGTAGACGTCAAACAGGGCGACTTCTTTGAGCAGGTATCCCCCTGCTCTCTCAATGGTGGCCTGGACGTCAACGGCCGAAACGGACTTGTCCAAAATTAGCGCGATGTCTTCATGCACAGCCGGGAAGACCGGAATTGGTTCAATCCGGTGACGGTCGGGGATATGGTTCAAGACGAGTTCCAGATCAATCTCAGCCGCGATCACAGGCCACTCGCCGCGAATGTCGAATCCTTCAACGACGGCGGGATGAAGACGGCCGAGCCAGCCAATCTGCTCTTCGCCTAACAACAGGCGGGCGGTCTGGCCGGGTCGGAAGGTGGGGTGCTGGCCGGGTGTGACAGATAAGTCGTCCATGTGAAGGGCGTCAAAGAGGGACTCCAACACCCCTTTCATATCGTAGAAGTCTATTTCTTCGGGGGTGTCGTCATCCTGCCAGTGGTTCTGTCCGCGGCGGCCCATCATAAGCAGGGCCAGACGGCGCAGTTCGTCTGGCAAAATGCCTTCTTCGCTGGCAAGGTAAATGAGGCCCAACTCGAAGATGGCAATACGATCACGATAGCGACTGTTGGCGGCGGCGACTTCCAGAACGGAGGCCAGGAGGCTGTGGCGCATGGCAACCCGGTCTACAGTGATGGGGTTGGTCAGGGTGACATAGGGGCGGTCGTCTGGGGAAACAATCCCATTGGGGAGGAGTTTGGCTTCACGTTCGGCCGTTGTCAGCCGGTAGGTGATGATCTCCTGCAAACCGAGTTCGGTCAGAATGTCCTTGATATGTTCCTCGCGGGTCAGGTCAAGATTGTTGCGCTGGGGCGGCAGGCTGTCGGCCATCTCCGTTGTGGGAATGCGATCATAGCCGTAGACACGGCAGACTTCTTCTACCAGGTCGTGTGTCCCTTCGATGTCCATGCGGTGATCAGGGGCCGTAACCAGCAGGTGGTCGCCCTGCTCCTCTACAGTGAACTCCAGCGATTCGAGCATGGTTTTGATTTCAGACTGGCTGGGGTGGATGCCACCAATGCGAGCCACTTCTGCGGCCGTTAATTGGATGGCTTTGAGTTCCGGGGGATTGGGGTAGTAGTCCACAATTCCCTGGCGGACGGTTCCACCGGCATGGCGGCGCAGGAGTTCGGCCGCTCGTTTTGCACCCAACAATGCCTGGCTGGGGTGAACGCCCCGGCTGAACCGGAAACCGGCTTCGCTGGTGATTTTCAATGCGTTGGTGCTGCGGCGAATGTTGATGAAATTCCAGGCAGCCGCTTCCAGCAGAACATTGGTGGTCGTGTCGCTGATTTCGCTGTCGAGGCCACCCATAATGCCGCCTAAACTGAGGGAACCGACCGGGTCGGTGACAAGGATGTTGAACGGCAGCAGGGTGTGTTCTTCGCCGTCCAGGGTGGTCAGGGTTTCGCCTTCGTAGGGCAGGCGGGTGTGAATATGAATGGGGCCGCCAGGATTGTATTCGTCGGCACGGCGGCGGAGGAAGTCGTAATCGAAGGTGTGGTTGGGCTGGCCCATTTCGAGCATGACGTAGTTGCTGATGTCCACTACGACGTTGATCGGCCGTTGGCCAGCCAATCGGAGGCGGCGCTGCATCCAGGCGGGGCTTGGTTTTTGCTCGACCCCTTCTATGACCATTGCCACAAAGCGGGGGTTCAGGTCGGGGCGGTCAGTGGTCAGCTTGATCTGCCCTTCGACCGGCGAGCCATCCATTTCAACAGTGTAGTCGGGTTCTCGAAGCGTCTGGCCGGTCAGGGCAGCTACTTCGCGGGCGACACCGACAATGGAGGCACAGCGAGCGATGTTGGGGATGACTTCGATGTCCAGAACGGCGTCGCCCAGGAGGTCTTGGAGCGGCGTTCCGGCAGTGTAGTCGCCTTCCATAATCAGGATGCCTTCGTGTTCGGCGCTGATGCCCAGTTCTTTTTCGGAACAGAGCATACAGTGGTTGTAGATGCCGCGCAGACTGCGGCCTTTGAGGGTCATTTTGACCTGGCCTTCTTTGTGGCCGTCGTACAGGACAGCGCCTTCGAAGGCGAAGGGGGAGTAGAGGTTTTGGTCGGCCAGATTGTCTTGTCCCAGGTAGGGGAAGAGGTTGGGGGCGCCGGTTACGACAACTTCTGGTTCATCACCACCATAGTCTACCATTGCCAGCACCAGACGGTCGGCATCGGGGTGAGGATTGACGTCTAAAATTCGGCCGAGAACGAGCTTTTCACGATCCCAGACAAGGCGGTTGAGATCGTTGCCGCCGGGGATGCCGATGTATTCGATGTTGGCAACCTCCAACCCGGCGATTGTGAGTCGCTCGGCCAGTTCTTCAACGGGCAGAACGACGTCAACGTATTCTTTTAACCAGCTTATGGGTACTTTCATTAATTAAACTCCACTGTAAATCGAATTGGTAATTCGATACGCGATTTAACAAATCACGCTACTATTTAGAACTGTTCGAGGAAGCGCAGGTCGTTGCCCCAGAAATAGCGAATGTCTTCGATGCCATATTTGAGCATGGCGATGCGTTCCGGCCCCATGCCGAAGGCGAAGCCGGAGTATTTTTTCGGGTCATAACCACCGTTGCGAAGAACGGTGGGGTGGACCATGCCGCAGCCCAAGATTTCCAGCCAGCCGCTGTATTTGCAAACCTGACAGCCGGAACCACCGCAGAGGATACATTCGACGTCCATCTCGGCGCTGGGTTCGGTGAAGGGGAAGTAGTTGGCTCGGAAACGGACGCTGCGATCCGCACCAAACATGCGCCGGGCGAAGTCGGTCAGGGTTCCTTTAAGGTCGGCCAGGGTGATATGTTTGCCGACAGCCAGCCCTTCGACCTGATGAAATTGTATTTCGCTGCGGGCGGTTATCTGTTCGTAGCGGTAGCACATCCCAGGCAGGATGACGCGGATGGGTTCGGGATAATAGGAGTGCATGGCGTGAATCTGGCCGGGGCTGGTGTGGGTCCGGAGGATGACGCCGGGCGTGACGGTATGAAAGGTGTCCCAAAGGTCGCGGGCCGGATGGTGCTGGGGAATGTTTAATAATTCGAAGTTGTATTCGTCGGTTTCAACATCGCGGCTGCGGTAAATCTGGAAGCCCATGTCGCCCCAGATACGGTAGATTTCCCGCAGGGTTTGGGTGGCGGGGTGGAGACGGCCGCGATACTGTTTCCGACCTGGTAAGGTGACGTCTATTCTTTCGGCCGTCATCTGGTCTTGCAGCTCTTTGGCGCGTACCTGGGCTAGTTGCCTGTCATAAGCGGCCTGTAGTTTTTGCTTGACTTCGTTGACGCGCTTGCCAAAGAGCGGCCGTTCTTCCGGGGTCAGTTTGCCAATCTGGCGGGTCATGAGAGTCACCTGGCCCTTGGGGCCGAGGGTTTCCCGGTACCAGCCTTCGAGGGCGGCGGAAGATGCAGCCGTTTGTAGGGCGGCTTGTTGGGTGTTTAGGATGGTTTCTAGTTGGTCTAACATGCGTCTGTCCTTGGTGTGAATTTTTTACAAACTTTTGTTTTCATAGATTTTGGTGCACGTGACTATCTGGAAATGCCAGAAAACAAAAGTAGTCTTTTAGTTGTAAATCTTCGGTGCAGGCGGGAAGGATACCATAGCCTACCAAAAACAAAAAACGCGGCCCTGGGGCCGCGTTCTGCTCAATTTATTCTGGTTGCTTGCTGCTTCTCAGCCGAAACAACCCTCCTTCGCAAACACGGCGTTGGTGGTGTTCATAAAGCTAAAAAAGAAGCCAAAAGCCAAGCGTTTTTCATTCATCGTGTGGGCATCATATCAGTTTGACCAGTAGATGTCAAGACCTGAAGAGAGCGGATTGGAGGAGCAATTTTATACTACTTTTTTCCTTGTTGCTCTTCACATTAAGACAGGTGTATAATTGATACGCAATAATTTTGATAAACCTAAAATAGTATTTTGAGGAATGTTATTATGGATTCTACAGCAAACAACATGACCTTTGAAGATCGCCTGAAGCAGCTTCAGGATGCTTTGGAAGCGAACAATATAGAAGCGGCGCTGGCGGTTCTGGCGGAGATACAGGTTCCAGATCAGGCTGAACTGGTTGACGAGTTGGACCCTGAGGCACAAGTGCTGTTACTGCCGGAATTACAACCGGCAGATTCGGCCGATATTCTGGAAGAAATGGATGAGACGCGGGCGGCCGAACTGGTCGCCTCCCTACCCCATGCAGCAGCCGTTCGGATTTTGGATGAGATGGAACCAGATGAAGCGGCCGATCTGTTGGGTGACCTGGAACCGGATCAGGCCCGTACCTTTCTGGCCCGGTTGGAAGATGCAGCAGAGATTCGGCCGCTTTTGCTGCACCCTGACGACAGCGCCGGTGGTCTGATGACCTCTGAATATCTGGCGCTGCGACGACGGACGACTGCGGCCGACGCCCTGGCGGCGGTACGGGATTGGCAGCCTAAGACGAACAGATTGTCTGACCTCTTTGTGATTGATCGGGACGGGCTTTTATGCGGCGTGGTGTCGCTGCTGCAACTGGTGATGGCAAAACCGGCCGATCTGGTGATGGATTTGATGGACCCGGAGCCGACCTGGGCGGCTGTTGGCAGCGACCAGGAAACGGTTGCGAGGTTGTTCACCCGTTATGATCTGCTGGCGCTGCCGGTTGTCAATGATGCCCACAAGCTGGTGGGTGTTATTACGATTGACGACGTGATTGACGTGTTGGAAGATGAGGCGACGGAAGACATCCAACGGTTGGGCGGCGCGGAGCCATTGGAACGGCCGTATCTGGATACGCCGGTCTTCAGCATTGCCCGAAAGCGGGTCGGCTGGCTGCTGCTGCTCTTTCTGACAGAAAGTCTGACCGGAAGCGTCCTGCGCCTGTTTGAAGGCGAACTGCAAGCGGTGGTGGCGCTCTCATTCTTTATTCCGCTGCTCATCGGCACGGGCGGGAATGCCGGTTCCCAGACGACCAGCACCATTATCCGGGCGCTGGCAGTGGGAGACATCCGGCTGCGGGATGCGGTGGCCTCTTTTTGGCACGAACTGCGGATTGGGCTGCTGCTGGCGGTTATTATGGCCGGGATTGCCTATGGACGGGCGCTGTTGTGGGGAACGACTCCGGCGCTGGCGATGGCCGTTGCTATTTCTATTCTTACGATTATACTTTGGGCAAATAGTCTTGGTGCGCTGCTGCCTTTAGGCGCTGCCGCCCTAAAACTGGACCCAACTGTCGTTTCTGGCCCGGCGATGAGCACCCTGGTAGATGCGACCGGTTTGTTTATCTATTTCACCGTTGCACGGATAATAATTGGTCTGTAAATAACGGCCGATCCTGGCATTCTTGAAGCGAATAAGACAACAGCCGAACGACGGTCAATCGTTCGGCTGTATTATTATAAGGATATCGTATCATGGCGAATCCACGCCTTCCATTTTCTCAAATATTGCTGGGTCGGCCTTTGGAAACGGCCGCTGCCCCGCATCAGGCCATCGGCAAGATTCCGGCACTGGCGGTTTTTGCTTCTGATGCCCTTTCTTCGGTTGCCTATGCGACGGAGGAAATTCTGGTCATTCTGGCGCTGGGTGGGGCAGCCTACTTCTCACTATCCATTCCAATCGCCCTTGCCATTGCCGTGCTGCTGATTGTGCTAACCATCTCTTACCGACAAACGATTTTTGCTTATCCGGGCGGAGGTGGGGCTTATATCGTGGCCCGTGACAATTTGGGCGAATTACCAGCCCAAACGGCGGGGGCAGCATTACTCACTGATTATATTTTAACCGTCGCAGTTTCTATCTCCTCAGGAGTCGCTCAAATTACCTCGGCTTTTCCAACGCTTTATTCTTACCGGGTGGAGATAGCGGTGGCGTTGATCATCTTCATGACGGTGGTGAATCTGCGGGGGGTCAAGGAATCAAGCAATGCCTTTGCCGTGCCAACTTACTTTTTCCTGACCATGGCATTTTTGCTGTTGGGAGTTGGAGCCTTTCGCTGGGCGACCGGTTCGTTGGGGCAGGTGACGGGGGTTGAGGTGATTGCGGATTCGATCCAACCACTGACGCTGTTCCTGATTTTGCGGGCTTTTAGCAGCGGATGTACGGCTTTGACCGGGGTGGAAGCGATTTCCAACGGTATCACGGCTTTCAAAGAGCCGCGTTCCCGGAATGCGGCCAATACACTGCTGGCAATGAGCGCGATTTTGATGACGATGTTTGTCGGCATTACCCTGCTGGCACATGGAATCCAGGCCCAGCCCAGCGAATCGGAGACGATTATTTCGCAAATTGCCCGGACGGTCTATGGGGATGGCCTGTTTTACCTGCTGACGTTGGTCAGCACAACGGTCATTCTCATTATGGCGGCGAACACCAGCTTCGCTGACTTTCCCCGGCTGGCGGCGCTGGCTGCTGCCGATGGTTTTTTGCCGCGCCAACTTACTTTTCGAGGCGGCCGTCTGGTCTTTTCGTGGGGTATTTTTTCGCTGGCGGGAGTGGCTTCTTTGCTGGTGATTATTTTCCAGGCTTCTGTTTCGGCGCTGATTCCACTGTATGCCATTGGGGTTTTTCTGAGCTTTACGCTGTCGCAGTCGGGGATGGTGGTGCGGTGGCGGCGGGTTTCCAAGATGGCACCGGAAGAAGAGGTGATGGTGCATGGGGCGGTGATGCGCTATGATCCACGATGGCGGGTGAAGCAGATAATCAATGGGATTGGGGCAGTCATGACTTTTATCGTCATGGTGGTCTTTGCGGTTACGAAGTTTCACGTTGGGGCCTGGATTGTGATTGTGCTGACGCCGTCACTAGTGTGGGTTTTCTTTCGGATTCACAATCATTATAAGACGGTTGCTTCCGATTTGAGTCTGGCGGGGGAGAATCGCATTATTGGCGCCCGACCACTGCGGACGATTGTTCTGGTTGATAATTTACACGCAGCTTCTATTCGGGCGATTAACTTTGCATTATCTATGAACCAGGATTGGACAGCCGTTCATGTCAGCATTGACCCGGATAGAACGGCCGATTTGGAGCAGAAATGGAAAGCTCGAATGGGAGATAAGCCGTTGGTGGTGCTGCCGTCGCCGTATCGCAGCCTGACAGAGCCGCTGCTGCAGTATGTACAGCAAATTCGCCGTGAAGAGCAGGATGCTTATATTCATCTTGTTATGGGCAGTCTGACGACGGAGAGCTTTTGGGAACAGGGGCTGCACCGCAACAGTACGCTGGCCTTTCGGATGACTTTTCGTAATTTTGAGGGGATTGCAATAACAATTGTGCCTTACCAGTTACACCATGTCGAAGAGGAGATGTGATGAAACGATTAACTTTTCCCAACCCTTTTCCCCACAGCCATCCTCCGGTTGAGGATGTCAATGCCCTTATTGAAGAACAGTCCACACGCGGTGAAAGAGCGGCCGATGTTGTTGCCAGAATTGTCGGCTCCTGGCATTTCATCGTTGGTCAAAGCATTCTGCTGGTGTTCTGGGTGATTTTGAATGTAACAGCCTGGATTCAGCATTGGGACCCCTACCCCTTTATCTTGATGAATCTGTTTATGTCTTTGCAGGCGGCTTTTACGGCTCCGGTGATTATGATGAGCCAGAACCGACAGACTTTCCGCGACCGGTTGGAGGCACACCAGGATTATGAGGTGAATGAGAAGGCGGAGGTGGAGATTCGGGCTGTATTAGACCATCTTGAGGCCCAGAATGTGGCGCTGGCGGAGATTCACCGGCTGCTGGCGGAGCGGGAGGGAAAGGAGTCGTAATTGGGTAATTGGGCAATTGGGTAACTACCTAAGGCAAAGGTGGTTGGTTAATTAATTGATGGGAAAGGATACCGGTGTTATTTAAGCGGGGGTAAGTTCGGCTCTGACACGGCCGGCTTCAACGGCATCGAAACCGAGCAGCATTTTGTCTCTGGTGAGGTTTTCCAGGGGGAACCACTCCGGGCGGGCAGGGTTGTCGAAGTCTATCATTCCGGCAACACCGGCTGTTGAGCGTTTGAGGGCGTAGTAGAGGACTTCTAGCTGCCAGAGCTTGCCGTCATCGTCCAGCCAGTAGCCATCTTCTGCCAGGAGCAGGCCGGTGATGATGGGCAGTATTCCGGCTGCACCCTGGAAACAGTGCAAGACGGCCGCAGTGGGCGTTTCCCCAACATTAAGGACTTTGCCCGGCGGCTGCCAGAGGTCGCTGTTGTCATACGGCCGTAACAGAACCTGGTCATTCTCGATCAGAATACCATAAGCAGCGGGACGGATTCCCACCGGCGGCCCCGGAATGTCTATTGGCTGTCCATCTTTATCAAAACAAAGCACCACAATTCCTCACGCAAGGTGCAAAAGGCGCAACAGGCTAAAGCTCTTCCTCTAAAGCAACGGTTTTGTTGAATTGGCGACTGCCGACAGCAGCCAGGATGATGCTCATTCCGTAAAGGATGAGAAGAGGGATCATGGTTAAGAGCATCGTTACCGGATCGATGGAGGGGGTGATGGCTGCGGCTAGAACGGCAATGCCGACAATGGCAAAGCGCCATTGTTCGCGCAGTGTTTTCGGCCCAACGATCCCAAACCGGGCCAGGAAATAGATGATCAGGGGCATTTCAAAGCTGACCCCAATCCATAATAAAAAGGTGGTTGCAAAGGTGATATATTCCCGGCTGATCCAGCGGGCTTCGAAAATCTCAGCCATGAAGGTTGAAAGGAAAGAGATGGCGGCGGGAAGAAGCACCAACCAGGCGAAAGCGACGCCTGTCAGGAACAACAGAGTTGCACTTGGGATAAAGACATAGACGTATCGTTTTTCGCTGGCTTTCAGGCCGGGAGAGATGAAGCGCCATAACTGGAAAAGAATCCAGGGCATGGAGAGGATGACACCGCAAACCAGGGCGACCTTGAAATAGGTCTCAATACCCTCGGTGGGGCTAATGACGTCCAGAAGATCCCCGTAGGGCTTAATGAGGAATTCGAGTACCCGTTCGGCGAAGGCAAAACTCACGACTGTTGCCAACACCAGACCTATAAGGGCGCGGGTCAGATGAATTCGAAGGTCGTTGAGATGTTCCAGGATAGTCTGGCCCTCGAACTGGGCCGAATGTTGACTCACTCCTGATCCTCCGGTACGTCAATGGCTTTGGGCAGGTCAGGAACGGCTCCATTTTCTTGTTCCTCTTTCGGCCGTGATACGGGTTTGTAGCTTCTCTTACCTTCTACCAATGCCCGCCCTTCTTCAGCAGCATCTTTCGTCTCCTGAATAAAAGCTCTTGGAACCTGATTTAGCTCCTTGCGAAGACTTTGGACTTCTTTTTGCAGTTCTCGGACTTCTTGCATGGTGGATTTCATCTGGCCGTCGTCCAGAGAGTCCAGTTCGGCATTTAGTTGACGGGCAAATTCGCGGGAGATCGTCTGTAACTTTGCTGTCCAGTAGCCCAGAGTGCGGGCAACCTGCCGGATGCGGTGCGGCCCCATCACCAGTCCAGCAAGCACTAAAATAACGATCAGCTCCGAAAAACCGATACCAAAAAAGCTGTCCATTAGTCTATTTCGTCAGGGGGTGGGTTCGGCCGTTGCTTCAAACAACTTTTGCCGAAGTATAGAGGTTTGGTCCGCCAGGGAACCAAGAACGCCATTAATAAAACGGGGGGCGCTGTCAGCTCCATATAATTTTGCTAACTCTACCGCTTCGTTAATAGCTACTTTAACTGGCGTACCAGAATCAATTAGAAATTCAAAGATAGCGATTCGGAGGATGTTCCTGTCAATAACGGCCATCTGATCCAGGGGCCACTCGGGGGCAAATTCAGATATTAACTTATCCATTTCCCCTTTATGTTGGATAACACCGTAAACCAGCTTTTCGGTGAAGTTGACGCCGGTACTTTCCATGGGCTGCTCTTGCAGCCGACGCCCGATGACATCCTCCGGTACATGTTCGGCAATGTCAACTTCGTATAAAATTTCTAAGGTCACTCGACGCGCTCGTCGTCTTGTTTTCATGGTCCTTACGCTGTGTCCACCGGCATAAAAACAGTCCACATCATTTTATGTGTCTACTGTTTTTGTACCGTTTGTGTTGTCTCAACCGGAATCAAGACAACCTTACGCCGCTTCACCAACATCATAGACAACATCTTCGACGTGAATATTGACTTTGTCTACAGGAACGCCGACCATTTTATCAATCGCTTCAATGATGGCTGTTTGCAATCGCTGGCTCGTTTCTCGTACATTAACATGAGGGTCCATGAGAACATAAATGTCGAAATTGAGATTGCCTTCTGAATAGTCCAGAATAACACCTTCATTCCGGGCTACATGGCGGCGGAATAATTGTCCCACATCAGCGGGTGTGGGCGCCATCCTATTTATCCCATCCACATTAAGTGTAACATAGTATGCGATAGTTGTTAAGACACCGGGCGCAACTTCGATTCGGCCGATACTTTCGTGCGGACCGTCGTTCACATATTCGGTATCTGGCTCGCTTGTTTGTGTTACTTCATCCATTATTTACATTGCCATTCCGCCGTCTACCCGAATGACTTCTCCAGTGATATAAGAGGCTTTGTCTGAAGCCAGAAAAGCGACCAGGTGGGCCACTTCGTCTAATTCACCCAGACGGCCGAGGGGAATTAATTCCAATGCTTTCTGAACCATATCATCAGGCAGCACATCCGTCAATGCTGTTGGGAAGAAACCGGGGGCAATGGCGTTTACTGTAATATTTCTGGAGCCAACTTCTTTGGCGAGGGATTTGGTGAAGCCGATGATGCCTGCTTTGGAAGCAGCGTAATTGGTCTGGCCGCCCTGCCCTGCCAGGCCAACAATAGAGGAGATGTTAATAATACGGCCGCCGTTCTTTTTGCGAATCATCGGCCGTAAAACGGCTTTACAACAGTTGAACATACTCTTCAGATTGGTGTCTATAACAACGTCCCAATCATCCTCTTTCATCATCATCAAGAGCGTGTCCCGTGTTGTTCCGGCGTTGTTAACCAAAATATCAACCTGACCGTAGGTATCCAGGGCGATTTTAACGAGTGATTGAGTATCTTCAAAACTGCCTACGTTGGCCTGGACGGCGATAGCCTGACCACCGGCGGCCTCAATTGCAGTGACAACTTCTTCGGCCGCTTCGCTGCTGCTGTTGTAGTTGACAACGATTTTCGCGCCTTCTGCGGCCAACACTTGGGCAATGGCACGGCCGATTCCGCGAGAGGCTCCGGTTACTATGGCTACTTTTCCGTCTAACATTTTTTCTTACTCGTTAATTAAGGAGGCGTGATGCGTTTATTACGCCTCTGACTCGGATTTCTTACGATTTACGGAACGGTCAATGCGTTTCATCAGGCCAAGCAAAACATCGCCGGGACCGACTTCGTAAACGGTGTCTACGCCTTGTTGGGTCAGGTGAGTCATGGAGTCCGTCCAACGAACGGAGGAGGTTAGCTGGGCTTTTAGCTCAGCCCGAATCGCTTCCGGGGTGGTCAGGGGTTGGGCGCTGACGTTGCCGATGATGGGCATACGTGGCGGCGCAAGGGGGGTGTCGTCTACGGCACGAGCAAAACCATCGGCAGCAGAACGCATTAGTTCGGAATGGGCAGCAATGGAGATTGGGAGCTTGACAACTTTGCGTGCTCCGGCGGCCTGGGCCAGTTCCATTGCTTCGGCCAGCGCGGTTTCGTCGCCTGAAATGACCAGTTGGCCTGGGCAGTTATCATTGGCGAGTTGAACCGGCTGTCCTGTTTTCTGAGCGGCCTCGTCACAAATGGCTTCGACCTTGTTGGTTTCGAGGGCGAGGATGGCGGCCATTGCACCCGGCCGTTTTTCTCCGGCCTCTTTCATGAGTTCGCCGCGCTTGCGAACGAGAGCCAGCCCGTCTGTGAAAGTAAGGCTGCCTGCTGCGACCAGGGCGGAGAATTCTCCCATGCTGTGACCGGCGACGAATTCAGGATCGGCCGAACCGGCTGCCTGCATGGCCCGTAATATAGCGATGCTGGTAACGAGCAGCGCTGGCTGCTGGTTGACTGTATCTACCAGTTCCTCTTCAGGGCCGTTAAAGCACAAGTCTGAAAGGGAGAAGCCGAGTTGTTGGTCTGCCAGATCAAAAACAGCACGGGAAACAGGTTGAGTCTGATAGAGATCAAATCCCATACCCACGTGCTGCGACCCCTGGCCGGGGAACAAAAAAGCAACGCTCATTGCTTTTTGCCTCTAAAGACCTTTGCCGCTTCTCTGCCAGTCATTATGTCTGTGGTGGTTTGCAAAACAACAAAAGCCTGATCGCCAACTCTATTCTTCAAATTCAGGAAGAATCTGCCGTCCTTTATAGGTACGGCAGTTGGGACACATATAGTGCGGCCGTTTTAACTGTCCGCAGTTGTCACAGGCAACCAGATGTGGGGTTGTTAAAGCATCGTGTGTCCGACGCTTGAGGCGGCGGGTCTTGGAAATTCGTTTCTTAGGTACAGCACCCATTGTGATATCCTCTCTAAAGTATTGCGTAAATCTGTAATCGGTACTCAGTAATTAGGTATAAAAGCATCAGTTGCAGATCGCTAATTACTAACTACTTTATTTGTAAGCAAGCAAAAAAAAGCGGCACGGATGCCACAATGTATTATTATAGTCACCCCCCTGGTTGTGTCAAGGTGATTTTGGTTGAAACACCTGGGCAGGTCAAGACCTGCCCCGACGATAAGCTGTTATTGGCTGACCGGTTGGGTTGGCTGAGTCGACTGAGGTTCCTGGGGAGCAGCGACGGCTTCGTGTTCGACCTGTATTTTCCGCATACCGTTACGGATGACGGAGAGAGAACGAAGCAGGTCTTCCTCTAGTTTTGAGAGGACTTCCATAACATAGACGTCTGAATCGTGCCGGAGAATGTCAGCTTCCCGACGGGCGCGTTCCAGAATGGTGTCTGCGCGTTGTTGGGCAGCCATCATGATGGCGTCTCGTCGGACTAATTCGGCCGCTTCTTGCTTGGCAAGTTCTCGAATCCGTTCGGCTTCTTCCTGGGCCTGGGCCAGAATTCTGTCTTTTTCCGCTTCAACACGGCTGGCCTTTTTCACCTCTTCCGGCAATGTTACCCGAAGCTGGTCAATGATATTGAAGACACGATCTTCGTCCACAATCAAGTTGGCCGTCAGGGGTATACGCCGACTTTCTGCCAATGTTTGTTCTAACCGATCAATAAGATGTTGAATATCCATCTTCCATCCCCATTGTTGAGCGGGTTTGCCTTATAAAAGCATATCCTAATAACTTACTGCGTTCAGTGGTGAAGGGCACTGCCCGGTAAGTTTTGGTTCGTGAAAGTTCGGGTGGATAGTGCAATGCACCTACCCGATAGTTTACATATAACTAGCATTATACCTGCCAGATGGTTAGTCGCGCAACGAAACCGGTACTGTATACCCATCGGCGTTGTCGCCATTAAAGCGTTCGAGTAGGGTCTTCTGGACGTTGGGGGGAACCATGCTGCTAATGTCCCCCTGAAATGAGGCGATTTCCCGAATGATGGTACTGCTTAGAAAGCTGTGTTCCTCGCGGGTCATAAAACTGAGCATTTCGATGCCAGGTTTGAGGCGCTGGTTGGCAAGAGCCATCCGAAATTCAAATTCGAAGTCGGAAAAGACGCGCAAACCACGAACGATCACTTTGGCACCAACCTGGTCGGCGAAATCTACCAGCAGCCCGCTAAACGGCCGAATCAGGATGTTCTTTGGCTTGTCGTCCAACGCCTCGTGAATCATGTTGACCCGTTCCTCGACGGAAAAGAGGACGGATTTTGAGGGACGGCCGTGATCAAAGACGCCAACAACGAGGGTGTCAAAGATAGCTGCCGCCCGGTACATCAAATCCAGATGACCGTAATGAACCGGATCGAAGGTGCCGGGGTAAATTGCCCGAATATTCAAGATGTCCTCCTAGACCAATGATTAGTGAACAGTGAAAAGTAAACAGTAGACGGTAAGTGGTTTTAGTTCCAGACTGTTCACTGTTGACTGTTAACCGTTCACTGCCTAACTAATATCAGCGGCTTGTTCCCAGAATTGGGCGACCTTTTCGTGTAATTGGGCGTTTTCCGGCCGGTCCAACATGGGGTCAAGTTCAAATAAGGCCTGGGCTTCTTCTCTGGCAATCTCCAACATATTCATGTCCAGCAGAGAGGCCAGTTGAAGCTCCGGCAGGCCGCTTTGACGCTGGCCGAAGAATTCGCCAGGGCCGCGAATTTCCAGGTCTTTCTCGGCCAACATGAAACCATCGTTTGTTTTTTCAAGGGCGGAGAGCCGTTCTTCGGCGTCGCCGGTGACGCTCTCGGCCAGCAAGAGACAATAGGATTGGTGTTCGCCTCGACCGACCCGGCCCCGGAACTGGTGTAGTTGGGCCAGACCGAAACGGTTGGCCCCTTCGATGACCATGACGGTGCTGTTTGGCACGTCAATGCCAACTTCAATGACCGAAGTTGAGACGAGAATGTCAATTTCGCCTGCGTAAAAGCTGCGCATAACGGCCTCTTTTTCGTCGGCTTTCAATCGGCCGTGCAGCAGGCCGAGCTTCAGGTCGGGGAAGATCTCTTTCTGGAGCCGTTCATACTCGGCAACGGCCGCTTTGGCGTCTACCTTGTCTGATTCTTCAACCAAGGGACAGATAACGAAAGCCTGACGGCCGCTTTCAATCTGGCTTCGGACAAAGGAATAAGCGCGTTCGCGCTCACTCGGCCGCAGCCACCGAGTCTTAATCTCCTGACGTCCCGGCGGCATCTCATCCAAAATGGACAAATCCAGGTCGCCGTACATGGAGAGAGCCAGACTTCGAGGAATGGGGGTGGCGCTCATCACCAGGAGATGAGGGTTCGGTTCGGCCTGCCCGTTGCCATTGGAAGAAACAGCCCCCTTGTCGCGGAGCGCCTTTCGCTGCTCAACCCCAAAACGGTGCTGTTCATCAATGACGACCAGCCCCAAATTCTTGAAATTGACTTTGTCCTGAATCAAAGCCTGGGTTCCGATAACGACCTGGGCCGTGCCGTTGGTGATTTCTTCGTAGAGGATGTTCCTTTCACTGGCAGCGGTGCTGCCGGTCAGGAGGGAGACACGGATGTCTAGCTGCTCCAGCAGGCTGCTCAAGCCTTGATAGTGCTGTTCGGCCAGGATTTCGGTGGGGGCCATGAGCGCGGCTTGCAGCCCGCCCTGAACGGCCGCGACCATTGCAGCGGCGGCGATGATGGTTTTGCCCGCGCCGACGTCGCCTTGTAACAGGCGGTTCATGGGGACATTGCGGGCCATATCGGTCAGAATCTCATCAATGACGCGCTTCTGAGCGCCGGTCAGGTCAAAGGACAGCATACTGGTAAAGGCGGCTAATGCCTCTTCGTTGTATGGTACCGGAATGCCGGGGGCGCTCTGCCAGTCGCGCCGCAGCCCTAACATGCCCAACTGGAGCAGGAATAGTTCATCAAAGACAAGGCGTTGGCGGGCATGGTGCAGCGTCTCCTGACTGTCGGGAAAGTGTACTTGTTGTAAGGTGTAGGGCAGGGTGTAAAAGCCCCGACGCTGGCGAATGGAAACAGGCAGGGGGTCGGGTACTTTACCGACCCAATCGTTGACGGCCTGTTTCTGAATGTCGCGCATCTTGTGGCTGCTCAGGCCGTGTGTCAGGGGGTAAATAGGGACTATGCGCCGGGTTCGCAGCGGTTCTATTTCCACCGGCTCCCATTCGGGATTCTCGAAGATCGGCCGTCCCAGGTATTGATCTACACTGCCGCTCAGAACGACCTGCATCCCGGTTCTGAGCTTATCGGTCAGCCAGGGCTGGTTGAACCAGGTGGCCTGTATTTTTGCGGTTCCATCGCTGATAACTGCTTGAACGAGTTTGTGGTTGCGTGCCTGCCGCGCACGAACCTCCCAGATGGTTCCGATGACGGTTACGGTCTCGCCGTATTGAAGGCGGTTAATAGGCTTCATCAGAGAATAATCGTCGTAGCGGCGGGGGAAGATGTAAAGGAGATCCCAGACGGTTTCCGCACCCAACCGCTCCAGAGTTTTGGAGATTTTTGGGCCGACGCCATGCAGAATCGAAGTGGACTGCTGCAAGGCCTCAGGGTCCGGAGCAACGTCAAATTGTGGTTCTGGCTTGGCCTTGGTCGAGGGTGGAGGCGTCTTTTCAGACGGTCTGGCGGCCGTTCTTTTAGGTGATGATTGAGCAGGAGGAGCAGGAGCGGCCGTGTTGACAATACTTCCGACCCGTTCTTCGCGTACATTCAGGCGCGACATCAAGGAATCAATGGCGTTTGCCCGCGCTTCCGTGCCGGGCAGTTTGCCATAATTCGCCAGGACATCCGCGATCTGTTCGATCAGACCCCTGTCTGCTTCATCTACTGCTTCTTCGCGGGCTTGACCGACCCAAAAGGCAGCGAACTGCCCAATGCCCCCGACGACTGCTTTGTTTTGAAAACCCTGGTCAGCTTCTAGTTTTAAGACTCGTTTTAGTCTTTTGAATGCTTTTGACATAGATTAATTTCTTCCATGATTCTAAAAAAGGACTTGCAACGAATTTCACGAATTATTATAGGCTAAAGATTCGTGTAACTTGTGTTCTTCGCTGCTATCGTGCCTGGTACTACTCAAGTCAGGCGGTGATGCAGGCAATGCCCAGGCCGCCAGGGCCAACGTGCGCCCCAATGGCCGGGGTGACTTCAACGGCCAGCAGCTCTTCACCGGATGGATATAGATGTTGAGTCTGCTGTCTGAACATCTCTAATTTATCAGTTGCATGGGTATGCAGCAGAGCAATGCTTTCTAATGTGCCTAACGCGGCCACGTACTGAAGCATTTGAGCCAATGCCCGCTTGCTGGTGCGGATTTTATCTCGCATCTCAACTTCCCCATTATATACGTGAACGAGCGGTTTAATTTGTAATAAGGTTCCAATTCCAAATTCGGCCCAATTTACCCGACCGCTGCGGCGTAGGTACGTCAGAGTATCCAATTGGGCAAAGACGTGCGTACGGCCGCGTCGCTCTTCCAATATCTCAATGATTTCGGCCGTTGATTTGCCTTCGGCAGCGGCTTTGGCGGCGGCCATTGCCAGCAGTCCCAGCCCCATCGAAATCTGCATGGAGTCGAACATGGTTACGGAAATGCGTTCTTTCACCATCTCTGCGCCAAGCCGAGCAGCATTGAGAACACCACTGAGGCTGGTTGCCACATGAATGGAGATGATCTCGGTCACCCCTGCTTCGGCCAGCTTTTTGTATGCCTCGGCGAAGGCACCGGTGGCAGGAGCGGCCGTTGTGGGTGGGGTTTGGTAGCTGGGTAGTTGCTCATAAAATTGTGTCCGGCTTAACTCTACCCCATCCAGGTAACTTTCGTCACCTATATTAATGTAAGCGGGGATAATAACAATGCCATATTGCTCGGCCGTTTCTGGAGGAATGTCACAGGTGCTGTCTGTTACGACACGAATGGTCATGTTCTCATTCAGCCCCTAGAATGTAATGATAAATGGCCTGACCGCCGAACAGTACCTCGACTTCCAGGTCTGGATAGAGGGATCCTATTTGTTCTGCCAGGTTTTCGGCGGCCGTCTGGTCAACATCGGCTCCGTAATAAATGGAAAGCAGTTCCCGATCATCCATGGACATGGCTTCCAAGACCAGGGGAAGAACACCGTCAATCTCCTGTCCAGAGGCACATAAACGGCCGTCGGCAATACCAATGTATTCACCCTCATGCACAGCGACGCCATTCAAATCAACGGAGCGGGTCGCCAGCGTGATCTCGCCGCTGGTGACGTGGCCGCAAGCGACTTTCATTGATTCCGACACGTCTTCCAACGAGCCATTGGGATTCAGAGAAAGGAGGGCGCTGACTCCCTGCGGGAATGTGCGAGATGGGATGACAACGACCTCTTTAGTGCTTAGATCTCTGGCTGCTTCGGCAGCCAGGATGATATTCTTGTTGTTGGGCAAGATGACGACTTTATTGGTCGGCACGTCTTGAACGGCTTCAAATATCTCTTCGGTGCTGGGGTTGTTGCTCTGCCCGCCATTGACGATTCCGGCAGCGCCGAGGCTGCGGAAGATGTCGGCCAGCCCTTTCCCGGCGGCGACGGCAACGACGCCAACCTGCCCCGGTTCAAGGGAAACAACGGGCATGCCCAATTGGGACGGTTCCTCATTAACTGCCGTCGTGCCGCCCTGGCTGATAATCTCTTCCATCTGGAGCTGCATATTTTCAACCACGACGTCGGTAATACGGCCGAGGCGAATACCATAGCTGATCGGTTCTCCGGGGTCTTTAACGTGAACGTGGACTTTGATCATCTTTTCGTCGCCAACGATAACAGTGGAGTCGCCCATTGCGTCAATATCGGTCCGAACTTTCAAGACATCCATATCATCACCCAGCAGAATGAATTGAACGTCATAGGGATTTTCTATCCCTTCTTCGGGAGCAGCTTTGGCCTGGGCGGGGAGGTCATCTTCGATAACAAGCTGAGATTCCAGCACTTTCCCATAAACACGGTGGAGCATTCCTTCCAATAGGTAGACCAGTCCTTGCCCCCCGGCGTCCACAACACCGGCCTGTTTCAGGACCGGCAGCATTTCCGGGGTCTGGGCCAGAACTTGCTGGCACCGTTCCAAGACCCGCTCCAACACAAAGCGCAGGTCGTTGCTCTTACCAACGGCATTTCCAGCCTCTTCGGCCGCTTCCCGAATAACGGTCAGGATGGTTCCTTCAACGGGGCGCATGACCCCTTTGTAAGCTGTGTCGGAGGCTTCCTGAAAGGCCGCAGCCAGGTCGTTAGCATCAAACTGCTGTTTGTCTTTCAAGGAGGCAGCCAGACCTCGCAATATCTGGCTTAAGATAACGCCTGAATTACCACGCGCCCCCATGAGCGCACCTTGAGAGATTTCCTGGGCAACACGGCCGACATGGGTATCTTCGTTGTTCCGAATACGCTTGTATGCCGCCCGCATGGTGAGCAGCATATTGGTTCCTGTATCACCATCAGGCACGGGGAAAACATTCAGAGCATTGACCTTTGGGTGGTTGTTCTCCAAGCTGTTTAACCCGGCTAATGCCAGTTTTTTCAATTGTCGGCCGTTACAGGTCAGCCACTTTTCTCCTGTCCTCATCACTGGCTCCGCCGGATGATTCCTCGTCACATTCTTCCTCCTGACCAGGGGGTGGTTTTACATATTAAGGTTGCTGAGTCTTAGGCCATGAATGTAGACATTCACCGCTTTTACCGGAAAACCCATCGCCTTTTCCACGTGAAATTTAACTGTGTTCTGTATGCTTTCAGCGACTATTCGAATTCGTGTACCATATTCGACAATGACGTAAACGTCAATCACAATACCGTCTTCTTCCACTGTTACCTCGATTCCCCGACGGCTGTCGCGGGAGAGAAGGTTGGCAATGCCGTTGACTAGATTTTTATTTGCCATTCCGACGACACCGTAGCATTGGTTGACGGCCTGATTGGCAATTGTTGATATTGCCGCTTTGGAAATGTCAATATTTCCAACATTCTGGTCTTCTTGGGACATTCATTTCTCCTTGCTCTGGTACAATTTCTTGTCCTTGCAAAAAATGACCGACCTCTTTATAATATCTCAACTTGTTCTTTTTGAAATGGAGCGACCATCCTTATGGTCGCTTTTAATTTGTCAGGTTGAGGTGAAATTATGGCTAAATGCGAAATATGTGGCAAGGGGCCACAATTCGGGCATAACGTCAGCTTCTCGATGAAGCATACAAATCGTCAGTTCAAGCCAAATATTCAGAGAGCGACATTTTTTGAAAACGGCCGAAAGGTTCGTAAATATGTCTGCACTCGGTGCTTGAAAACATATAGCAAAGCTGCTATCTAAAAGGGTTGATGGCTCACCTGCGGTGAGCTTTGTTGATTAAAAAATCAACTTGATAAACTCAATCAACCAAATAAACCCGTTTTTGTACATTGCCGGCCGCAAGGCCGGTTTTTTCATGTTAAGCTGCTGCTAAACACTTGTTTGGCTCCGGCGGCAAGACAAGCCTGACGCACAATACGCTCGTTGTCCTCCGTCACCAGGGCAATGATATTACCACCCCGCCCCGCACCGCTCATTTTCGCACCCAACGCTCCGGCTAATTCGGCCGCACCGACCAATTTATCCAGTTCGGGGGAGGAGACGGCCATTTCACGCAGGTAGGTGTGGTTTTCGTACATCAGATCGCCGAGCGTTTCAATCTTTCCCGTCACAATTGCCTGACGGGCCGATTCGGCAATCTGGCCGCATTTGTCGAACAATAACTCAAATCGGGCGCGGTCTGCCTCCCACATACGGCGGACATCGCCTACTACCTCTCTGGTGGAACTGGTGAAACCGGTGTCGGCAATGAGGAATCGCAACGGCCGAGCCACGATAAAGGTTTCCATCACGTTTGACGGCTCTCGTCTGATAAAGTAAAGGGGCATTTCGTAGCTAACGACGGTGTTATCAATGCCGCTGGGTGTTCCGTGCAGCAGCTTTTCAACCTCATAGGTCTGGTTGGAAACCCATTCGTCGGTCGCCAGATAGTCAATGCCCAGGTGGTTTGCCAGGGCGCGAATAACGGCCGAAGCCATTGCCGCCCCGCTCCCTAAACCGCTGGCAATGGGAATGGCACTGCGAACGGTGATGATAAGATCGGGCATACGAAAGGTTCCGGCAGCGGCGATGACAAGGTGTATGGCTCTGGCAAATGGATCGTTTTCGGCCGCTTCCTGCAAATCATAGGAACGACCCAGGTCGGGAGCCTGGAGGATGACACCAGGCACGGGGCTGTCTTCTACGACGGCCCTGGCTCGCACTTCAGATACCGGTGCAGCAATGGCGGGACGGCCGTATACCACCGCATGTTCTCCAAAAAGGATTACTTTTCCTGGAGCCGAGGCTTCGGTTGTTTTCATATCCACCTCACGAGAATACATATAGGGCCAGAAAGGTCACAGTTCCCCACAAAACCAATGTCACCTGAAGCGGCCGATCTCGCAGCAAAATCTCCTCCGGTGCACCCCCCTCGTGGCGAATGTGGATAAGATACAATAGCCTGAAGAGAGTGTAAACCGCGAACGGAATCGTCAGCATCATCAGGTGGTTGGGAGGCAACCCTTCTGACAGAAACGTATAAAGGCTATAGGAAACGAGACAACTGGTGGAAACGATACCCATGAGCCGGTCAATTAGATCAAGGTTATATTCCTGAAGAATGGCCCGATGGTTGCCTGCCCCCGATCCCAGCAGAACCAGTTCGTGACGGCGCTTGCCAAGCACCAAAAAGAGAGCAAGAAAGCCAGTACAGACGTACAACCAGGGGGAGAATCGTTCGACCTGGATAACGGCAACGCCAGCACCTACCCGCAAAATAAAACCGGTGGCTACAGCGCTAACATCGAGCAAAACCATATGTTTCAACTGCCAGGTATAGGCGATTTGCAATAAGAAGTATCCCAATAATACCAGGCCGTAGACCCGCGAGAGGGCAAAGCCTGCCACCAAACCGATGACGACCAGCAAAACGAGGGCAACCCTGGCTACATTAGGACTCAACTGGCCGGATGGCAGCGGGCGATTACGTTTGATCGGATGCTCTCGATCAGTCTCGATGTCGGCCAGGTCGTTCATAATATAAACGGCGCTGGAGATAAAACAGAGGAAGACAAAGGCCAGAAACGCCCGTAAGATGCTGGTTGGTTCCATTACCTGACGGTCAAAAAATAAGGCAGCAAAGACAAATCCATTTTTGGGCCATTGTCTCGGCCGCATTGTTCTCAGCAGACTCGAAATCAAAAGGTAAATCTCCCTGGGCAGAATTCAACAATCAGCGGGAGAATTATACCTGGAGAAGCTGGTATTTACGATTTCTTTGCGGCCGACCTATTGATAATTAACATAAATCTATGCTATATTATGGTAACTTCTACTCTGGTAAGTCGCAGCCGGATTGGTGTAGAAAGCTATTTCACTTAATCCTGTTAGGAGGGATGTAATAAGTATGAACAGTTCAATTGCTAAAAAATTCAAGTTACGCTTTATTCTTCTGCCGCTGGTTATCATTCTCCTGCTGGTTGTATTTGTACCGGGAGCACAGGCAAGTGGTGAGGCTAATAATGGCTATTACCATGTTGTTCAATATGGCGAGACGCTCTCTCAGATTGCCTATAATTATGGAACAACGGTTTATGCTATCGCCTATGCCAACGGTATCGTGAATCCTAATTGGATTTATGCTGGCATGGTTCTTTATGTTCCCTACGGCTATGACTATGGCTATGGCTATGGTTACTGTCGCTTTTACCACACAGTCGGGTATGGGGATACATTAACCAAGTTAGGAGCCTGGTATGGCACCTCGCCCTGGGCCATTGCCTCGGCTAATAACATTTACAATTTGAATCTGATCTACAGTGGGCAAGTATTGTGTATACCCTAAAAGGTTGTTGTTCTTAGCTTTCCTTTTTCATGCAGAGGAAAGGCCCTACATTGCGACATCTTTTGCGGGGCTAACGGGAAAGCGAGGAATAACCTGAAGATGAAAGGTAAATGGGCCATGCTCCATAGGAACATGGCCTTTTTTTATATTGTATAATCCTTTTATGAGTACTGATTTACAGGCTTAAGACAAGGTTGCAAAATATATCGCCCACTCCCGGCAGGCGTTGGAAACCGGAAAGTTGGTCATGGCGCATGAAGATTTTATTTCGGCCGTAAATCACGCTTACTATGCTATCTTTACGCCGGTGATTATGATCTTGAGTCACTTGATTTTGAAAGGGCTGACCGTCACCTGACAAATGCAGCCCAATTTTTGGTGCGCATCGTGGGTTCGCGCCTGAACCGGCTTTGTAGGCTCTTAATCAGCCAACTTCTATCCCTGGCCGTTCAGAATTTGTTTTAGGAATTGGCCGGTGTAGGATTCGGGAACAGCCGAGATTGCTTCGGGGGTGCCTTCGGCGACTATCGTGCCACCTCTGTCGCCCCCTTCTGGGCCTAGATCAATGATGTAGTCAGCCACCTTGATAATATCCATGTTGTGTTCGATGATGATGACAGTATTGCCTTTATCCACCAAACGGTTCAGGGCATGGATCAATTTGGCAACGTCATGGGTGTGCAAGCCAACAGATGGTTCATCAAGAATATAAATGGTGTTTCCGGTGGCAATCTTGGACAGTTCGCGGCTTAATTTGACCCGCTGCGCTTCGCCGCCGCTCAAGGTTGGAGCTGGCTGGCCCAGCCGAATGTAACCCAGGCCGACATCGGCCATTGTCTTCAATTTCCGTTTGATGGGCGGGAGATTGGTAAAAAATTCCAGTGCTTCGTCAATGCTCATGTCAAGCACTTCGGCGATGTTCTTACCCTTATACGAAACCTGGAGCGTCTCACGGTTATACCGTGCGCCTTTGCAGATTTCGCAGGGAACATAGATATCAGGCAAGAACTGCATTTCGATCCGGTTCTGCCCCTGCCCCTGACAGGCTTCACAACGGCCGCCTTTGACATTGAAGCTAAAACGGCCGGGTTTGTACCCTCTCATCTTGCTTTCCGGCATTCCGGCAAAGAGGTCGCGGATAGGGTTAAAGAGATTGGTATAGGTAGCCGGGTTGGAACGGGGCGTTCGGCCGATAGGACTCTGATCAATTTCGATAACCTTGTCCAGATGTTCCAATCCCTCAACGGAATCATGAGCACCGGGCAAATCCTTTGATTTGTAGAAGACCTGGGAGAGCCGCTTGCTCAAAATTTCGATCAGGAAGGAGCTTTTGCCGCTGCCGCTGACGCCGGTAATGCAGACAAATGTTCCCAAGGGAACCTTGAAGTCCACATTTTTCAAGTTGTTTTCTCTAGCGCCTTTGACAATCAGAAATTCGCCGCTGCCCTTTCGCCGCTTCTTGGGAATGATGATCTTTTTTCGGCCGCTGAGGTAGTCGCCGGTCAGGGATTTTTCGTTGGCTGTAATTTCTGACACCGTCCCTTCGGCCACGATCAGCCCGCCATTTCGTCCGGCTCCTGGGCCAAGATCGACAACCCAATCGGCCTGCCGGATCGTCTCTTCGTCATGTTCAACAACCAGCACAGTATTGCCCAGGTCGCGCATACCCATGAGGGTGTGAATCAGGCGGTCATTGTCTCGCTGGTGAAGGCCAATGCTTGGTTCGTCAAGGACGTACAAAACGCCCATAAGACGGCTGCCGATCTGGGTTGCCAGCCGAATACGCTGGGCTTCGCCACCGCTCAAGGTTCCGGCCGAACGGTTGAGGGTCAGGTAATCGAGGCCAACGTTAATCATGAACTCCAGTCGGGAACAGACCTCTTTCAAGATGGGAGCAGCAATCATCTGCTGTCGTTCCGTCAGGGGAGTGGTCTCTTCATTTCTCAGGCAGTCGGCCCATTCCAAAATCCGGACAACCGGCCGTCCTGTAATGGTGGCAATTGTCTCGCCAAAAATGTCCACATTGCGGGCGACAGGCTGGAGGCGGGTTCCGTCGCAGGTACGGCAGGGACGATTGACCATATACTCTTCCAGCTTATTACGCACGTAGTCGGAGGTGCTTTCGATGTAGCGTCGTTCGAGGTTGGTGATAACACCTTCAAACTTTGTCTTGTAAGTTCGGGAGTGGCCTTCCCGGTTGACATAACGAACGGGAATCTCCTCCTGACCGCTGCCATAAAGCAGGATTTGTAGCTGGGCATCGTTTAGTTCCTTCATTGGAATGTCGATTGGGACAGAGAAGTGATCGGCCGTCGCTTTCAACAACTGCCAGTAATAACCCTGCTTGTCATCAGTCGGCCAGGCAACAATGGCCCCTTCATCCAGAGTCAGGTCTTTGTTTGGAATCACTAAGTCAGCGTCAATCTCCTTCTTCGTTCCTAATCCCTGGCAGTCAGGACAGGCACCATGCGGGCTGTTAAAGCTGAAAGTACGCGGCTCGATTTCGGGAATACTGGTCCCGTCATAAGCACAAGAAAGGTGTTCAGAATAGAAGTTGTCTACCGGGTTTGCGGAATCAGTGATGTCGTTGATGATAACAGTGCCATTACCAAGGCGGAGTGCGGTTTCGATTGAATCGGTCAGGCGGGAACGGTCAGCCTGGGCTTCTTCACTGGTATCTTTGGGATCGTGACGAACGATCAACCGATCTACAACCGCTTCGATAGCGTGGTTCTTGTATCGATCCAGCTCGATTTCTTCATCCACCAGGCGGACTTCGCCATCCACACGGACCCGGACAAAACCTGCCTTGCGGACATCCTCGAAAATTCCCTGATGTTGGCCTTTGCGGTCTTTGATCAAAGGGGCGAGAACCAGAATCCGGCTGTCGTGGGGCATCCTCTGGACGCCTTCGACGATCTGTTCGGCCGATTGTGGCATCACAGGACGGCCGCATTCAGGGCAGTGGGGGATGCCAATCCGTGCAAAGAGCAGGCGAAGATAATCATAAATCTCCGTCACCGTTCCAACGGTGGAACGGGGATTGTGACTGACCCCTTTCTGGTCAATAGAAACGGCCGGACTCAATCCTTCAATTTGATCCACGTCCGGCTTTTCCAACTGCCCTAAGAATTGGCGGGCATAAGCAGATAGTGACTCCACATATCGCCGCTGTCCTTCGGCAAAAATTGTATCAAAGGCCAGGGATGATTTCCCGGAACCGGACAAACCGGTAATAACCACCAGTTTGTCTCTGGGAATTTCAACTGTGACATTTTTTAGATTGTGTTCCCGTGCGCCGCGCACGACAATTTTATCAAGGGACATATTGATCCTACACAAATCAAACTGACAATTCAGTACCCAATTGGGAAAATTACGCTACATAGTTAAAAACAAATAGAACACCTATTCTATCACATAAAAGAACAGGAACCATAAGAAAATAGCATATAAAACCAAAAAGGGCGTCCCGATTAAGATTAATCAGGACGCCCTCCGTTTTGAATAATGATCGTAAAACTAGCTCACCGGGGCGGTGCTGACGACGCTGTTTTGGCTGCCGTGTTCGTTAGGAACGTAGGCATCTGCTTCCGGGTCGTTGACCCAGGTGCCGCCGTCCAGCAGGTATCGGAACTGAACCTCAGTGTTATTTGGGTAACGGACGCGAGTGTAAAAAACACCATCTTTCTTCCGCTTAGGCATTTCAACCGGTTCCCAATTGTTTGCACTGGTAACGAGTTCTACACTTTCAACATTCTCATCATCATACTCGAAGGTGACTTCACATTCTTCCTTCGTCTTAAAAAACTTCTTACTGACCATTTTTAACTCCTTTTAGGTACTCAGGGTTAAGCATAACCATCACTCGGAATAAAGTTTTGCTGTTTTTTGGTGGGTCAGTGTATTTTGGCAGCGGGGTAAAACAACAAAGGCTGACCGGTTACGTTAACACAAAAGCTGCCTTTTGGCAGCCTGTTCATTGTCTAAATTAAAGTTTTTGTTTTGGGGTCGCCCCAGAACAACCCCGAATTATAAGGGTTATAGATGACCTGTCAAATTTCTTTGGTGGGGAGGTACTTAAATGAAGCGGCGACGAGGCCGTTTCCGTACCTGGGCAGGCATTGAACGTCGTAAACGTTTATCAAGGTTTGGGCGCGGTGGAGGATGCGAACCAGTTGACGGGCGTTGGCAACTTCTATTGTCAGAACAACGTGAAGTCGGCCGTTACCGATGCCTGGAGGCGTGTTAATGGTGGAAATATTGATCTCTTCGCTGTTGAGCAGTTCAGAGAGGTCATAGATCAAGCCGCTGCGGTCAAAAACATTTACCTGTATTGTAAAGTTACGAACCTGGTAGCTCCCTTTCCGGCCCCACGATAGTTTAATCTGGCTTCGTGTTTGTGGGTCCGGCCGTAGGGCATAGCAGCCTTCCTTATGAATGGTTACGCCGCCACCGGAGCGAATAAATCCTATGATAGTATCGCCCGGTCGGGGGTTGCAGGCTTTGCAAAGGCGAAGGTCTTTTTCGGTGGTATTGGTGACGACAAATTCCTGCCCGCTTTCGGAACGAACAGTACGGCCGACATTTCGAACCGGTTCGTCAGACCATTCCTTTTCCAAAACCATCGTGGCAACCTGGGTGGGCAGCACATCTGCTCGGCCGAGCGCGTAATATAGTTTGTCTGGCTCATCAAATTCAAGTATTTTCGCTGCTTCTTCATGAGAGAAATTGCCCATCCCTATTAACGTCAGCTCTCCTTCCAACAACTCCTTCCCCTGCTTGTAAGCTGTCTCGGCCGAAATTCGGCGGAACCAGCGGCGCACCTGGGCTTTGGCTCGGCTGGTCTTAAGGAAACCCAGATCTTCGTCCAGCCAGGTTCGTTGAACGCGCCCCCAGCCAGACTTTCCAATTCGGACGCGGTCACCATCCTTCAATGGTTTGTTCAAGGGGTATGGTTCGTCGTTGACATACGCATTCTGACATTGATTGCCAACTTCAGAATGAATGGCGTAAGCAAAATCAATGGCTGTCGCTCCTTGGGGAAGTTCGATGACGTCTCCATTGGGAGTATACACCATGATCTGCTGGCTAAATACATCCTCCACCAGTCCTTTGACGGCGCTGCTGAACGTCTGAGATTCCAGACTGATGCTTTTGTTAACCTCAGTAATTAAGGCATCCACCTGTTTGGCAACGCCCTGCGTCCACAAAGGCGATCCGGCGTAGACCCATCGAGCCAATACCCCAATTTCAGAAACTTCGTGCATGGCAACGCTCCGAAAACGTATTTTGAGCGGTTCGCCATCGGTATAAATGACAGTGGTGTGGAGCGCCCTGTAGAGGTTCTCCCTCGGTGCGGCAATATAATCATCAAACTGCCCCGGAACGGGCCGCCAACATTTGTGGATCAAACCCAATGCCAGATAACAAGATGATTCGTCTTCCAGAAGTATCGTGAACCTCAGGGGAACATCCATCTTGTTCAGGGAGAGAATGTCGGACTTATCTGCCAGACTCTTATACACAGAGGAGACACTTTGGTCGGAGGGTTTGACGTCCTTGACAACAAGGCCGTTTTCGACCAGCAGTTCCAGGATCTGTTCGGAGACACGGCCGTAAACGGCCTGCCGCCGGTGTATGAGCGTCTCCAACATCTGGCTAACATGGTCGAACGCCTCGTTATTCAAGACCTGGAAACTATAAGCTTCCAGCTCTGACTTTAACCACCAGATGCCCAGCCGGTTTGCCAAAGGCGCATAGACGTATAAGGTTTCGCGGGCTTTTTCCTCTTGCTTGCGGCGGGGCATGGCTCCGATGGTGCGCATGTTGTGGAAGCGGTCAAACAGTTTGACGAGCACCACACGCACATCACCGGTCATGGCCCCGAACATCTTGTGGAGAGAAGCATCCCGAATCTCTTCCGGGGTTAGTTCGCGGCCTCTGGAAAATTCGGCCGAGACCTCTTTCAACTTTGTCACCCCGTCTACCAACCGCATCACCTCCCCCCCAAACAGCTCCTCAATCTCTTCCAGGGAGACATAGGTGTCTTCGGCGACATCATGCAGAAGGGCGGCCATCAGCGTAGGCGCGTCCAGTTGGAAAATTGCCAGGTAGTAAGCAACAGTCAGAGGGTGAGTAAAAAATGGTTCCCCAGAGCGGCGGCGCTGGTCACCATGCACACGTTTGGCAAGTTCAAATGCCTCTCTCACCCGAAGCCGATCTTCCAGAGGGAGGTAGGTTTGTATCAATTCAAAAAACTCGAGGCCCTCCAGACTGACGTAAAAATCATCAGTCTGGAGAGACCCCGAGCTTACCAGCAGGGGAACCATTATTCTTAGTCGCTTCTGATTTGATCTTTGTTCTTGAAGTCTACAAAACGATAGCCAACACCACGTTCCGTCAGGATATACTTGGGGTTTGACAGGTCTTTCTCGATCTTCTTTCTGAGGTAGTTGATATAGAGTCGGAGGTAATGGGTTTCATCCCGATATTCATAACCCCAGACTTTTGCCAGGAGTGTTTCATGGGGCAGAACCCAACCGGCATTTTGAATCAGGTGGCTTAGGAGGCGATATTCAGTCGGCCGTAAATCAATTCGCTCCCCGTCTACAATAACCTGGTGGCGATTGAAATCCACCGAAAGACGATCATCAATTTGCAGCACCGTGCGGGGGGTCAGTGTGGGCCAGCTTGCCCGGCGCAGCACGGCGTTAACCCGGCTGGCAAGTTCTCGCGGGCTAAAGGGCTTGGTGATGTAATCATCTGCGCCCAGTTCTAACCCCCGGATACGATCTTCTTCATCGCTTTTCACCGTCAGTAATATTACTGGAACGGTGGTGATTTCGCGGAGCAGGTGCAGGGCTTCAAAGCCGTCCATTTTGGGCATCATGACATCCATGATTACCAGGTCTGGCAAATGCTGCCGGACCTGTTCCAGGGCTTCAGAGCCGTTATTTGCTTCGATGACCTGATACCCTTCCAGTTCAAGGTTCATCCGAATGAACCGGATCATACGCGGTTCATCGTCTACGACCAGAACAAGTCTCGGCGATTCAGGTTTTAGTTTTTCAGGAACTTGCTCAACCATTATTCACGTATGAAGGTTATTACTTCATCCGTCTCCGTTGACGGTAATATCTGGACAAAGTTGATACGATGCCAGGGAATGATCATCGTTGCGACATCATCTTCGAGGTAATGGATGTCTTTGCCGTCCCGGCGGCGGGGATTACTGACCAATACGAACTGATCGGAGGGATCAGGAAGTTGTTCAACGTCACAGAGGACGGGATCCTCATTACTGATATGGACAATTATGGCATAGCTCATTTACTTACTCTCGATTAAGATTCGAAGAAAACATGAACCAACAAACGGCCGAATCGAATTTCATCGCCGTTATGCAAGGGATATGGTAAGTCGGGCGGCAAACGGTAGTTGTTTAAGAGAGTGCCGTTGGTGCTTCCCAGATCTATAAGGACAACGCCCCGATTAGAAGCCTGAATCGAGGCATGGAGCCGGGAGACGCCAAAATCGGAGCCTCGATCTTTCGTTAGATCAAGTTCGGGCAGGAGGTTCATAGTGGTATCCTTACGGCCGACTCTGATCTCGTCATCCAACTCCAAAATAACCCGCCGCCCACTGCTGGGAATAACGAACATCACCCGTTTTGCTTCTGAAACAGCGCCAAAATCCTGCCCTAACAGAGACGGCGGAACCGGGTCCGTCAGCGCATCCGAAAAAGGAAGCTGGGCTGTTGATTGCTCTCTAACTTTTATCAGGGAGTTTCCACACTCGCTGCAAAAGAGAGCACCTTCCATCTCACTTGAACCACACTCGCTACATTTAATCATTGTTTTCCAGATTTATTGTTTGTGTAAGCAGGGAACGAGTGCCATATTTTAGCCTTTTTCTCCCTTCAAGGGAAAGCGTCCCTATATTCGATAATCGCTCCGCTTCAGCATAAGCCTGCTGTGCAAGTTGGGTATGGCCGGCCTCCAGTAGACGAGTTGTCAGGCGGCGCATCCGGGTTGTTGCCTGGGTGAGATCGCCATCTTCAACCTCTTCCCAAACACGCTCATTCAAACGGTAAAAATTAAGTGCCTGGACGGCATCCATTAATGCTTTCGGCGGATTAAATCGCGGTTCGTCTGTCACCACGCTTAGTTCATAATCTTGCTTGGAGACATAGTTTTGCACATTGTGCGCGAGTATGTCACTTGTCAGATAAAGGGGCAAATTAATCGTGCGGCCGGGCAGTTGTGGTTCAACAGTGAATTCCAACAATACAGAAAGTGGCGTCTGTCCTTCAACAGCGCCCAGACGATAATAATCAGAATCGGGCGAAAGCGGTTGGGCAAATGGCGACACTTTGAAACCGGTTTTTAAGGTGACACCCATTGGAAAGTCTAAGCCCAGGCGAAGATTTTGGGCATAAACCAGCCCCAAACCGTGAATTCTCTTTTGCAGAAATTCAAATACCTGGTTGGCTGATTCAATAAAGGCTGACTGACCGCCGGAGGCAGAAACCATGCGATCCAGAAACTGGTCGTTCCAATCGGATCCGATCCCAAATGCGCTCAAACCAATTCCCTTAGAGGCGATTTTCTGGGCCAATGATAAACAAGCCTCGTCATCTCCGTAGGTATGGCCGTCGGTTAGCAAAATAAGGTGATTGGTTTTCCCTAATAACTGAATTTTTGTCAGCTCTGTTACCCCAGCTTTTAGACCCTGGTAAATTTCCGTTCCCCCGGAGGCCATGATGCTTCTAATACGGCCGATAAGGGCAGGTTTATTCTCCAGGTGGCTAGATGGTAAGACGACCTCTGCCCGATCACTGAATGTGACCACTGAAATAGCATCCTCTGTCCCCAGCTTTTCAATTAAAAGGGAGGCTGCCCCTTTCACTCGTTCCAGTCTTTCCCCTTTCATTGATGTGCTGCGATCAATGACCAAACACAAGTTCAAGGGCGGATGCTCAACATCGGCCGGGCTTGCCGACCGGATATTAACGAGCAAGTAGACCAATTGAGCATAATCTAATGCTGCAATTGCTCTACGTGATCCTAATACACGAACTTGTAGCAAATCTGTTGCCATTTCTTATCCGGAACCCATATGGTGGCTATCCGCCTAACCAGGTTGCTCCTCCAAAGCAGTCAAAAGGAAAAATCTACAATGATTATTGTAATATTATCATAACCACCGGCTTTCAGCGCAAGGTCTATTAATTCGTTAGACATTTCCTGTAAAGAAGTCTTTTCCTTCGTCAGGACATCCTTGATCATCTGTTCGGTTACTAACCCCCATAAACCATCACTACAAAGAACCAGTTTACCAGAACTCGGCAAAGAACGGGTAAAGGTTTCAACATCCAACTGCCCCCCCTGCCCAACAGCCATATAGAGCATATTCCGGTTGGGGTGGGAAGCTGCTTCTTCTTCGGTTAGCTGGCCGGCCTCTTGCAGCCTGCGAACATAGGAGTGGTCGGTGGTGATCAGGCTGAGTTTATTATTATCAAATAGATAAGCGCGGCTGTCCCCAACGTGGGTGATATAGAGACGACGGCCGAAAATGAGGGCGGCCGTAAGAGTTGTGCCGCTATCTTTTTCTGGATCAGGGCTGTGGATGGTTTTATTGGCGGCTTGTATGGCATCCAGCATGACATCCTGAATCGGCTCGACAGGGCCAGATGGCCCCTCGTTACCTATGGTAGGCATATATATTCGCTGCAACACATGTTTGGCAACCATTCTGGAGACGCTTTTGCTGGCTTCATGACCTGCAAAATGCCCCCCCATGCCATCGGCAACGATGTAAAGGCCAAAGGGCATCAACGGCTCTTCACCGCCAGTATCACAGGTAAAGATAAATGAAGAGTCTTCGTTGCGGGTACGAACAAAGCCAATGTTGCATCGTTGGAAGGCACGTATCGTCGGCGGTTTCTGCATCACCTGGGCAATGCGCTTGCTTTCGAGGTTTACAACCGTATCTTCACTCAGAGGTTGCAGCGGCAGGGTTCGACCGCTATCAATTAACGCTTCCACTTCTGTTTCGTCCAGTAAGACAATATCTCCTGTCATCACCTGGTCGTCGCCCAATTCCTCCTGTTCCAGATCGTTGGAGGAATTGTTCGTGCTTTTGGAGGTTGTGCCGCCAGCGGACTTATTATCGGGTACAGCCAGTTCCATAGTATCGTCGTCTACCTCTTCCTGGGAATGAGATTCAGGAACTGATGTCAAGTCATTCGTCATTATTCGTAACTTCCTTAATCAGGCTGGTAGTGCGTAGAAATTGTGGTCGGTAGAGCCAAAGTAGACAATACCCTCGTTAACGATGGGGGAGGAAAGCACCATGCCCTGTGTTTTGAATTTCCATCTCAATTTTCCTCGTTTGCTTTCAACACTATATAGATAGCCGTCTGTTGAACCAAAGTATACGGCATCTTCCCAAACAGCGGGAGAGCAGTTGATCTGTCCCTCGGATTCAAAGGTCCAGGCTTTACGTCCGGAGTGGAGATCGATGGCATAAAGGTCGCCATCTGAGGAACCAATAAAGACAACACCATTGGAAATAATGGGGGAGGAAACAATGGAACGGCGTGCCCGCAGACGCCAGATAGCCCAGCCAGAACTCGCATCCAGGGCGTAGACAGTGGAGTCCATTGAGCCAACAAGAACCATGTCTTCCTCAAAAGTGGGGGAGGAGGTCACAGAACGTTTAGCCTGGAACTGCCATTTTACTTCACCAGCCAGATCGACACAGAAAACGTAGCCGCCTTCTGTTCCGAAATAAATGCGCTCACCGGTGATACAAGGGGAAGAACGCACCATACCATGAGCCTTTGCCTTCCAGGCCATGCGGCCAGTTGAAACATTTACCGCATAGAGAAAGCCATCGTCTGAACCAAAAAACACATGGTCAAAATCTGCTCGTGGTGATGAATGAACCGGTGCGCCAGTTTCAAATTTCCAGTTGAGTCGGCCGTTTTGCCGCCGCAAACTGTATAGATGATTGTCAGAAGAGCCGATGAAGACAGAATCTTCATAGACGTAAGGAGAGGAAGCAATGCCATCGGAGGAAGGGTATTTCCACAGAAACTGGCCGTTGTCAGACCGCAGCGCGTATAGATTGTTGTCGTAAGCGCCAACGTAAATGATGCCTCCAGCCAGAGCAGCCGTTGAGCGAATTTCATCTTCGCATTTAAAAGACCAGATGGGTGTTATCTTACCTCCGATCTCCGCGATTGACTCTTGATCGCCCTCTGCTGGAACCAGAGCGATGCCAGCACCTTCATTGGTGTGCTGCATCAGCTTTTCACTCAGCGTCAACTTTCCTGTTCCGGGCCGGGCCAGCATCCTTAAAGCCGCCAACAACACACTGGCATTCTCAAAACGATCAGCAACGTTATATGAAAGACAGCGGTTGATAATGGCTTCAAAAGAAGTGGAAACAGAGGGGTTTTGGGCGCTAATCGGCCGTTCGCTAAATGAGAAAGGCGGTTCCATGCGGGGGTCTTGGCCGGTCAACAAGTGATGGACGGTAGCTCCCAAAGCATAGACGTCTCCGGCAGGGCTGGATTCACCCCGATATTGTTCGGGGGGTGAATAACCCTCGGTACCAATCATGGTTCCTTTTTCACCAACTTCAAAGACTTTGGCAATATTGAAGTCAATGAGACGAATACGGCCGTGAGGGTCCAACATGATGTTGGACGGTTTCAGGTCACGGAAGATAACGGGCTGCGGTTTGTGTTCGTGCAAATGGGCCAGCACCTCACACAGTTGAAGCATCCAGTCAAAAACAGTTTCCTGGGGGAATTTCTCGTTTTGTTCGATTGTCAGGGCTTCCAGATCGTGGCCGCGAATAAATTCCATGACCAGATAGCTGCGACTCTCCTCAGTGAAAAAATCATAGACATCGGGAATGGCAGGATGGTCGAGCGTCGCCAGGATACTGGCTTCCCGTTCAAAGGATTTAACTGCCATTTCATGCACGCGGGGATCAGTCGCCAGGTTGACCATTTCCTTAACGGCACAAAGGCGCGTGACTGTTGGGAAATGTAAGTCCCTTGCCTGGTAGACAGAGCTAAATCCACCTACGCCGAGCATACCAACGATCTTGTACCGATCTTGGAGCATCGTGCCAGGTTGAAGTTGCTCTCGTTGACTGGTTTTGCGAAAGCGAGTTTGCTTTCGTGCTAGCTGTCTAGTTGTTAATCCGCCCATAACTTCCTATTATATGTTCACCCAATTGATCAAGCAATCCACCTTTAATCCTGTATGACCGACCATAACCTCTCTCCGCCTACCGCATTAATATAGGCTCGAACCTGGGATGCCAACGCCTGTTGATCCTCAAAAAAGGTGCTAATTTGGGACTTGAAGCATTGGATAGCGTTAATTCTGGTGGTGATGGCTTTTTCGGTCAGTTCTACAACCCTGGCTACCCATCGGCCGTCTTCCTGGGCTATCTGTTGTTCGGCCGAGAAGGTGTCAGCATAGGGGTAATCTTCGTAGTAAAGCAAGTTGGCGGTTGAAAAACAGCATTCCGCTGCCTGCCGGGTTAGCTGGTGGTCGACATGGTGGCCGAGTGTCAGCGGCAAGAAAAGTTGCTCGCAGGATGGGAGCTGGGCCATTCTTTTGGAGAGCTTCTCTACCAGGGCGTTTTCGGCCGGATCAATTTCTCCAAAGATATCCTGGTTGGAGGTGTAATACGGCCGTTGTGTCACAGAGTCAACGCGGTAAATACAGTCCAAAAAGTCCCAGTGCTGCCAATCTGCACCCATGACATGGCAGGCAGCCACATCTTCCGTCCGTCTTGACTGTACAACCTCGTCTAGCAACTGCCATCGTTGGTGCAGGGATTGAGCATATTCAGAAGGAGTCCTGCCAACCGGATTGCCCGCCATAATAGTGACAACGAGAGCGGTTTCTCCCTTCTCCGTCAACTCGGAAATCTGGCCGCCACAAGAAAGGGCAGCATCATCTAAATGAGGGGAAAGGTAAATAGCCTGGTAATGGTCTTTCATTTTATATTCAAGCGCAGGGGCTTTATATAACAAGAAACATTGTAGAACCGGATGGATACCGGATAAGTCGTCAACTACCTGACACTAAGTATAAACATAGGGTTAACTGAATGATAGTCAATTGCCTGACACTTGCGACTGGCACTTTTGTACTGGCTTAGGTCTTATTTGGTAACTATAATAAGCGCTTATGTCTAAACAACTCACACATATTGATGAAGCTGGTCAGGCCAGGATGGTGGATGTCGGTTACAAGCCGGACACTGAACGGGTTGCGGTTGCACGTGGGGCAGTTTCTATGAAGCCGGATACTTTGCAGCTTATTATAGAAGGAAATATGAAAAAAGGGGATGTTTTGACCGTTGCCCAACTGGCAGGTGTGATGGCAGCAAAGAAAACCAGTGATCTCATTCCCCTTTGCCACCCATTGTTGTTAAGTCACATTGACGTGAGATGCGAACCAAACACGGCCGAAAGCCGGGTTGATATTGAAGCCACCGTTCGCCTGCGAGGAAAGACAGGAGTAGAGATGGAAGCGTTGACGGCCGTTACCGTTGCCGGGCTGACAATTTACGATATGGCAAAAGCTGTAGATAGAACTATGCAGATTACAGAAGTTCGGCTGGTTCACAAATCAGGCGGCAAAAGCGGCACCTTCACGGCAACTTGAAAGTAGATTTTTCTCACGCAAAGCCACAAAGGGCGCAAAGAAGAAGCTCTTGGCCGCATTACGTGAGCTTCTTGTTCGAGGATAAGAAAACATTGAATTTCCAGATTCGATTGTTCGCAACATTGAAAGATCGGGCCGGGCAGGGACAGATTCAAGTATCAGTTCCCGCCCCAGCGACTGTTGAGGCATTGTTGCGGGAAACGGCCGAACAGTTTCCCCAACTGGCCTCCGCTTTGCCAACTGTTTTGGTTTCAGTCAATAAAGCCTATGCTGGGAAAGAGACGCCTTTACAGTCCGGTGACGAGGTGGCCTTGTTTCCACCGGTCAGCGGTGGTGCAGAAGCGCCCCATCCGACTTTCTTTGCCATTACTCATGAAGAAATGGACCTAAACGCCATCCGGGCCAGCATTGGCGGGCCGGATATTGGGGCGGTTGTCACCTTCTCCGGGTCCGTTCGAGGGGAAACGGAACGAGAAGGACTCCCCCCTGAGACGCTCTATCTGGAATATGAAGCCTATGAGGAAATGGCAACGGTAAAGATGGCCCAGGTTGCCCGCGAGATATGGCAGCAGTGGCCGCTGGTAAAAGGTGTTGCCATTGTCCAACGGATTGGTAAACTGGACATAGGTGAAATAACGACGATCGTCGCCTGCGCTTCTGCCCATCGAGATCAGGGAGTGTTCGAGGCGGCTCGTTATGGCATTGACCGTTTGAAGCAAATTGTGCCGGTGTGGAAAAAGGAAGTTGGCCGGGACAACAGCTTGTGGGTTGAAGGCGATTATCGGCCGACAGAGGCTGATAATGCCTGATCGGCCGCAAAACCAATTAGTGGCCGTCCGCAAATAAGGGCGTATTCATGTGGTGCGGAATTGCGCGGACGGTTTAGGAGTAAGCGGCCTCCTGATTAGATATTTTATTGCCGGTCGCTTACTTAATTAAAAAAGCACAACTGATCACACCTTTAAGGTGTTCAAAGATGTACGTGGAAAATACCTTTAGGAGGGATTACGAAATTATGAAACGGAACAAGCTTATCATGGGATTAGCGCTCTTCTTACTGGCTCCTCCCATGCAAGAAAGCACCGGGTTCCTGGGCTTTGACTGGTGGATTTGGATACTCGCTGGTGTCCTCTTATTACTTCTGCTTTTGATTATTGGCTACGTGCTTCAAAATGAACCAGGCCCGCCGATACCTGAACGCGAGTCAAGGATGTACATAACGCCTTCAACAGCCGCCAGAACCCAGGTGGAAGAACTTGAGAAACCAGAAGCACCAGCGCAACCAGAACCTGCTCCCCAACCAGCGGAAGAGTCGGAAGTGGAAGAGCCAGCAGCGGAGCCGGTTCCTGGTAAGCCAGCGCCGAAACCGGAGAATTTAACCCGAATTGAAGGTATTGGGCCGAAGGTTGCCGGACTGCTCAATGAAGCTGGCATTACTACTTTTACTGCCCTCGCTGAAACGGATGTCACACGGCTGAAAGAGATTTTAGAGAAAGCCGAGCTTCAATTCATGGACCCCGGAAGCTGGCCCGAACAGGCGGCGTTGGCTTCCAAAGGCGATTGGGAAGCCTTTGAAAAACTGACGGACGAATTAAAAGGCGGCCGTCAGACTAGCTGATTGGAGAATGGAAAAAGATGGATAGAAATAATGGATACCACTCTCACCGGGTTGTCATAACCGGCACAGGCGTTATCACACCGGTCGGCAATAATGTGCCTGATACATGGGCAGCTATCTTGGCCGGTAAATCTGGGTTTGGAGATTTCACCTTTACCAATCGAGGCGAACATACCTCCGGGGGCGTTTGCGAAATCAAAGATTTTGATCCGGCAGAGGTAATCGGCCGTCGAGATGCTCGCCGACGGGATCGTTACCAACAATTGGCAACGGTGGCCGCCGGTGAGGCCATGACCCAATCTGGCCTGAAAATCACTGACGAGAACCGCGAACGGATCGGAATTTACCTGGGAACCGGTGTTGGCGGTATTCAAACTCTCGTCGAACAAGAACATGTCGTGATGGAGAGCGGCTTGCGACGTCTCAGCCCGTTTGGTATTACGATGATTATGCCCAACGGGGCCGGTGGGATGCTGGCAATTGACTACGGCATTCACGGCCCCAGCCCGACGATCACAACGGCTTGTGCTGCTGGCGTAGACGCCATCGGCCATGCTTTCCGGGCGGTACGGCGCGGAGAGTTGGACGCCGTTCTGACCGGCGGAGCGGAATGTGTGCTGACCTCTGTCGCCATCGGCGGCTTTGAACGAGCCGGGGCAACTTCCTCCAAGCGTTCCAACACGCCCCAACCCTTTGACAAGAACCGGGATGGTTTAATTGTCGGGGAAGGGGCAGGAATGCTGATCATTGAAACGCTGGAACACGCCCAGGCTCGCGGCGCGACGATTCTAGGCGAGATCGTGGGCTATGGTCAGACAACAGATGCTTATCATATTACCGCCCCGGCAGAAGGGGGCGAAGGGGCTGCCCGTGCTATCCGGCAAGCATTGCAAGACGCCAATCTGGAAGCGGCCGATGTGGATTACGTCAGCGCTCATGGAACAGCCACCCCCTTGAATGACCAGTATGAGACGATGGCGATTAAAGCCGCGCTGGGGGAACATGCTTATGATGTCGCCGTCAGCTCTACCAAGTCCATGACCGGCCACATTATGGGTGCGACCGGGGCCATCGAGAGTGTCTTCTGCACATTGGCAATCCAGCAAAATATCGCCCCGCCAACCATTAATTACGAAACAGCCGATCCTGAATGTGACCTGGATTATGTCCCCAACCATTCACGGCAGATGCCGATCCGAGTCGCGATCAACAATGCCTTTGGTTTTGGCGGACATAATGCGGTGTTGGTGTTTAAGGAGTTTGTGCCGTAGCAATTGACCGGAAAAAATTGTAATTGGTAATTGGGTAATTATCTCACCTGAAGTGCGCCAATTACCCAATTGCTCAATAAATTAACTTGATGGACGATTTGAAAGAACTGGAAGTACGGTTGGGGGTGCAGTTTAACGACTATTCGTTGTTGACACGGGCTGTGACCCACCGTTCTTACCTGAACGAAAATCTGGAACAATCTCTGGAAGACAATGAGCGCCTTGAGTTTTTGGGCGATGCCGTTCTGGATTTTGTCGTTGGCGCATATCTGTACCATCGTTACCCGGAAATGAAAGAGGGGGAGTTAACGATGCTGCGGGCGGCATTAGTGCGGACGGAGACGCTGGCGGAGTTTGCCCGCGAGGTGTCGCTGGGAGAGTATCTGCGCCTGGGATATGGGGAAGCGGAAAGCGGCGGCCGAGATCGTCCGGCAATTCTGTGCGGCGCTTTCGAAGCCACCATAGGCGCTATCTTTCTGGACAAAGGTCTGCCCGTTGTGGAGGAGTTGGTAACTTCCCTCATTGAGCCAGCATTAACGGAGATATTGGCAGAAGCAGCCCACAAAGATGCCAAAAGTGGCTTCCAAATTTGGGCGCAGGGTCGTTATAACATTACCCCCCGATATAAAGTCATTGCGGCCGAAGGGCCGGATCATGCCAAAGTCTTTACTGTTGCTGTGATGCTAGGGGACGAGATTTGGGGGGAAGGAACCGGACGCAGTAAACAGAATGCGGCTCAGGAAGCGGCGGCGGTCGCTCTGGAAAAAGCTGAAACGATTTTGGACGACGAGGAATTGGAAACGGCCGATGAAGTTGAGGGTATGTTTCCTTCTTGACCATGCCCAAACGCATCTTAATCACCGGTGGCAGCAGCTATCTCGGTCAGCATTTACTCCCCCTTGCCTGCAAACAATATCAGGTTCTTTATACCTACTTTCACCACAAGCCACCCACAGCGCCGACTGACGGCCGTCCATTAGACCTCCGCGATTTTGAGGCTGTTGGTCGACTGGTATCGGCCTGGCAGCCAGAGGCGATTATTCATCTGGCCGGTTCCGACCGTTCGGAAGATATGTCGGCCGTTATCTGTCAGGGCGCGGAAAACATCGTTCAGGCAGCCCAGGGGGTCAATGCTCGCCTCATCCATCTCTCAACCGATGTGCTATTTGACGGCCGTCATGGGCCGTATACCGAATCATCCCCGCCCAGCCCCATCCACCCATACGGAGAAGCGAAAGCAGCGGCCGAATCTATCGTCGCCGCCTATGCCAACCACGTCATTGTTCGCACCTCGCTCATTTACAGCCTGACCGTCATGGACTATGCCACCAGATGGCTGGTATCGGCGCTGGAATCAGGGAAAGCCGTTACCCTGTTTGACGATCAGTTTCGCAATCCCGTCTGGACGGATACACTGTCATGGGCCTGCCTGGAACTGGTGGAACTGGATTTTCGTGGCATTTTGAATGTCGCTGGAAGCCAGGTTTTGAATCGGGCTGAATTTGGAATGCGAATGCTTGATTGGTGGAATGTTCAGGAACGGGCAACGCTCTCTACCGGCCCCTCTCCGGCCACCTGGCCCAAAGACTGCCGCCTGGATGTCTCGCTGGCAGGGCAGGTGTTGTTGACCAATATGGCCGGGGTGGACACTGTTCTGGCTGCCCATAATTCATCATGAGAGCGCGGTTACAATCTTTTCCCTTCCTCTTTCCGG
>JBAPRX010000685.1:0-17547 GCA_049281335.1 Promineifilaceae bacterium (SeqCode)
CACCATGCCGGCCCCAATTCGCCTATTAGCCCAACGCTACATGCACCAACCACAGTCCATCGCCATTGAACAGGAGCAGCGTACCGTTGCCGCCATTGACCAACGGTATATCCTGGTCAACGAGGCAGACAAAACGGCCGCTCTCACCCGCCTGTTCGAGGTTGAAGAGATTCAAAGCGCCTTGATATTCGCCCGCACCCGCAGCGGAACCGGCGAACTCGCCAACGAGCTGACGGTTCGCGGCTTTCCGGCCGAACCGCTCAACGGCGATTTGAACCAGGAGGCCCGCGAGCGCGTTCTCAATCGCTTCCGCCAGAACCAGATCAAGGTTTTGGTAGCCACCGATGTCGCCGCTCGTGGTCTGGACATTGACGACATCTCCCATGTCTTTAACTTCGACATGCCCTATGACTCGGAAAGCTACGTCCATCGGGTTGGACGCACCGGGCGGGCAGGAAAAACAGGTGTTGCCATTTCCCTGGTAACGCCCCGAGAACGCCAACGACTCGGCCGACTTGAAAAGTATATCAACCACAAACTAACCCGCGTTCAACTACCATCTGAGGAAGATATTCAGATTTTCCGGGAAAAACAGTTGGTAGAACAAATGATGGTCTGGCTGCGACGGGGCCGCTGCCGCCGGGAGCGGGAAATGGTGGAGAGTCTTGCCGCCGAAGGTTACGACCCAATTGAAGTGGCAGCAGCTGCTCTAAAGCTGGCTCGCAGCGAGGAAAAGCAGCGGCCAATTTATCCGGTTGGCGACCTGAAAGAAACCACCAATTTCCGGCAGAAACGACAATCACGACCCGAAAAGAGCCGCCAACGCAGCAATGGAAACGGCCGTCGTTCCCACGAAGACGGCATGGTTCGTCTGGTCATGAATGCCGGGAAAAACCACGGGGTTCGCCCCAATGACGTTGTCGGCACGATTGCCTTTCACGCCGATATTCCCGGCAAGCTCATTGGCGCAATCAATATTCAGGACAAACACACCCTGGTAGATGTACCGGAGGCCGTTGTCGCTCAGGTATTGGCAAAGACGGGCAACTATCGGATTCGGAAAACGGCTGTTCAAATCGCCCCCGCATAAATTGACAAAGACTAAAGAAACCGGTTTCTAGTGCTAAGGGAGTTGAGTGGAACGGCCGACCTGGGATGGTCGTTCCAGATTAGCATGGGCAGCAGCGATCTGTTGGAGCCACCGCTGAATATCATCGGACATGGGAACAACACGGCCGATCCCCTGGTCAACGTGGACAGGGATGACAGTGTTCAACCAGCTTGTGACTCTCTCAGGCTTCGGGGCTTACACCTCCCCGATTCCGACGAACAGCATAGGGGATTATTTACTGATGGCCGTCGCTACAGACCAAACTGGCCTTAATTTGTTAATCGTCAAAAATTCCTTAACACTAGCATTTGCAATAACCTCGTCGGGATGGGGAAGGAGTTGAAAAAACCTATACTTTGAGTTTTAATTCAGGGGAATTCCTTCGTATAAACCAATACTACCTGGAGAATTCCATATATGGCGAGGAGCACAACCCAACGAATCGCAGCCAATACAGTCTATCTATTCGTTTCCCAACTGTTAACCTGGGGGATGTCGCTGGCCGTTGCGATTATTTTACCCCGTTACTTTGGGGCAGCAGGAATCGGATCCTACCACCTCGCCGCTTCGCTCTGGAATCTGACCGCCATGCTCGTCGGCTTTGGAACCGATGTCGTTATCACCCGCCAGATTGCCCGCGATGAGAGCCAGACCTCGGCGCTGGTTGGCGTCGGAGTCCTCCTGCGAGTTCTGTTTCACCTGATTGGCTTTTCTATCCTGGCAGTTTTTGTCAATATCTCCGGTTACTCGGCCGAAACCGTCCAAATTGTCTACATCTTCGGCGCTGCCAACCTGATATACCAGGTCGGCCACATCTTTAGCGCGGCGTTATACGGCTTAGAGCGGATGGGGAGACTCTCGATTGTAGACATCGTTACCGAACTGGTGAGTGTAGGCGGCATCCTGATCCTGGTCTTTGCCAAACAGTCCATTACGGCCGTTGCGTTAGTTTCGATTCTGGCAGGCAGCACCCGCACCTTGCTCTTGTTCGTGCTGCTGCGCCAAAGTTACCCATTAACCTTCCAGATACCCTTTCATTTGGTGCGCTGGCTGCTGCGCGAAAGCGTAAGTATTCTCGGCAACCGGCTGATCCGCACCGTCTATGCCCAGGCGGATGTCATTGTTATCTCGCTGTTTGTCAATGAAACAGTCGTCGGATGGTACAGTGTCGCCGACGTTGCCTTCAGTTCCCTGCTCTTTGTTCCCAACATCATCGGGACGGCCCTTTTTCCGGCCTTTGCCCGTTATTTCAAAGAGGATCAGGCGCAGCTAACCGTGATTGCCCGGCAAGCTTTCCGCCGACTGCTGCTTGTCATCCTACCGATTGGCCTGGGAACGGCCGTCATTGCGACACCTCTGGTAGTCCTTATCGTCGGAGAGGAATTTACCCCTTCCGGGCCGGTTCTTTCAGGGTTTGGAATTGTGGCTGTTTTCACAGCGATTAATATCTTTTTAGCCCAACTGCTCATTGCTATGGGGCGGCAAAATCGGCTGACGCTCCTGATGACGATTGGCATAATAATAACGATCCCAATCGATCTCTTCCTGATTCCCTGGACACAGGCCAATTGGGGAAATGGCGCGATTGGCGGTGTGATTGCCTACTTTTTTACGGAATCGTTCATTGCCGTTGGCTCTTTTATCTCTTTGCCAAAGGATTTTTGGGATGCCGAAACCCGCCATTATGCGTTGAAAGCTGTATTGGCGGCGCTTGTTATGACGGCCGTTGTACTCCCTTTTCGTCATTTTTTGTTATTTTTTCCAATTTTGGTTGGTGGGGCAACTTATAGTACAATGGTTTTTTTGCTGCGGCTTGTTTCGTGGGATGACATTGAATTTGTCAGAAACCTTATCCGCCGCAAGGGCCATTTGTCTTAGTACTGGTATTTATCTGATCAGATTTAGTAATTGGGTAAGCAATGGGGTGATTGAGTAAAAGAAGCCAATTTCCCAAAGATATCATTTTTAGAACCTCTATTCACTAACATCAGGGAGAAGCATTTCGCTAATTTATCCCTGCTTACCTAACATGACCGGAGTCATACCTTAAGATGGTGCCTACATTTTTCTAAATTTATAGTTCGCATTGTAAAAAAATATGACAGTATTTGAGGAAAATGGTTCCCCGCTGTCCTACAATCAGCGGGCAGTATGGCTGTTACACCAACTGAATCCACAATATACGGCTTATAACATCGGTTTTACGTCGCGGATTCAGTCTGGATTGGATTCAAGGGCCTTTGAGGTCACATTTCAACGTCTCACCAAGCGGCACCCGATCTTGCGGATGCGCTATCGGTCTGTTTCCGGACAGCCCCGGCAGTTTTACGGACCGGACACGGCCGATTTTTGTGTCGTTGATATTGACGGACTGGATGACGAGGATGTTGACCACGTTGTTCGGCAGGAATTAGAGACACCTTTCGATCTATCTACAGACCCGCCAGTCCGCTTCCGCCTCTATGAACGGGGTACGCAAGAAAGCATCCTCCAAGTTATCTTCGACCATATCGCCGTTGATGGCTGGTCCATCTGGCAGTTCCTGGACGAGTTAAGCACCGGGTACCAGGCTCATATCCAGGAAAAAATACCCACTTTCCCCCGTCTTCGAGCCAACTATACCGAATTTGTTGCCTGGCAGCAGGAATACCTGGCAGGAGAGGAAGGAACAAAAGCGGAAGCCTTCTGGCGGGAACAGTTGGGTGACAACCTGCCAATTCTTGATCTCCCCACCGACTTTCGACGGCCGAAAACCCGCCTGCTGAGTCGAGACAAATACAGAATTTACATTGACGGTGAGCCATTAGACCAGCTTCGGGAGCTGGCCCGGATTGAAAATGTAACTCCTTACGTGGTAACACTGGCCGCCTTCCAATCTTTTCTGCACCGGTACACCAGCCAAGAAAAAATAATGGTTGGGACACCCGTTTTCGGCCGAACCCGCCGCTTTGCTCATACACTTGGAAACATTACCAACACCATGATTCTGCGGGGCGACGTGACAGGCGAGGAAACGTTCCGCGAGTTGATCCATCGGACAGATGAAGTTGTTCGGGCAGCATTGGCCCACCAGCATTACCCTTTCTTATTACTCGTAGAACAGTTACGGCCGAACCGCGATTTATCCCAAACACCGTTAATACAGGTTTTGTTTAATTATCTCCGTCCACCGCGCCGCCATCGTGCCATTGTTGCCCAAACATCGGGCATCAGCAAAGGTCAACTGCCAAAATTTGCAGGCTTTGACGTCCACGACACATCCATTCATATCGGCCGTCAGGGCGGGCAGTTTGACCTGAATCTGGAAATTTTGGATGTGGAGGATATGCTTGTTGCCACATTAGGCTATGACAGCGGTCTGTTTACTGAAGCAACTGCTGCCCGAATGGTAGCGCACTTCAAAACGCTTCTGGCCGATGGAGTGGCAAATCCAGAAAAGCAAGTCGGCCGTTTGCGCCTCTACACGGTCGCCGAAGAAGAACAATATCACCAATGGCACACCGTCCAAGCCATCTCTTCCCGACATCATACTCTCCACCAATGGTTTGCTGAGGAAACAGCTACCCATCCCGACCAGATTGCAGTTAGAGACAACGCCCAGACCCTGACCTTTGGAGAACTGGATCGTTTTGCAAACAAACTGGCTCATTCCTTGCTGGCACAGGGAATCCAGACCGGGGAAATTGTTGGCATTTACCAGGAGCGAAACGTCAATCTGTTAGCGGCCGTTTTGGCCGTTCTCAAAACCGGTGCAGCCTATTTGCCACTCGATCCCGACCTGAATATGGAACGGATCAACTACATGATCGAGGCGTCAGGCGTGCGTTTTATCCTGACAAACGAAACTTTTTCTCCTGATAATGAATGGCCTGCTGACATTCAATTTTTGAAATTGGAACCAGAGCAATCAGCTCAAGGCCAGCCAACAACACCGCCTCAGTCTACAACCGATCCTGAAAGTACGATTTACCACATCTACACCTCCGGCTCAACAGGACGGCCGAAAGGAATCCAGATCAAACACCGCAATGTGGTTAATTTTCTGGAAGCCATGCAGCAAACGCCAGGATTAAAGCCAACGGATCGGCTGCTGGCAATCACGACCCTCGCCTTCGACATCTCCGTGCTGGAACTATTCCTGCCCCTCGTCAGTGGCAGCCAACTATTAATTGCAGATCGGGAAGTGGTTAAGGACGGCGAACGCCTGTTGGCAATGGTACAGCGGGAAAAAATCACAGTGCTGCAAGCGACGCCAACCACCTGGGCTTTGCTCATCGCGGCAGGCTGGCAAAAAGAGGATACGCCCCATCTTCGGTTGGCCCTGTGTGGCGGGGATCAATTGTCCCCTGAACTGGCCTCAGAGATTTTGGAGCGAGATGTTGAACTATGGAATCTCTACGGGCCAACAGAGACAACGGTCTGGTCTTCGGCCGAACAGATACAACCTGGAGCAGCCAAGATCACGATCGGCCACCCCTTACGCAATACTCAATTGCATATCTTAGATGCCTCTTTGAATCCGCTGCCGGTAGGCGTTGTGGGCGAACTATATATCGGCGGTGACGGCGTTGGAGGAGGGTATCCTAACCAGCCGGGCTTGACCGCAAGCCGTTTTCTGCCAGACCCATTTTCGGCCGAATCCGGCCACCTTCTTTACAAGACCGGCGATCTGGCCCGCCTTTTGGCAGACGGCCGTGTTGAATTTCTCGGTCGGACCGATTTCCAGGTGAAGATTCGGGGGTTCCGGGTCGAATTAGGCGAAATCGAGAATGTCCTCCAGCAGCACCCGAACGTGGCGCTGTGCGTCGTTGTCGGACATGAAGAAGCCGATAGCGCCAAACGACTTATTGCCTATGTCGTTGCCCAGGAGCCGGAACAACCACCTTCAGCCCGGACGCTGCGACACTTCCTACAGGAAAGGCTGCCCGCTTATATGGTTCCGGTTGCTTTTATCTTGCTGGAAACAATGCCCATGACGGCCAATCGCAAGATTGACCGCCGTGCCTTACCATCGCCGACGATATCAGAATCGGCCGTTTCAGAAGACAGCAATCTCTCCACAATTGAAGCAGCCATCGCCGGTATCTGGAAAGAAATTCTTTATATAGATTCGGCCGAACGGCAGGATAATTTCTTTGAGTTAGGGGGGCATTCGCTGCTGGCAACCCAACTAGCCTCCCGCATTGAAAATACATTGGGCGTCTCGCTGCCCTTGAAAACAATTTTCGCCAATCCAACAGTAGCAGAAATGGCAGAAGTAGTTGGTGACTATCGCCGTTCGTCGACGATGACGGCCGTTCCCCCCATCAAACCAATCAGCCGTGACAGGATAATTCCACTCTCTTATGCCCAGGAACGAATGTGGTTCCTGCACCAGCTTGCACCAGATAACGCCGCTTACCATATTCCGCTGGCTGTCCGAATAAACCGCCCGGTCAATCCGGATATCTTAGACAAAGCCATCGATGCGCTGGCTGCCCGGCATGAGTCGCTGCGAACGATTTTCCCGGCTGAGGATGGTGTCGCCCGCCAGGAGATTTTGCCCAAGTATAAACCTGAATTTTACGTCGTTGACTTACAAGATATGGCTTCCAGCGAGCAAGAAACAGCCGCAATTCGTCTGATACAAGCAGACCTTCCCCATCCCTTCGCCTTAAAAGAAGCGCCACCCTGGCGGGCATCACTCTTCCAACTGGCAAAGGATGACTTTATCCTCTATATGCTCTTCCACCATATCATTTTTGACCAGTGGTCGGGGATGGTGTTATGGCAGGAACTTCTTACCCAATATGATGCCTTAGAGCAGGGAGAATTTCTGTCGCTGCCACCTCTGGCGATTCAGTATGCTGATTTTGCCGTCTGGCAGCGAGAATGGCTGCAAGGCGAACGACTGAACAGCCTGTTGGAATACTGGCGAAAGCAGTTAGCGGAACTGGTTGTATTGGATTTACCAACCGACCGCCCCCGCCCGCCGGTTCAGAGCTATCACGGCAAAGAAGAGATCCTTATCTTGAATAAGGATGTTGTAGAAGCGCTCCATGCGCTTACCCACGAGGAACAGCTTTCTCCTTTCATGTTGATGTTGGCTGTTTTTAACTTCCTCCTATATCGCTACACGAAGCAAAGTGATATTGCCGTTGGGGTTCCCATTGCCAACCGCCATCGGCTCTCAGTAGAGCCAATTATCGGTACGTTTGTGAATACACTCGTGATTCGCAGCAACCTCAGCGGCGATCCAACATTTGCCGATGCGCTACGACATGTGCGGGACGTACTGCTAGAAGCCTATACCCATCAAGAACTGCCCTTTGAACAGTTGGTCAGCGAAATTGTGACCAATCGTGATTTGAGCCGGACCCCGTTGGTACAGGTCTTTTTCAATATGATCAATACACCATTGAATAAGGATGTTTCCAACGCCCACCCCCTTTCCCTGCTCCAATTTGAACGAGGAGCGGCCCAGTTTGATCTCTCATTGACGGTTGTGTTGGAAGAACAGCTTGTCGAACCCCGAATCGTCGTTGAGTACAACACCGACCTGTTTGACCGGGCCACGATTCGGCAAATGCTGGCCCACTTTGAGCAGCTTCTCCGAGGCGTGTTGGCGGAACCGACACGGCCGTTATCCAGCTACGAAATCCTGACAACGGCCGAACGGGAACAGCTTCTCACAAAATGGAATGAAACAACCATTGATTTCCCCAACAATCAATGTCTACACGAAATCTTCGCCGCGCAAGCGAAAAAGACGCCGGAGAAAACGGCCGTTATCTTCGGAAACCATTCAATCACTTACCGACAGCTAGATGAGAAAAGCAACCAATTAGCCCACTATTTAAAGAAGCTAGGTGTTGGGCCAGAAACAGTCGTAGGGCTGTTCATGGAGCGCACGGAAAGGCTGATTGTGGGGCTGCTTGGAATTCTCAAGGCAGGTGGGGCTTATTTGCCGCTTGATCCCGGTTTCCCTCTGGACCGGCTCTCCTTTATGGTAGTGGATGCGTCGGTGACGGTGCTGCTGACTGAAAAGGCACTTAAGACGCTGCCTTTAGTGGAACAGGTGGAGACGGCCGTTTGGCTGGACAACGATTGGCCCATAATCGAGGCGGAAACGACTGCGCCATTGTCCGCTTCAGTCAACCCTAGTAATCGCGCCTATCTGATTTACACTTCCGGATCGACCGGTTTACCGAAAGGGGTGCAGATCGAGCATCACAGCGCCGTTAATTTCCTTACCACGATGCAACAAACCCCAGGGATTGAGGCGGATGATATTTTGCTGTCGGTCACGACGCTCTCGTTTGACATTTCGATTTTGGAGATTTTCCTACCGCTCATCAGTGGCGCACAGTTGGTTCTGGTGGACAGAGTGAAGGCGGCAGAAGGCCGAACGTTGGTTCAAAAGATTCGCCAGCACCGGGCGACGATGATGCAGGCAACGCCAACGACATGGACAATGGTGCTGGAAGCAGGCCTGGAGGGGGAAACGACGCTGAACAAGCTGCTATGTGGCGGTGAGGCTATGTCGCCCACGCTGGCTCAAAATCTCCTGGAACAGCTGGACGGTATTGAACTGTGGAATATGTACGGCCCGACAGAGACGACCATTTGGTCTTCCACTATTCAAATTATGGCGGATACCAGGAAGATCTCAATTGGACGGCCGATTGGGAACACCACCTTTTACGTGTTGGATGACCAACACCGGCCCGTTCCGGTTGGCGTCGCCGGAGAGCTGTTCATCGGCGGCGAAGGCGTGGCGCGAGGCTATTTGAATCGGCCATCCTTGACGGCCGAACGGTTTATTCCAAGTCCCTTTATCTCAGGGGAACGGCTTTATCGTACCGGGGATCAGGTACGATATCGAGCGGATGGAACGGTTGAATATCTGGGACGGCTGGACTTCCAGGTCAAGTTTCATGGTCACCGGATTGAGCTAGGGGAGATTGAAACGACGCTCAACAGCCATCCTGACATTCGGGAAACGGTTGTGACGATCCAACAAATTGGTATTGATCAGCAGCTAGTTGCCTACTTAATTCCATCGAATATTGACTATAAGCCGACCTTGTCGGAGATACGTGTATATCTTCGGTCGCATTTGCCAGCGTATATGATTCCAACCCGATACGTTTATCTGAAATCGTTTCCACTAACCCCAAACCGCAAAATTGACCGCAAGGCGCTGCCCGCCCCGGACGCTTACCGGCCTGAACTGGGCAATAATTACTTCGCGCCACGCAATGACACCGAACAGGTACTGGCCGACATCATGGCCGACCTGCTGAATCTGGATAATGTTGGAGTGACCGATAACTTCTTTGAACTTGGGGGCCATTCTCTCCAGGCAACTCGCTATGTTGCCAGAGTCAGCCAGGCATTCCGAATGGATCTGCCGCTTTGGACCTTCTTACAGTCGCCACGAGTGGCCGATCTGACAGCACAACTCCTGGCCCGACCAGAAGACGCCTCCCGCATCAGCCGAATTGCTCAACTACGGGTCAAGATGGCAAGTCTATCCACCACACAAGTCCAAGAGATTCTTCAACATAAAGGGAGCTTATAACCAGGGAAAGTGGATGGTGGAGCAATTATGAAGGACAAAAAGACAACGCTGCTTTCGGCCGAACAAGAGGCGCTTCTTGACCAGTTACTGGCTGAGGAAGGACTGACGAGTGAAGCAGCAACCGCAATCCCAAAACGGCCGTCTGACGCGCCGGTTCCATTGACCTACGCCCAAAGCCGAATCTGGTTTCTGGAGCAGTTAACGCCTGAGGGAGAGTCCTTCGTCATTACGACGGCGATCCGGCTCCATGTGCCGATCCAACCATCCCTGCTGCAAACAGCGCTGGAAGATATATGGAACCAGCATGAAATGCTGCGGGCCACCTTCTACGTAGAAGATGGCGAAGTCTGGCAAAAAACGGCCGATTTCTCCCCTCCTACCCTGGCGTTGATTGATCTGTTCGAACTCGATGCCGAAAAGCAGGAAGAAGCCATTGAGGAACAGGTACAACGGGAGAGCCGGACCCCATTTGATTTAACGGCTGAACGCCTCATCCGGGCCAGCCTTATCCGCTTGCAGGCCAACGAACACATCTTTCTCATCACTCTCCATCACATTATCTCCGATGGCTGGTCGATAAACCTGCTGCTTCAAGAGCTGATACAAAGTTACACGAACCGGTTGGCAGGCCAGGAACCAACGCAGTCGCCGCTGCCCATCCACTATTTTGATTATGCAGCATGGCAGGTCACACATCCCCCCACCGATGAGGATCAGACCCACCTGGCATATTGGCGAGAACGGCTGCAAGGGAACCTTCCGGTAACAGAACTGCCAACAGATTACGCCCGCCCTGCCACCCAAAACTTCAGCGGGGCGCAGACAGCCCTCACACTGCCGCCGGGTCTGCGTCGCTCCCTGGCAGAACTGGGACAAAAGGCCGGTGCGACCTTGTTTATGACGCTGCTGGCTGGCTTCAACTATCTATTGGCAAGGCAGACTGGACAGGAGGACATTATCATTGGTTCTCCGGTGTCAGGGCGAAATCGGCCGATCTTGGAAGGGTTGGTCGGGTTATTCGTCAATTCCCTTGTTTTGCGAACCGACCTTTCAGGTTCAGCTTCATTTCTGGATGTGCTTGCCAGGGTACAAAAGACCAGTACCGAAGCCTTTGCCCATCAGGAAACGGCGTTTGAATTGCTGCTGCGTGAATTACAACCCGAACGCGACCCAGGCCGGACGCCTTTCTTCCAAATCTATTTCAATATGCTTCATTTCGACGAAGCTGAGACGCTGAATATCGAAGCTGACTTTTTAGCCAGGCCAGAGCTTTCGGCCAACTTTGACCTGACGTTGTATGTGGCGGAAGTGGGTGAGGGTCTTGAATTAACCCTGGTCTATAACAAACTACTTTTCAAGCCAGAGCGAATGACAGATTTGCTCCAGCAGTACCGGTTGCTGTTGGAACAGGTAGCGGCAGGCCCAACACGGCCGTTAAACCAACTCTCGCTGCTAACCCCATACGCCCAGGCTGTTCTACCCGATCCGGCTGCCCCGATTGACTATTCCTGGCCGGGGCCAATTTTTGCCCGACTGGATGAATGGGCTTCGATACAACCGGGGAAAACGGCCGTTTCCGATCCCGAAACACGCTGGCGTTATCAGGATGTAACCCAAAGCACCAACCGTTTGGCCCACTACTTCCAAGAACGAGGTATTCAAAAGGGGCAGGTGGTAGCGATTTACGCCCGGCGGTCGGCCGTTTTGGTCACGGCTATGATGGGCGTCTTAAAAGCGGGAGCGGTCGTCTTGATTTTAGACCCGCTCTATCCACCAGCCCGTCTGGCTCAATACGTTTCCCTGGCAAAACCGGCGGCATGGTTGGAATTTGAGGGGATGGACGAGCCTAATCCGACCCTGATGTCAGCCGTTTTGCCATTAGTGGGCGAGAAACGGTTAACACTGCCAACCTCAACCGCCAGGATGGCAGCACTACTGGCTTCTTATCCGGTAACACAGCCAACCAACACCGTACAGGCTGATGACCTCGCCTTTCTGACCTTCACTTCTGGCTCCACAGGACGGCCGAAAGGGGTTGCCTGTCGCCATCGAAGTTTGACCCGCTTTTACCCTTGGATGGCGGAGGCTTTCAGCCTGACAACCGAAGACCGATTCTCCATGCTTTCCGGGCTGGCACACGACCCACTTCAACGGGACATCTTAACCGCAATTTGGGTCGGAGGTGAGATTTGCGTACCGGACGCAGATTTGCTGTGGCAGCCAGGTTATCTGGCCGACTGGTTGAAGGCGACGGAGATCACTGTCACCCATATCATTCCTTCTATGGTTCACGCTTTGACAACCTCGAATGGGAAGATTATTTCGGCCGATTTGAGGTTAAGCTTTTTCGTTGGCGAACCGCTAACCCGCCATCTGGCAGACCGCTTTCAGGAAATGTTTCCTGATTCAACAGTTGTTAACATTTATGGTTCGAGCGAAACGCAGCGGGCTGTTAGCTATCACGTCGTCAAAACCCCGGCCAACAACGGCTCCCTGCCCAAACAAGAGATTCCTCTGGGAGTTGGAATGCCAGGAGCGCAGGTATTGGTGCTAACAGAAACAAAACAGTTGGCCGGGATTGGCGAGTTAGGGGAGCTATATATGCGAAGCCCATACCTGGCTCAAGGATATTGGGGGGATCGGACACAAACGGCCGAACGGTTCCTACAAAACCCCTGGCAGAGGGTAGCCTATGATCGCCTCTACCGGACAGGCGATTGGGGGCGTTTCTTACCGGACGGTCAGGTGACATTTGCTGGCAGGCAGGATAGTCAGGTCAATATTCGCGGCTATCTGGTGGAGTTGGGAGAAATCGAGTCTGTTTTAACTGGCCGAGAGGATGTGGCAAGCGCGGTAGTGTTGTTCCAAAAACTTTCAGAAGCCGATGCCAAACTGATCGCTTATCTCGTTATTGAGGCTGGCTATCCCCCAGAAGAGCCGGAAGCGATCCGGAGCTTTGTCAAAAGCAAGCTGCCCAGCTATATGGTTCCGGCGGCCGTTGTCTTCTTGGATGAGATTCCCCTGACGCCCAACGGCAAGATTGATACGGCCGCGTTGCCCGACCCCGAAATTAAAACAGCCGGACCGGGATATGTTCCCCCTCGCAATCCCATTGAGCAATCCCTCGTCGAAATATGGCAAGGTTTGCTCAAACTGGAAAAAGTCGGCGTCCATGACGACTTTTTTACCATCGGCGGCCACTCTATTCTGGCAATTCAGCTCTTTAGCCGCATTGAAAAGACATGGGGGCTGATGCTCAACGTCGGGCTGTTGTTCCGGGCACAGACAATTGCTGAATTGGGGCGGATCATTCAGGAAAATCTCAATTCAAAAGAGGAAAACACAACCCCATCACCGGCTGTTGTTAGCAACCTCCTGCGTATCCAGGAAGGCAAACCAGGCTTCCCCCGTTTCTACTGCGTTCATGGCGCTGGGGGTCATGTCTTTTATATGTATGGCTGGAAATCGCATTTTGAGAATTGGTCATTGTACGGCTTTTTCTCTCCAGGGGTTGATGGTCTCTCCTTTGGTGACGTCAGCATTGAAACGCTGGCCTCAAATTACATTGCGAATCTCAAGCAGGTGCAGCCCGAAGGGCCATACTTCCTGGGTGGCTATTCCGGGGGTGGCGTCCTGGCTTATGAAATTGCCCAACAGCTACAAGCTCAAGGGGATCGCGTTGACTTGTTGGTAATGATTGACACTCATCACACCTCGGTAAGGTCACAACCATTTGACTGGCATACGCGGATTTCGCGCGTCTTAAACGAGCCGGTTTCGTTAGTCAAGAGCGTCTTAGAACGGTCATTATATCCTCTAAAGGTTCGCTATTTATGTGCGCGATATGTCCGGCGCGGACAGAGGGTTCCAATTGAGCATCGGGAGATGCTTTTGACCTATTTCTTTGTGTCGGCCAAGTGGCGTTACACGCCAAAGCCATACGATGGACAGGTCTTATTGATCCGGTCCCTGGATGTGATTCCAATGTACAGCCACGTTGATACAACATTGGGGTGGGGTGCGCTAATTGAGAAGCTAATGCTTGCAGAGGTACCGGGGGATCACTTTACCGTGGTTGAAGAGCCTTATTCGCAGTTTCTGGCGGAGGCGATTCAGGATGGGTGGTATCTTTGTAGTCATAAGTAGACATCGACCCCCTTATTGCCCATACAGAAGGCATTGTGGATGCTGGATATTGGCTTCCCTTGAGACAGTTTTGACTAGCTGCTGGCTCGGAAATTTAGCGATAGGCTGGGTTGATTGATTGAGTTGATTGGGTTAAAGATGTATAACTACCGGCGTGATGTTGAATATGAAGAATCTTTTTGATTTGCAGGATAAGGTGGCTGTTGTAACAGGCGGAACAGGCGTGTTGGGCGGCACTATAGGACAAGGGTTGGCATCTGCGGGAGCGAGAGTTGGAATTCTTGGGAGGCGGTCGGAGAAAGCGGCCGAAGTTGTCAACAATATCACAGAGGCGAATGGCGAGGCAATGGTGTTGACGGCCGATGTTTTGGAACGAGGGCAGCTTGAGAAGGCGTTGTCGGCCGTGATGGATAGTTGGGGGAGAGTGGACGTGCTAGTTAATGCAGCGGGAGGTAACAAACAGGCAGCGACGGTTTTTGGGGACTTGTCTTTCTTTGATATGTCACGGGCAGCTTATGAAGAGGTTGTGGCGTTGAATCTGACTGGGACGTTGCTGCCATGTCAGGTATTTGGAAAGGTGATGGCGAAGCAGGGCAGCGGCTCAATCATTAATATCTCTTCGATGACTGCGCAGAGACCATTGACTCGCGTATTGGGGTATGGGAATGCGAAGGCAGGGGTGGATAATTTTACGCGCTGGCTGGCGGTTGAATTGGCACGGAATTGTGGGGTGGGTCTACGAGTGAATGCGATTGCACCGGGGTTTTTTATTGGAGAGCAAAACCGGGATTTGTTATTAGAGGCGGATGGCAGTCTCACTCAACGTGGCCGTCAAATTATTGAGCATACCCCAATGGGTCGTTTTGGGGAGCCGGAAGAGTTGGTAGGAACGGCCGTCTGGCTGGCCAGTGAGGCATCCCGTTTTGTAACGGGGATCGTGGTGGCAGTGGATGGTGGATTTTCCGCGTTTGCAGGGGTTTAAGAACTAATTTGTAATTGGGTAATTGGCGGAAGTGTCAGTTCGCTGACCCAGACACTACCTGTAATTAGGTTGATTAGGTTGGCTATGATAGAGGCTCAGGGTCTTGCAAAGAGTGGAGCGTTTTTGACAAAAGACGAGGTGCGCGAGGTTTTTTATCGCGGGTTGGAAGGACGGTTTAACGGGGAGCGGGTTTTGGCGCTTATTCCAGATCATACCCGGACGATCCCGCTGCCATTTTTGTTCCGGCTGCTGGTAGAGGTACTGGGAAATGTCCAGCAGGTAGATTTCATGGTGGCATTGGGAACGCATCCACCGCTAGATGAAAGCGAGATGTTGAGCCTGGTAGGACTTTCCAGGGAGGAACGGGCAGGAACATACGGACAGGTAGGATTGCTTAACCATGCCTGGCGTTCTGATGAGGCGCTGGTTCAGATCGGAACGCTGACACAGGAACGAATAAAGGAGATAGCGGGGGATTTGTGGCATCCGTCGCTGGGGAATGATGTGCCGGTTCGGATAAACGGCCGAATCTTCGATTATGATCATATCCTGATTTTGGGGCCGACCTTTCCCCATGAGGTGGCGGGGTTTTCTGGCGGCGCGAAATATCTTTTCCCCGGTATTTCAGGCCCGGAAATGATCAATGTCAGTCACTGGTTAGGGGCATTGATGGGGGTGATGGACGTTATCGGGGTAAAAGAGAATCCGGTACGGGCGATGCTTGATGCAGCGGCCGATTTTGTCCCGACGCCGGTGACGCTGGTCGGACTGGTAGTTGAGAAGGCGGGACTAGCAGGGGTATTTATTGGCGATCTCAAGGATGCCTGGACCGCAGCTGTGGATTTGTCGGCCGAACGACATATCAAGTGGTGTAAACGGCCGTTTCAGACAGTCTTATCCTGTGCAGCGCCCATGTATGAAGAGTTGTGGACCGGGGGTAAGGCAATGTATAAGCTGGAGCCAGTGGTAGCGAATGGAGGAGAGTTGATCATTTACGCGCCGCATCTAAACGAGGTTAGCCAGACGCATGGGGAATGGATTTACAAGGTTGGCTACCACGTGCTGCCCTATTTCCTGAACCAGTGGGAGCGGTTTAAGGATGTGCCGCTGTCGGTATTGGCCCATAGCTGTCATGTACGGGGAAACGGCCGATTTCTGGATGGAAAGGAGTATCCAAGAATCCAGGTGACACTGTCGAGCCAGATTGGGCAGGAGGCGTGCGAAAAGCTGTCGCTTGGGTATCGGGATCCGGCCGAGATTGACGTGGAAGCATGGGAGAAGAAAGAAGATGAAGAGGTGCTGGTCGTTAGGAAGGCGGGAGAGGTTTTGTACCGGTTGATTGATTGATGACCAACCTGCGGTTGGGTTGGTGATTCGGGAACGAAGGGTGCGTCTGGGTCAGACTGGTTTCTTCTCTTCGAGGGGGATGACGAGAACGGGGGTTGGGATGCGGTGACGGAGACGTTCGATTGTGGTGCCATGAACGAGATCAGAGAAACCGCTGTGTCCATGTGCGCCGACAATAGTCAATTCAACACCTAACTCGGTTATCATCCGGGCCAATTCGACGGCGGCATCGCCTGCCCCCAGCCGCCATTCAGTCTGGAAGCCTTTTTGTTGTAAGACGGCCGTCAGACGCTCCAGTTGACGTTGGTCAGACCGGACTTCGCGGTCACCGGCCTCTTCGCCATAGGTACGGGCAACCGGACTTTCTACAACATGCAAGAGAAAGACCTCGGCCTGTTTTGCGTCGGCCAGCCGAGCCACTTCGGCTAACAGTCGTTGCTCACCCTTTGAAAAGTCACAGGCAATGGCTATCCGGCGATAATGGGGCAGGGTTTCAATTTCCTCTTGCTCTTCTTTTTCCAGGCCATGCACACTTATTCGTTCTATCTTTTGGGCCTTCACCAACTTTCTTTGTTGCAGCCAGGGGCGGGCGATAATGTAAGCCAGCAGCAGCCCCAATGCAATGGTGAAGGGAATAACGCTAATCTCGATGAGGAGTGGTTTATCTGTTGCTGACAGCCAATCACCAATTTGGGTAATAATGAGGTTGATATTGAGGCCAATAATAACGACCGCAACCAACCAGGTCACAATTTTTATCCAGCGGCCAACAGCAAATTCGCCCATGCGTTTGCGGTCGGAAACGAAGTGAATCAGGGGGATAATGGCAAAGGGAAGCTGCAAAGAAAGGACTACCTGACTTAGAACTAACAGGAAACCAGTTGAATTTTCGCCGAAGTAGGTGATGGTTAATACGGCCGGAATGACTGCCAAGAGGCGGGTTATCAAACGCCGGAGCCAGGGACGAATCCGAAGGTTGAGATAGCCTTCCATGACGATTTGCCCGGCCAGAGTTCCGGTGATGGTGGAGCTTTGGCCGGATGCGAGAAGGGCGATGGCGAAAGCAAAGGGGGCAATGGCAGCACCCAATAACGGTTCCAATAGTTGGTGGGCATCCTGAATCTCGGCCACCTCTGTAAGACCATTGCGATAAAAGACGGCCGCTGCCATAACCAGAATGGCGGCGTTCACAAAGAAGGCCAGATTGAGGGCAACAACCGAGTCAATGGTGTTCCAACGGATGGCTTCCTTAATTTCAGTGCGGTTACGGCCGACTTTGCGAGTCTGGACGAGAGAGGAATGCAGGTAAAGGTTGTGGGGCATGACCGTCGCGCCCAGGATGCCAACGGCAATGTAGAGGGCGGTCGCATCAGGCAGCGAGGGAACGAAGCCTCGTAC